>NZ_LZKP01000200.1 GCF_001672895.1 Mycobacterium sp. E740
CCGAGTGGGCGCACGCCGACACTGAGAACGGCGCCGTCGACGTGGGGTTCACCGGTCGACCACAGATTGCCGTCGGGTCCGACGACGGTCATCGCCGCGAACTGGGGCTGCATCTCTTCGTTGAACGTCGCCGACACCGACGTCGGGCACCTACACGGTGAACTACCGCGCGACGTCGACCGACGGGCACGTGGTCAGCGGGTCCTGGTCGTTCCGGTTGACGGTGCCCGGCACCGGGGCGCCCGGGCCATCGGCGGCCAACCCGGCCGAGGCCTCCGGCGACTCGATTCCGGTGTGGCCGTTCTTCGTGGGAGCCGTCGTCATCGTCGGTGCGGGCGTGCTGTGGGCGGTACGTCGGCGCAGATGACGCGCCGGAACATAATCGCAGTCGGAGCGCTGGTCGCCGCTGCCGCGGCGGTGCTGGCCTGGGCGTTGGCATATCCACACACATCTCTGAGCGTGGCCGCCGTGCGGGTGCTCGCCGACTGCGCCGCGGTCGTCACGCTGGGTTTGACGGTGGTACCGATGCTCGACGGCGGGCGTCACCGCGGCGAGCTGATCACCCGGGCGACTCGGCCGCTAGCGGCCGCCTCGGCGCTGTGGCTGCTCGCCGAACTGGTCCGGATGCTCGCAGCCGCCGCTCAAGGCGCCGCGGTGCCGGTCGCCAGGCTCGGCGCGCGGACCACCTTTGAGTTCCTGACGGCCACAGCGGCGGGCCGGGTAGGCGTGCTCGCGGCGGCAGCCGCTGCGGTGGTGCTGGTGGGCGGGCTGCTGTTGCCGCGGTCCGCGTCATCGAATGTTGCGATGACCGGTGTCGCGGCGATCGGCGTCGTCGCGCGCCAGCTCGCCGGGCATTTCTCGGAGAACCCCGTCGGTGGGCTCGCGGTGGCCACTCACACCCTGGCTGCCGCACTGTGGTGCGGGGCGTTGGCCGCATTGGTGTTGACCGTGGAGCACCGTGGACAGTGGGCCAGGATTCTGCCGCGCTTCTCGCAGCTGTCGCTGGTGTGCGTGCTGGTGCTGCTACTCGGCGGGGCAGCCGGAGCAGCTGCGCGGCTCGGCTCGCCGGCCGAGTTGTATGCCACGGGATACGGCCGCGTGCTGTCGGCCAAGATCGCGGTGACGGTCGCACTCGTCGTCCTCGGCTGGCGCAACCGGACGATGTGGTTGCCCGCCGCGCGGTCGCATCGAGCCTCTGCGGCGGTATCGCGAAACCGGTCGCGGGTCGAGGCCGCGCTGATGATCGTCGCGCTCGCGCTGGCGGCCGCCCTGGCCGTCACCGGTTAGCGCGCGACACCCGACCTGGCATGATGAGCCTGGCGGAGACGAGACACTGCAAAGGAGCAGCCCGATGGCAGACCAGGGCCGGCCCGACGAACAGCCGCAAGGCTCACCACCGGCGGATCAGTCGACCCCGCAGCCTGCTGCCGGGGAGTCGGCGAGCATCTCCGCGGACCCGTTGATACCTCCGGTCCGGGACACGCCTCCGTCAGCCGCGACTGCGCCGGCGGCGAAGACCCCGGCGAAGAAGGCACCGGCCAAGAAGGCAGCAGCGAAGAAAGCGCCCGCCAAGAAGGCCGCGAAGAAAGCAGCGAAGAAGGCCGCGCCGGCGAAGAAAGCACCGCCGGCGAAGAAGGTGGACGATGCCCCGGCCAAGGCGGCCCCTGCCAAGGCGGCCCCTGCCGAGGAGGCCCCTGCCAAGGCGGCCCCTGCCAAGAAAGCAGCGCCGGCAAAGCAGGCGCCCGCGGTCGAGGTCGACAACAGCCTGGAATCTGCGGCGAAAGTGACTGCCGCGCAGGCGAAGTCGACGGTAGCCAGCGCGACCAATCCAGTATCCGGGTCGGCTCCGGTGCCGTTGGTTGGGCCCGAGCCGTCACGGCTGCCGGTCGCCGCAGCGATCGCGGCCGGGGTGCTGGCGATTCTCGTAGTGCTCCTGATTCGCCGCAACAGCGACGACTGACGCCAAGTCTGCCGCGCTGATCTGATTCCGGTTCTACGCTGACTCCTGCAAGGAATGTCAGTGGGGTGGGCGATGGCCGAAAAACCGCCGTCAGGCACGGTGACGTTTCTCCTCACCGACCTTGAAGGGTCCACGCGGCTTTGGGAGCGGGATCCCGAGGCGATGAAGGCCGCGATGGTTCGTCACGACGAACTGTTGGAGATGGCCGTCGCATCGCACCGCGGCTATATCTTCTCGCGGATGGGCGATGGCATGGCCACAGCCTTCGCATCAGCCGGCGATGCTGTGTGTGCTGCCCTGACGTTCGCTCAGTCTCTCGCCGAACAGGTTTGGCAAACGCCCGGCCCGTTGCGGGCACGGATCGGCCTCCACACCGCAGAGGCGGTCATCGTCGACGACAGCGGCTATGCGAACCTGCCGATCAACCGATGCGCCCGGTTGATGGCGGCCGCCCACGGCGGGCAGATCGTGATGTCGGGCGCGACGGAAATGCTGTTGCGCGACGCGGTTCCAACTGGTGTCGAAGTGAGGAGCCTGGGCCGACACCGCCTGCGTGACCTCGGCCAACCGATGCAGATATACGAACTCGCAAAGTCCGACCACCGCAACGATTTTCCTCCGCTTCGAAGCCTGGACTCGTTTCCCGGGAATCTGCCGCCTCAGGTCACCTCGTTCATCGGTAGAAAAACCGAAGTGGCTGCGGTCATCGCCGCGTTGGCCGGATCGGCGGTGGTGACGATAACCGGGCCGGGAGGCGTGGGTAAGACTCGCTTGGCGCTCCAGGCCGCGGCCGAGATCCTGCCGCGCTATCGGGATGGAGCGTGGCTGATCGAGCTCGCGCCACTTCGCGATCCCGACGGTCTGGTGCCCGTGGTAGCAGCAGCCTTCCGTGTGAGCAGCGGCGGTCCGGCGCTCGAGGACTCCCTCCTCGAGATGTTGGCGGACAAGGAATTGCTTGTCGTATTGGACAACTGCGAGCATCTGTTGAGCTCGGTGGCCCGGGTGGTTTCGCGCATCGAACGGCAGTGCCCTGGTGTGGCGGTCTTGGCTACCAGCCGAGAAGGCATAGCTGTCAGTGGGGAGCAATTGATTGCGTTGCCTCCCCTTGCATCAGGCGAATCGGCAGATTCTGTCAGCGCCCTCGTGCGCACCGATGCGGTGAGATTGTTCGTCGAGCGAGCCCGAAACATCAACGCCGACTTCGCACTTACGCAGAGCAATGCCGCGGCCGTGGCCGAGATCTGTCAACGCCTCGACGGCGTCCCGCTGGCCATCGAGCTCGCCGCTGCCCGAGTCATCGCACTGACTCCACACGAACTCTTACAGCGACTCGATCGCCGATTCCAATTGCTCGCCGACGGGCGCCGGGGTGCGGTCGAACGGCATACGACGCTTCGCGCAGCAATGGACTGGTCATACGATCTGCTCAATGAGGCGGAGCAGTGCCTACTTTCGCGGCTGGCCGTGTTCTCTGGAGGATGCACGCTCGAAGCGATCGAGGCCGTCTGCGGCGGTGACCCCGTCGATCGTGAAGCGATTGTGGATCTCGTCAGTGGTCTGGTGGCGCGATCTCTTGTGGTCGCCGAGGACCGCGGTGTCGGTACCCGGTACCGCATGTTGGAAACGATCCGCCAGTACGGCGAAGAGCGGCTGGCCGAACGGGGTGAGTTCGAGAAACTCCTGGCATCGCATGGGCGGTTCTACGCAGAGTTGTTGACGGTGGCCGCCGAACGCTCCTATGGCACCGAGCAGTTGTCTTGGGCAGGCCGGTTGAACCTCGACCGGGACAACGTGCGGCTGGCGCTCAACACCGCCATCGAGACGGACAACGGCGCTCTGGCTGTCCAGCTGGTCGCCAACCACCCGAATCGCCACGGCCAGGGTGCCATGCCTGTCGGCACGGTCCTGATGGACCCGGTCTATCGCGTGCTCGAGCTTGACGGCGCTCTCGAAAGTCCCGGATACCCGCGGGTGTTGATGGTTGCCGCCTATCAAGCCTTCTACAGCGATAGTAACTACGCGTTGGCAATGGATCTGTGCGAGAAGGCGTTGGCAACCGACCGTGATCGAGTGACCGCTTCGGGCGGTCCTCGGATCGAGATGGACGCGTGGAGCCTGCGTGCGATGGTGTCGTTGTCGGCCGGTGACTATGCGGCGGCAGTTGCCGGGTACACACGCGCTGCGGATGTGGCTCGAGCCGACGGATACCCCGGTGTCGCAGCGACTTATCTTGCCTACGGCGTCAACGCAAGACTCCTGGGCGGGATTGGCGCGCAGCAAGCTCTCGCAGAAGCCCAGGAATCCGTTGCCCTTGCCCGCCGATCCGGTATGCCGGGCTCAATTGTGCAGAGCCTCAACGCCCTCGCCCTGGCCCTCGCGGAGCGCGACCCCGTGCGGGCAAGAGCTGCGCTTAGAGAAAGCATCGAGCGGGGCGACTGGCATACCGACGATGTGTCCGGCAGTTTCGTCACCGCCTGCATGGTTGCCGGCCGGCTCCGGGACTGGTCACTGACGCTGAATCTGGCCGCTCGCGCGATGCATGTCTGGCGTTGGGACATGTCGCCGCTGTGGGCCGCGATTTGCCTGGCGGAGTGCGCTCGGGCGCTGGCACAAGACGAACCGGAAGTCGCAGGCATTTTGCGCGGTGCGGCCTATGCCACCTTCCAGCGGGCGAGCCCGGAGGGCGGTTCCAGCCGTATGCATGCCGACAACAATTTCGTCCTTGCGGCATTACGGGAAACCGGTGAGCTCGTCGCTGCTGCGCGGGTGATGACCGCCGCCGCGAATTACGCACTGCCGGTGCGGTGATGACCATGGATGAAGCCGTTTCCTATGCCCTCAATCACATCGACCCTCGGTACACAACGGGTATGAGCGTGTTCAGTTGGGCGGCCAAACCATGACCGCTTCGCCACCATCCGGCACGGTCACGTTCCTGTTGACCGACCTCGAAGGGTCCACGCGGCTGTGGGAACAGAATCCCGAGGCGATGAAGGCCGCGATGGTGTGCCACGACGAACTGTTGGAGAAGCTAATTGCGGCTCATCGCGGTCATGTATTCGCGCGCATGGGCGACGGGATGGCGGCGGCGTTCGCGACCGCCAAGGACGCGGTGACGGCAGCTGCAGCGTTCCAGCATGCGCTGGCTGCCGAAAGCTGGCCGACTGCACAACCATTGCGGGCCCGGATCGGTCTGCACACCGACGAGGCAGCGATTGTCGATGACACCGGTTATGCCAGCTTGCCGATCAACCGTTGTTCGCGGTTGATGACGGCAGCCCATGGCGGCCAGACCTTGGTGTCCGGAGCCACCGAAGTCTTGGTGCGTGGCCATCTTCCGGATGGGTGCGTACTCTCCGACCTAGGCGAACACCGACTGCGTGACCTGGGCCGGCCGATGCGGATCTTCCAGCTGATACACGGCGAGAGTCCCAGCAGCTTTCCACCGCTTCGGACACTGGATTCTTTCCCCGGAAACCTTCCCGCACAGATCAGTTCGTTCATCGGGCGGGAGACAGACGTCGCGCGCGTCTCGAATGCGCTTGGCGCATCGCGCGTGGTGACGATCACCGGGGTGGGCGGTGTGGGCAAGACGCGCTTGGCTTTACAAGTCGCCGCAGATCTGTTGCCGGACTACCGCGACGGCGTTTGGCTGGTCGAACTTGCGCCTGTTCGCGACGCCGAAGGTGTCGCCGCGGCGGTCGCGGCGGTGTTCGGCGTCGTCAATTCCGCCGGCCAGACATTGGACGACTCTCTCCTCGACATGCTGGGACACAAGCATCTGCTACTTCTACTGGACAATTGCGAGCACGTGCTGGGCGCGCTGGCTCGGCTCGTGGGCCGTATCGAACGCGGCTGCCCTGGAGTGGTCGTGTTGGCGACGAGCCGCGAAGGAATGGCCATCGAAGGCGAACAACTCATCGCTTTGGCGCCGCTCGCGGTCGGCCAGCCCGGTGACGACATTCGCCGACTTTCGCAGACCGACGCGGTGAGTCTCTTCGTCGAACGCGCCCGACAAGTCAAGTCGGACTTCGCTTTGACGCGCAGCAACGAGCGTGCCGTGGTGGAAGCGTGCCAACGCTTGGACGGTGTTCCACTCGCTATCGAGTTGGCTGCCGCCCGAGTCATCGCGATGAGCCCGGCTGAACTCGTCGAGCGTCTCGACCGTCGCTTCCAGGTGCTGGCAGGTGCGCGACGTGGCGCAGTGGAGCGCCATGCGACGCTGCGCGCCGCAATCGACTGGTCCTACGAACTGCTCGACCGCGCCGAGCAGCGGCTCCTCGCACGGCTGTCGGTGTTCCCGGGAGGCTGCACACTGACAGCAGCAGAGGAAATCTGTAGCGGGGATCCCGTTGCGCCCGAGGCGATCATGGATTTGGTCGCGAATCTCGTCGCACGTTCCCTCCTCATAGCCGAGGACGGTGGCCACGGCACGCGGTATCGACTGCTCGAGACCATTCGCCAGTACAGCGAGGAACGGCTCGCCGCCTTCGGCGAGACGGAAACTCTGCGCATTCGGCACGCGCGCTTCTATGCCGACCTGTCTGTGCGCGCGAACCAGCATTACTACGGCCCCGAACAACTCGAGTGGGCCCGACGGGTGAGGGCCGAAATCGACAACACGCGAACCGCACTCACCAACGCCATCGACGCGGGCGACGCCAAACAGGCGGTGCGTCTCATCGCGAGCCAGCCTCATCAGGAGAAGGCCGAAGGACCGACAGGTCAAGTGCTGATGCTGCCGGTCTTGCCGGTGGTCGATTTACCGGGAGCAGACAAGGAGCCCGGATATCCGCTTGTGTTGCTGGTGGCCGCGTATACCACGCAGGCCACCGGCGATTGGGATGCGACTTTCGAATTCTGCCGCCGGGCAAGGGAAGCCGAGCAGAGTCTGGCTGTCTCGGATCACGGCCATCGGATTGAGATGGACATCGCCAGTCTGCAGGCACAGGCCGCGCTGGCTGGCGGCGACTATTCCGGAGCAGTTTCGGCGTATACCCGCGCCGCCGAATTCGCCGACGCCGACGGATACACCGGCCTCGCCGGCATATTCCTCGCGTATGGCGTCACCTCCGGCTTGCTGGGAGGCGTGGGCACGGAGTCAGCAGCGATTGCACGGGCCGAGCAAGCTGTCGCTTTGGCGCGACGTTCGGGAATGCCCGCCGCCCTCATCTTGACGCTCAA
Source organism: Mycobacterium sp. E740 (assembly GCF_001672895.1). Lineage (GTDB taxonomy): Bacteria > Actinomycetota > Actinomycetes > Mycobacteriales > Mycobacteriaceae > Mycobacterium. Next base: position 7,145 of record NZ_LZKP01000200.1, read on the forward strand.
TGCGCTGGCATTGGCTCTCGTCGAGCGCGACCCTGCCAGATCCAGAGCTGTCCTAGAGGAAAGTATCGAGCTGGCGAGTGTGCCCGACGAGGAGGTGGCGTCGGGCATCCTCACGGCCACGCTCGTCGCCGGCCGGCTTCGTGATTGGCGTAGAACGCTCATGCTGTCCGTGCAGACCATGAAGCTGTGGCGATGGAGTGTGGCCCTGATGCAGAGCGCCCCGTGTCTCGGACTTTGCGCCAGGGCGCTGGCTGAAGAGATGCCCGAGGTGGCGGGTGTGCTGAGGGGCGCGGCCTACGCGGCATACGCGCAAGCCAGCCCCGTGAACTCTGTGCCGCAAGGCGCCACGCACGCCGGTGCAGACGTCAACTTCGCTCTCAATGCTCTTCGCGAGGCCGGTGATCTGGTCACCGCCGCGCTCGGCGAGGAGCGCAGGCGAGAGCTCCGCGAGCAGGGGGCGGCCATGAGCATGGACGAGGCGATCTCCTACGCGCTGAGCAACATCGACCCGCGACTGGCGGGCAGCCCTGACTTCGAGCCCGACCACCGAACTTGGAGCCCCCTGCTACCTGGACAAGAAGGGAACTATGAGCACTGAGATGGAGAAGATCCTCACTTCCGGCTTTGTAGCATCCTTCGCCTTCTGTGCGTCGATATTTGTCCCGGCTGGATCAGCACACGCCGACCTCTGCCCGTATCCGGGCGTTGGGTCCGGTGGCGGCGCGTTGTTCTCACAAGGCGGCTTCTGCGACTACCCGACTGAGATCAACGGGTCGCATATGCATTGCGAGGCAGGTGGTTTTGGCGTCAACGGCATTCTCGGCGCATCCAACAACGGCATCAGCGGCGGGATCGGCGGTGCCGGTGTCGGCGGTCTCAGTTGTACGTGGCGCTGCCCAGACGGCGCGATGGCGCCGGCACCCAACCCGCCAGGATTGTGGCGGCAATACATGGTGGTGATGAACTCTACGAATTTCTGCAGAGACCACATGGCGCCGAACGGTTTTTGGAGTGCACCGGTTCTGCCGACTGAGGGGATTCCGCCGGGTGAAGAACCAGGGGAACCGCCGAGAGTCACCGGACCACCCCCCGCACTTGGATCAACACCGTTCGCACCAGGATCACCCGAAGCGATAACACCGGGGGTGCCGGGAGCATTAACACCAGGGATGCCGAATCCCTAACGGCCCGCACTGCTCACCGGGCCGATCGCTAGCATCGAGCGGTGAGCATCGAACCGCGTCCCACCGCTGACCTCGTCGACGACATCGGCCCTGACGTCCGCAGTTGCGATCTGCAACTGCGGCAGTTCGGCGGCCGCTCCGACTTCGCCGGACCCATCACCACGGTCAAGTGCTTCCAGGACAACGCGTTGCTCAAATCCGTGCTCTCCGAGCCGGGTAACGGTGGCGTGCTCGTCATCGACGGCGACGGCTCGTTGCACACGGCTCTGGTCGGCGACGTCATCGCCGGCCTCGGTGTCGACAACGGCTGGGTCGGCCTGGTTATCAACGGGGCCGTCCGCGATTCCGCGACGTTGCGCACCCTGGACATCGGCATCAAAGCCCTCGGCACGAACCCGCGCAAGAGCACCAAAACCGGTGCAGGCGAAAGAGATCGGCCCGTCGAATTCGGTGGCGTCGTGTTCACGCCCGGCGACATCCTCTACAGCGACGACGACGGCATCGTCGTCACCGGACCGTAGCGCACAGACCCGTCACTCGGCGTGCTTGATTGTCGCGCGCCTATCACATGTCTCCGACATCTTGGTCGCGATATGCCGCGGGTGAGCTCGGTTGTCCCCAAGCGCGGATTGATCCACAGATCGCTCGTCGGAAGCCGTGCGGTGCCTGATTTGGCACATGTGTTCGATACCGTTGCGGCATGGGCGAATTCATCACCGGAGCGGCGGCGCGGGAGCAGTTCTCCGTGTTGCTGGACCAGATCGATGACGCCCATGCCCAGATGCGTGCACTGTCTTCCGATGAGGTAGGCACCGACTTTCGACTCGAGATGGCCGAGCGGCTCGAGTCGCAGGAGCGCAGCAACCGGGGGTTGATGTACCGGGTGTTCGGCCAGCTCGCCGGCCCGCCCGACGGGTCCACGATGGGACCGACGGTGATCGACCGGCTGTGGGCGCGGCTGCGCATCCCACCCAACGAGATCAAGCGCCGGATGAAGGTGGCCGCGCGGTTATGCCCGCGCCGCCAGATCAGTGGCCCGCCGCTGCCGGCCGAACTTGCGCATGTGGCCACCGCAGTGGCTGACGGGAAGATCGGCGAAGACCATCTCAAGGCGATCACCAAAGCGATGGACAAGCTGCCCTCATGCGTGTCCGTTACCGAGCGCGACGATGTCGAAGCCAGCCTGGTGCGTGAGGCGATCAAGAGTGACGCCGACATCGTCACGGTTGCGGCCAAGATGATCGACGCGATCTTCAATCCCGATGGCGATTACGACGAGAAGGACCGCGAGCGCCGTCGCGGCGTCACGCTGGGACCGCAAGAGCGCGACGGGATGTCGCGGCTCCACGGCTGGATCGACCCGGAAACTCGCGGCTATGTGGAGGCCGCCTCCGCGGCGGTGCGGCCGGGTCGCCATCTGCCCGACGGCACGTCCGAGGAGGTCCGGGACGACCGCAGTATGGCTCAGCGCTGCCACGACGGCATCAAACTGGGTCTCAAGGCTGGAATCGCCTCAGGCGAACTGGGCCGGCACCGCGGCCATGCGGTGACCGTGATCGCGCGCACCACGCTGGCTGAACTCAACCAGGCTGCTCACGCGGTGAGCGACGCCACCGTCCCGATGCCTGCGCCGGCCCGCACGGGCGGTAACACCGCGCTGCCGATGCGTGACCTGATCCGGATGGCCAGTGATGCGATCCACTATCTGGCGGTCTTCGACGATCACAGTGACCGCCCGCTTTACCTCGCGCGCCAGAAACGGGTGGCCACCGCAGATCAGCGCATCATCTGCTACGCGCGCGACGGTGGCTGCACCCGGCCGAACTGCACCGCACCCGGCTATCACAGCGAGGTCCACCACAGCCCCGACTGGGCGATGGGCGGGCCGACCGATGCCGATCACCTGTTCTTCGCGTGCGGGGCCGACCACAAGCTCGCAACCGGCGGCCACTACGCGACGACGATCACCGAGGCCGGACGACTGGCGTGGTCCAGCAGCGCCTCACCGCCACAGGTCAACCGCATACACCGTCCGGAGGAGCTTCTCCGGCTGCAGGGGAGCGACGTCGACCCGCCGGACTTCGACTAGCTGGGAGCTAGACCGAAGCCGTCACCGCTGCACGGTGCTTGGTGAACTTCAGCGCGTCGTCTTCGACCTTGCCCCGGCGGATCAACCGCAGATCCAGCAGGTAGTTCTGCTTGAGGCGCCACGGCGCAACATGTCCGGCCTTGGGCAGGTAGTCCAGTGCACGCAGCACGTAGCCGGGCGTGAAGTCCATCAGCGGACGCTCGTCGACGCTGTTGCCCGGATGCTGCGGCTCGACGGTGTCGAAACCGTTGGCGTCCATGTAGTTCAGGACTCGGCAAAAGAACTCGGACACCAGGTCGGCCTTCAGCGTCCACGACGCGTTCGTGTAGCCGATCGTGAACGCCAGGTTCGGCATGTGGGTGAGCATCATGCCCTTGAAGGCCATCGTCTCGTGGAGATCGATCGGCGTGCCGTTGCGCATGATCGCCGCGCCACCGAACAGCTGCAGGTTCAAACCCGTTGCGGTGACGATGATGTCGGCGGCCAGCTCCTCGCCCGACGCGAGCTTGATACCGGTCTTGGTGAACCGCTCGATGGTGTCGGTGACGACGTCGGCCTTGCCGTGGCGAATGGTCTTGAACAGATCGCCATTGGGCGCCAGGCAAAGTCGCTCGTCCCAGGGGTTGTATCGCGGGCCGAAATGCTTCTGCACGTCGTAACCCTCGGGCAGCCGGCGCTTGGCCATCGTCATCAGCTGCTTGCGCATGAACTGCGGGAAGCGCCTGCTGATCTGGTACTGCGCGGACTGGAAGAGGATGCTCTTCCACCGGTTCAGCACGTACGCCGGCTTCTCCGGCAGCGTCTTGTTGGTCTGGACCGTGAACGGGTCCACATCCGGCAGCGCGCCGATGTACGTCGGCGAGCGCTGCAGCATCGTCACGTGGCCGGCACCCGAATTCGCCAGCGCCGGGATCAGCGTGACGGCGGTGGCGCCGCTGCCGATCACGACGATCCGCTTGCCCGCGTAGTCGAGATCCTCGGGCCAGTGCTGCGGGTGGATGATCGTGCCCTCGAAGTCGTCGCGGCCGACGAACTCGGGGGTGTAGCCCTCGTCGTAGTTGTAGTAGCCACTCGCGGCGAACAGGAACGACGCGGTGATCTCGGTTTCCTCACCGTCGCGTTCGACCCGCACGGTCCACCGGTTGTCATCGTCGGACCAGTCCGCGCTGACCACCTTGTGGCCGTAGCGGATGTGCTTGTCGATGCCGTACTCGGCGACCGTGTCCTTGAGGTAGGCCATGATCGACGGCCCGTCGGCGATCGCCTTCTCCGACGTCCACGGCTTGAACCGGAAGCCAAGGGTGAACATGTCGGAGTCCGATCGGATGCCCGGGTATTTGAACAAGTCCCAGGTGCCGCCGAGGTTGTCGCGGCGCTCCAGGATCGCATAGCTCTTGGTCGGGCAGCGGTCCTGCAGATGCCAGGCGGCGCTGATGCCGGAGATACCGGCTCCCACGATGACGACGTCGAGGTGTTCGGTCATGGTACGGCAGCGTATCAACGGCATGTCGAGTCAGTCAACAGTGTGTCGATAAATTCGACAGCGTGTAAAGTAAGCGAACGTGACCACTGTCAGCCAATCCCGCGGCTCGCGGGCCCGTCGCAGCTCGCGGCCATCCGGCGACGACCGTGAGCAGGCGATTCTCTCGACACTGGAGGGCCTTCTGGAGGTCCGTCCGCTGGCCGACATCTCGGTCGACGACCTCGCCAAGGGCGCCGGTATCTCCCGTCCGACGTTCTACTTCTACTTCCCGTCCAAGGACGCGGTGCTGCTCGCACTCGTCGAGCAGGTGATCAACGAGGCCGACGGCAACGCCGACGCCGCGATGGGCGGTCTGGACACCGCCGTCGAACCCGCCGGCGTGTGGAAGGCGATTAACGCCCTCTTCAGCACCTTTGGCTCACACCGCGCCGTCACGCTCGCCGGCGCCGCGGCACGCCCGACGAACGCCGAGGTACGCACATTGTGGTCGCGCTTCATGCAGAAGTGGATCGATCACACCACCGCGTCGATCGAGACCGAACGCGCCTGCGGCGCAGCCCCCGAGACCATCCCGGCCCAGGATCTCGCCACGTCGCTGAACCTGATGAACGAGCGCACGATGCTCGCGGCCTTCGCCACCGAGCAACCCGCCGTCGACTCGGCGCAACTCGTCGACACCCTGGCCCACATCTGGGTCACCAGCATCTACGGCGACGCGCTTCCCTGAGTCACACCTCGGTGCGAACATATGTTCGTGTCCCGAGCCGCGAGCATCCTGCACGCCGACCTGGACTCGTTCTACGCCTCGGTTGAGCAGCGCGACGACCCGGCGCTGCGCGGACGTCCGGTGATCGTCGGCGGTGGCGTCGTGCTGGCGGCCAGCTACGAGGCCAAGGCTTATGGCGTCCGCACCGCGATGGGTGGCCGCGAGGCGCGCCGCCTCTGTCCGCACGCGGTCGTCGTGCCGCCCCGCATGTCTGCCTATTCACAGGCCAGCAGGGCAGTCTTCGAGGTCTTCCACGACACCACACCGGTGGTCGAACCGCTGTCCGTCGACGAAGCGTTTCTCGATGTGTCCGGGCTGTGGCGGGTGTCGGGAACACCGGTCGAGATCGCCGCCCGGTTGCGCGCGCAGGTGCGCGATCGCGTGGGCCTACCCATCACCGTTGGCATCGCGCGCACGAAATTCCTGGCGAAGGTCGCCAGCCAGGAGGCCAAGCCCGACGGGCTCCTGCTCGTTCCGCCGGACCGGGAGTTGGCGTTCCTGTATCCGCTGCCCGTGCGGCGACTTTGGGGTGTCGGCGCGAAGACAGCGGAGAAGCTGCAGGCACACGGCATAGAAACCGTCGCCGACGTCGCCGAGCTGAGCGAGTCCGCGCTCGGCTCGATGGTCGGTGGCGCGATGGGCTGTCGATTGTTCGCCTTGTCGCACAACATCGATCGGCGGCGGGTGGTCACCGGGGTACGCCGGCGCTCGGTCGGCGCGCAGCGCGCGCTGGGCCGGCGGGGCAACACGATGTCAGCGGCGGACATCGACGCGGTCGTCGTCAACCTGATCGACCGGATCACCCGGCGCATGCGCAACGCGGGCCGCACCGGCCGCACGGTGGTGCTGCGGCTGCGGTTCGACGATTTCGGCCGGGCCACCCGGTCGCACACCATGCCGAAGGCGACCGCGTCGACCGAGGCGATCCTGCACGCCGCACGCGGACTCGTCGCCGCCGCCGCGCCGCTCATCGCCGAACGCGGCCTCACGCTCGTCGGGTTTGCGGTGTCCAACATCGACCGCGACGGCGCACAGCAGCTCGAGTTGCCGTTCGAGCACTCGCACGACACCACGGCCGTCGACGCAGCGGTCGACCGGGTTCGCGAGCGCTACGGCAACATGGCGCTCACCCGCGGTGTATTACTGGGCCGCGACCCCGGCCTCGAGATGCCTCAGCTGCCGGACTGATCGACGGCTATTTGCGTCGTTGGGCTTTCTTGGCCGCTGCCTTCTTCTGCGGAGCCTTCTTTGCGGCCTTCTTGGCCGTTGCTTTCTTGGCTGCTGCTTTCTTGGCCGGTGCCTTCTTGGCTGCTGCTTTCTTGGCCGTTGCCTTCCCGGCGGGCGTCTTCTTGGCCGTTGCCTTCTTGGCAGGCACCTGCTTGGCCGGGACCTCCGTGACAGCAGGCGCCTTCTTCGCCGGTGCTACCCCTACTTGCTCGGCCATGTCCTCGGCCATCTCCCGGACCCGGCGCACGAGGCGGCCGGTCGTCGTTCCCGCCGCGATAGCCAACCCAGCCACACGCTGGCTGAGGGCCGTCACCGCGTCTTCGATCGATTGCCTCACTATGCACTCCGTCGCGCCGTCACCTACCTGGTCTTGGGAGGTGTACCCGCTTCGGCCGTTTCAGCTACCCGACTGAGCCGTCCACGCCAAGAGATCGTCCGCAGGCCAAGTGTTGACGATGCGATCGACGGGCACCTCGGCGTCCAACGCCCGCTGCGCTCCGTAACCCAGGAACTCCAACTGTCCCGGCGCGTGCGAGTCGGTGTCGATCGAGAACAGGCAGCCGATCTCCAACGCGAGGTCGAGCAACCGCGTCGGCGGATCGCGCCGCTCCGGTCGGGAGTTGATCTCGACCGCGGTGCCGTTGTCGCGGCAGGCTGTGAATACCTTCTCGGCATCGAACTTCGACTCCGGCCGGATACCGCGCCCGCCGCTGACCAGCCGGCCGGTGCAGTGCCCGAGCACATCGGTGTGCGGGTTTGCGACCGCCTTGAGCATGCGCCGCGTCATCGATGGCGCGTCCATCGCCAGCTTCGAATGCACGCTGGCGACAACGACATCCAGTCGTTCGAGGAGGTCATCCTCTTGGTCGAGCGAGCCGTCCTCGAGGATGTCGACCTCGATACCGCTGAGGATCCGCAGCGGCGCGACCACCTCCTGTATTTCGTCGATCACGTCGAGTTGCTTGCGCAACCGGTCCGGCGACAGCCCGTTGGCGATCTTGAGTCGCGGCGAATGATCGGTCAACGCGCAGTACTCATGACCCAGATCCCTTGCCGCGAGCATCATCTCCTCGATCGGGGCGGAGCCGTCCGACCAGTTCGAGTGCACATGCAGATCTCCGCGCAGCGCGGCACGAATGTCGCCTCCTCCGAGATCCTTCGCGCTGGCCCGCAGTTCGGCCAGCACGTCGGGTTCGCGGCCGGCCCACGCCTGCGCGATGACCTTCGCGGTCTTGGGTCCGATACCGGGCAGCGACTGCCAGCTGTTCGCCGTGCCGTGGCGGTCGCGGTCTGCCTCGGAGAGGGCTTCGACCACGTCGGCGGCATTGCGGTAGGCCATCACCCGGCGCGGGTCCTCACGCGCTCGGTCCTTGTAATAGGCGATCTGCCGGAGGGCGACGACGGGGTCCATTCCTCCAGTCTGCCAATCAGCGCAGCGGTCCGGTCGCCCCGTGCACGAGCGCGCTGACCTCGTTGTGCGTGGCCCCGCCCACCAGGAAGAGCATCTCGTCACCTGCCTCGAGCACGTCGTCGGGCTGCGGCAGCACGAGGCCGCTCTCGCGGATGACGATGGCCAGCACGGTGTTCTCCGGCAGCGGTAGGTCTCGCATCTGCTGGCCGACCAATGAATCACCTTGCGGCAGAGTCAATTTCGCCAGGCTGACCTGGCCGTGGCGCAGCTGCATCAACCGTACGACGTGGCCGATGTCGATCGCGCCCTCGATCGCCGCGACCAGAGCGCTCGGCGCCGACACCGCGACATCTACCCCCCAGGCTTCGGTGAACAACCACTCGTTGCGCAGGTCGTTGACACGCGCCACCACCCGCGCCACGGCGAACTCGGTCTTGGCCAGCAGCGACGCGGCGAGGTTGACCTTGTCGTCCCCCGTCGCCGCGATCATCACGTCGCACATCTGCAGCCCGGACTCCTCGAGCGCAGAGATCTCGCAGGCGTCGGCGAGCAGCCACTCCGCGGCGGGAACGGTATGCGGTTCGTAATGGCGGGCGTCGTGCTCGATCAGCAGTACCTTGTGGCCGTAGTCCAGCAGCTCCTGGGCCACGGAACGGCCGACGGCCCCCGCGCCGGCGATGCCGATCCGCATCATCGGACGCTCCTCGGCGCGCTGCAACGCGCCGTACGGCCGCCTCCAACCCCGGAACACAGCTTCATAGTGACTGATGCGGACCACATTCCGCGCGGCTACCGGGTTCGACGACCGACCCGTGCGCCGTGGTAGGTGTTTACTGCACTCACCACCCACGCCTGTCCGGGACGGGAATGAAATGACCTTGCAGCAGCTGTATCTGATACTGCTGCTCGCTGGCGTGGTGCTACTGGCCAGCATCGTCGCCACCAGGGCGGCCACCCGCGTCGGGCTGCCCAGCCTGCTGCTCTTTCTCGGCGTCGGCGTCATCGTGGGCGAGGACGGACTCGGGTTGGAGTTCGACAACTACCTGCTGGCCGACCACCTGGGCACCGTGGCGCTGGCGGTCATCCTCATCGAGGGCGGCCTCACGACCCGGTTCTGG
>NZ_LZKP01000201.1 GCF_001672895.1 Mycobacterium sp. E740
TGCGCCGAAATAGCATTCCTGGTTGCTGATCGACGTTATCCACAGCCACCGCTTCTCATTCGCGGAGGCGAGCGCGAAGTGGTCGATGATCGGACAGGTGGGGGAAGCGCTGATCGGTTCTGAGGCCGTCGCTGCAGGACGGATTTCGCGAGGCGATCTCCGCTGGAACTACCGGACGATCTTTCCCGACGTCTATCTTCCCCGAGGTCTCGAGTTGACGATGCCGGTCAAGGCCGAGGCGGCATACCTTTGGGCACGACGTCGCGGCGTGATCACCGGCCGCGCGGCGGCGGCGCTACACGGCGCGCAATGGGTGGCCGACTCGGACCCCGTCGAACTCATCTGGACGAACAACCACCACCCGAAAGGCATCATCACCAGGCGCGAGCGAATTTCGACCGACGAAGTAGTGATCGTGGACGGCATGTCGCTCGCGACGCCGAGCCGTACGGCATTCGATCTCGGACGTCACCTCCCGCTAACACAAGCGGTCATTCATCTGGACGCGCTCGCACGGAAGACGGGTCTGACTACCGACGAAGTCGTACGGCTGGCAGAGCGATATCGCGGTGCGCGCGGCGTGCGAGGCTTCCGCGAAGCCATCGAGTTGATGGACGGCGGCGCTCAATCGCCGAAGGAGAGTTGGCTGCGCTTGCTGCTCATCGACGCCGGATACCCGAAGCCGCACACCCAGATCCCTGTCGTCGATGACTGGGGAAACGAATTCGCCTTCTTGGACATGGGCTGGCGCGAAATGAAAATCGCCGTCGAATACGACGGCGACCAGCACCGCAAGGATCGGGATCAGTACGTCTGGGATGAACGACGCCTCCGGAGGCTGCTCAGCATCGGCTGGTTGCACGTGAAGGTGATAGCGGAGGACCGCCCAACCGACATTCTTGCGCGGGTCGAAGACGCGTGGCGGGCACGCCAAAGAGAAGGTATGGCTGTGAAATTGCCTGCATAGCAACCAGGAATGCTATTTCGGCGCA
>NZ_LZKP01000202.1 GCF_001672895.1 Mycobacterium sp. E740
CGACAAGTACCAGGTGATCGGCCCGTTCACCTGTTATTCCGGTAACGCGATGACCGCGCCGTTGCTTTTTCAGTGCGTCGCCGACACCGAGGACCGCGCGGAGTTTGCCGTCTACGCGGCCTAATTTTTGCGCCGAGCGTGCGGCCATTGCGAAATCTCGACCTGATTTTCGCAACCAGCGCACGCTCGGCGATCAGCTTTTCGGCACCAGCCGCAGCGAGATCGAGTTGATGCAGTAGCGCTGGTCGGTCGGCGTCGGGTAGCCCTCGCCTTCGAAGACGTGGCCGAGATGGCTGTGGCAGTTGGCGCACAGCACTTCGACGCGGCGCATGCCCAGCGAGTCGTCCGGTCGCAGGATGACGGCGTCGGAGTCGGCCGGATCGAAGAACGACGGCCACCCGCAGTGTGATTCGAACTTCTCGGTGCTGCGGAAGAGCTCGGTGCCGCAGGCCCGGCACTGGTAGACACCTTCGGTCTTGGTGTCGGTGTATTCGCCGGTGAACGGACGTTCGGTGCCCGCCTGGCGCAGCACGTGGAACTCTTCGGGGCTGAGCTTCTGGCGCCACTCGTCGTCGGTCAGCTGCAGTTTGGGAGCCGGTGTGGTCATCTCTCCACGCTAGTCGCCGTCGGCAGGGCGCGTCCGTTCCTCCGCGTAGGCGAACGCCGCTTCTTCGTCGTCGAGTTCAAACATGCAGGCTGACTGGGCTCGGCCGTCGCGGATGACGAACACCACCAAGTCACTCCACACATACTTCTCTCCGTCTCGCCCGCTGCCTACGCGCTCACTGCGGCAGACGCCACAGTTCGGCGACAGCCAGCACATCGCTGAATTCCATGTCCGCCACGATTCGACCACCCCCCTCAGCGCCTCGACACCCGCGCGCATGCCCGCTGCTGAGCGATCACTCAAAGCTGATCGAGACCGGTTCTCTACGTGGAAGTCGGGGCTGAACAACTCGCCGAACACGCGATCGAAATCCCCCTGCCCGACTGCGATCGAGAACTCCGTCGCTATGACGCCCGCAGCGGCGAACGCCGCACCCTCCCCGGCGTAGTACCGCTGTTCGAGTTCGCGGTAGGCCTCTGCGAAATCTTCTTCGTCGAAGCGACTCAGATAAAGGATCAGCCCGTCATCGTCGACCTCGTGCACCCAAAACGCGGTCGATTCAAATTCAGAGTCGTTGGAGTAACGGGTCCACCCGAGGTGCAGACGTTCTCCCCGCACCGCCAACGAGCGCATCTCGAGGCGGTTGTACTGCTCGGAGACCCGCTTTGCGGCCACGCCGATGTCACCGCTCGCGAATCCGCTCCACCGCCGGCGATCGTCATTCAGAAGCGAGGACGAGAAGCACGCCGCAAGGCCATCGAAATCGTGGGCATGGGCCAACTGGTCGAGTGCGTCCCACGTCTGCTTGGCTCTATTGGTGATCGGGAGTCGGCTCGCCGCCGCGCGGACCCGTTCCTCGGCGTAGGCGAAGGCCTCGGCTTCCTGTTCGAGGTCGAACTCGCACACATGGACGGCGCGTCCGTCGCGGAACTCGCCCACGACAAGCTGAGCCCACCTGTATCGCTCGCCGTCGCGTCCCACCGCCTCACGCTCGTGGCGAACCACCGCAACCGTCGGCGAGACCCAATTCTCGGCGGAGTGCCAGGAGCGCATCGAGGTGACCAGTTCAGACAGATCCTCGTAGCTGGCGCGAAGTTCGGCGACTGAGCGGTCGGGGAAGCCCGAGCTCGATCGGCTCACGGCACGCATGTCTTGATCGGTCAGCTCGCCGAACACCCGATCCCATTGGCGTTGGTTGATAGCGATCAAATACTCAGCGCTGTGGGCAGCCGCCTCGGCGACCGCCTCACCCTCACCGACACAGTATCGACGCGAGAGTTCACGGTAGGCAGCGTCGAAATCCTCTTCGTCGAATCGGCCTTCGTAGATGACTCGTCCGCTCTTATCGACCTCGTGGACCTGAAGATAACAACTCTCGAAGCCTGATTCGTTCGACCAGCGGGTCCAGCCGAGGTGCAGACGATCACCGCGCACCGCCATAATACGGCCCTCGAACTTGCTGTATTGCTTGATTATTCGTTCATAAGCCGTTCGAAGATCTCCCGGTGGGCTACCGCCGAAGCGGCGACGGTCGTCGAATTCGAAATCCGGAGCGTAGAAGGCGACGGCGGCGTCGGTATCGCGCGACTGCATTACCCGCTGTCCGCCTTCGAAGGTCCGGCTCGCAAGGTTTGAAAGTGACAACCGCCCTGCGGCCGCCCGCACCAACTCTTCGGCGTAGCCGAGCGCCGCGTCCTCGTCTTCGAGGTCGAACTGACACATCGAGATGATCCGGCGCCCGCGGATCTCACCAGCGAGAATCCTCCTCCACGTGTAGGTTTCACCGTCGTGTCCGACCGCCTCGCGCTCGTGGCGGCCGATGCCCACCGTGGGAGACAGCCAGCACTCGACTGCAATCCACGAGCGGTTCGTGGAGATCATTGAATTCAGCTGCTCGAGGCTGGCGCGAAGCTCGGCGGCCGACCGGTTCGGGAATGCTGAGCTCGATCGGTTGTCGAAATACAGCGCTGGGTCGGCCAACTCGCCGAAGGCCCGATCGAAGTCACCTCGGTCGGTGGCAGCTACGAATTCAGAACGTACGCGAGCAGCTTCGGCAAATGGCGCGCCTTCCCCGGCCCAGTAGCGGCGTTCGAGTTCCATGTAAGCGCTCTCGAAGTCGTCTGCGCCGAAGCGACCGTAGTAGTGGATGCGGTCGTCGTCGTCGGTTTCGATGACGTGCAGGTATTCGGTGTCGAATCCAGCGTCATTCGACCAATGCGTCCGAGACAGTTGCAGCGACTCGCCGCGCACGGCCAGAACATGGCCCTCGAACGACGAGTACTGCCGCAGAATTTCCGCGCACGCGGTACGGACGTCGCGGGGCGGGTCGCCCGCCATCGCCCAGTGGTCGTCGTAGACATACGAGTACGCGAAAAGGGCCGCGGCGCCGTCGGCATCTCGAGCCCGCATCGCATCTCCGACCGAACTCCACGTTCGGCTGGCCCGGTTCGCGACCACGAGCCGACTGGTCGGGGTACGCACCAGTTCCTCGGCGTAGGCGAAGGCCGCGTCTTCGTCGTCGAGGTCGAAAAGACACGTCGACGCGAGCTGTCCCCCGCGTACTTCGGCGACGGTGATGAAGTTCCAGACGTACTTCTCGCCGTCGGTACCGATTGCTTCCCGCTCTAAGCGACCGACAACGACGGTCGGTGACACGAAGCGAATCGCCGAGTGCCACGCCCGCACCGAGTCGACCATCGCGTTCAGTTCTTCACGGCTGGCACGGAACTCGGCCGCGGAGCGATTGCCGAAGACTGACTGCGATCTGTTCTTCACACAGAAGTCGGCCGTGGCCAGCTCACCCAAAGCACGGTCGAGATCACCGCTGTTTTCGGCGATGGCGTATTCGGTCAGAACAGTCGTCGCGTCGGTGAACGAACTGCCTTCACCGACGCAATAGCGTCGGTTCAACTCCCGGTAGGCGCCCGCGAAATCGTCCTCGTCGAACCGGCCGTGATAGGAGAAGCGCCCATCGTCGCCAACTTCGCGCAAGTTCCAGGTGATCGTCTCGTTGCCCGCGTCGTCCGACGATCGGACCCAGTGCAGGCTCAGGTATTCACCCCGCACCGCCGAAGTGCGCCACTCCAGGTCGTTGTAGTGCCTCAGGAAACGTTCAATACCCGCCCGCATCTCGACGCGGCCGCTGACCGGGTCACCGCTGAGCCGTCGCTGATCGTCATATTCGAAATCATCCGCGTAACAGTCGACGGCACCATCGATATCGCCGGCGCGTAACGCGTGGACGTAAACGGGCGCAAACTCGGTGGATTTGTTTTCGACAGCGAGTCGGCTGGCCCTCGCACGCACCCGGTCGTGTGCGTACGCGAATGCCGACTCTTCGTCGTCGGGATCGAACTCGCACATCGATGCTAAGCGGCCGTCCCGATGCTCGGTCACCATGACGCGCGTCCAGGCGTACCTCTCGCCGTCCTGCCCGGTGGCTTCCCTTTCCAGCCGGGTGATACTCAAGTTCGGCGCTATCCAACACACCACCGAAATCCAGGTTCGTGATTGAGCGACCAGCTCGTCGAGCTGCGAGAGACTGTCTCGGACAGCTCCGGCCGACCTATCGGGAAACGGGGAACGCGAACGATTTTCGACACGCACGTCCGGGGTGCTCAGTTCCGTCATCATTCGGTCCAAGTCGCCGCGATTGAGGGCTATGGGCACTTCACTTGCGTTGCGGCCCGCTGTCGCGAACTGCGAACCCTCTCCGACGTAGTAGCGTCGCTCGAGTTCTCGGTAGGCGCTCTCGAAGTCATCGTCGTCGAAGCGGCCGTCATAGATGACGTGCTCTGCGTCGTTGATTTCCGTGACGTGGAGGTAAGCTGTTTCGTTGTCGGCGTCGTCGGACCATCTACTCCGCACCATGACAAGGCGCTCTCCGCGGACTGCGAGGACGCGGAAGTCAAATCGACTGTACTGCTGGCAGATCCGTGCGACCGCGGCCCGCATCCCTTCGCGATCGGTGATCGGGTTGCCGCTGAGGCGTCGTCGATCCTCGAACACGAACTCGTCGGCATACGTGGCGACGACACGTTCGACATCGCCCGCCCGCAGCGCATCGAAAAACGTCGGCAGCAACTCGCAGCACCGGTTCATGACCGCGAGCCGGCTCGCGGTCGCCCGTACCCGTTCCTCGGCGTACGCGAAAGCCGCCTCTTCGTCGTCGATGTCGAAAACGCAAACAGACGCGAACTGGCCGGCACGTATCTCGGCCACATCGATATGAGTCCACGCAAACTGTTCACCATCCCGTCCGACGGCGTCCTGCTCGAAGCGAGCGACCACGACTTTCGGTGACAACCAGCAGACAGCGGCGTGCCACACCCTCAACGAAACGATCCTCGCGGACAGCTCGTCATAGGTGGTGCGGAAGTCGGCGCCGGAACGGTCGCCGAAGAGCGACCGTGACCTGTCTTCGACCCGGAACCCCGGAGCGGTGAGCCTTTCGAAGAGACCGTCGATGTCACCATTCATGAAGGCGATCGGGTATTCGGCAAGTGTCGCCGCCGCGTCCGCGACTGCTCTGCCCTCTCCTGCGCGATGTCGCCGCTCGAGTTCGCCGTATGCCTCGACGAAGGCGTCCTCGTCGAAGCGGCCGTGGTATTCGATGCGCCCGTCTGCTGCGATCTCGTTCACATAGAGCGTGGTTGCGACGTTGCCGGCGTCATCTGCCCAGCGACTAGAAACAAGCTGCAGGTGTTGGCCGCGGACCGCCAATACGCGAAAGTCGAACTCTGTGTACTGCCCGAAAACCCGCTCGATGGCTGCGCGCATCGCATCCAGTCCGACGACGGGATCGCCGGCGAGGCGTCGTCGATCGTCGTAAACAAACCGGTCCGAGAAGCAGGCGAGGGCACCGTCGACATCGTGAACCCGACAAGCCCTGATGAACTCCGGCAGGTAGTCACACGACGAATTGGTGACCGCGAGCCGGCTCGCAGTCGCCCGCACCAGTTCCTCGGCGTACGCGAAAGCCGCCTCTTCGTCATCGATGTCGAACTCACACATCGACTCAATGCGCCTGTCGCGCACTTCGATCACCAAGATGCGCGTCCATGAGAAGTGTTCGCCGTCTTGACCCACCGCTTCACGCTCGACACGAGTTACGCACCACCCCGGCGAAACCCAGAACACCGTCGCGAACCAGGTTCGCGAGGACGCGACCATTGATTGAAGGTCAATCAAGCTGTTGTGCAGATCCTTGGCGGAGCGATCAGGAATCGCCGAGCGCGACTTGTTCGTCACACGCATCTGCGGAGAACTGAGTGCATCGCGAAGCCGGTCGAAATCGCCTTGGTTGACTGCTGTTATCGCTGCGGCGGTGATCGATCCGGCTTCGGCGAAATCCGCGCCCTCTCCGGCGTAGTAGCGCCGGTCGAGTTCTCGGTAGGCGCCCTCGAAGTCGTCCTCGTCGAAGCGCACTTGATAGACGATTCGCCCGTCGTCGTCGGCCTCGTTCACGAAGAGGGTGATGGTTTCGTTGCCGTCGTCGTCAGACAACCGGCTCCATTCGAGATTCAGTCGCTGCCCGCGAACCGCGAGGACACGGAAGTCGAAGTACTGGAATTGCTCGAAGACCAGCTCGATCGCCTTCCGCATGGCGTCGCGACCACGGATGGGTTCACCGCCAATTCGCCGATGATCGCGGTAGACAACCTCTTCCGAGTAGTGCTCCATGGTCCCACCGACATCGTGGGCTTGCATCGCCGCATTGAGCGCCCGCAACGACTCACAGCACCGATTGGTGATCGCCAGCCTCGACCCGCTCGGGGTCGCCCTCGCGGGAGCCTGCGTTGCGGTAACCGCGGCATCCGACGCCCGACCTATTGAAGCTGCGACTTCCTTTGCCGAATAGAGGATTTCGGCGTCGGCTAGAGCGGCCCGCGCGCCCCTGGAATCGCCGGCGGCGGCAAGCACTCGGCTCAACGCGAGGCAAGTTTCGGCGTGGTCGAGGACCAGATCAGTTCCAGCGGCGGCCGACACCGCTTCCCGCGCCATCGCCGAGGCCTCATCGTGACGGCCCTGCGCGGAGAGAATCTCGGCTCGCACCGCGCGCCACGCGATGGCTGTCTTGAGATTGTGGCCCGCCAGGCGTTCGCTCTCTGTGGCGTAGCGATCGGCTTCGTCGATCCGGCCCTGGGCGAGAACCGATCTCGCGAGCAGTGCGGCGGCCTGCCCGGCGTCGGCACCGACGCCAAGCGCATCCAGCCCTTCCAGCGCGGTCCGGAAGTGCGGTTCGGCGGCGACGGGGTCGCCTTCCATCAATTCGATGATCCCTGCGAACAGCTCGGTTTCCATCAGCCCATGCCGCAAGCCGAGATCGGCGACGATCTGGCGGGCGTCACCGAGCATCGCGCGTGCCCGGTCGGGCCTTCCGCGCAGCAGCTCCAGCACGGCGAGGTGACGTAGGGAGGTCGCCTCCAAAGACGGTGCAGCCGTGGTCATCCGCTGCATCCGGACGACGTCGAGACACCGGCCGCCGGCCTTCGGCACCGGGCTCGGTCCCCACAGCGCCGCACCCGGGGCGGCGACCAGCGCAGCGGTGATCTGTCGGTGGTCCCCGCTCTGGCGCGCCGCGATCAGCGCTTCGAACAGGTCGGCTTCGCCGTCGCCGACCCGGCCGAGACGAAGCCGGGCACTGGCCCGCACCCGGTGCGCCTTGGCCAGCCCGGAAGCGTCTGCGCGACGGCTGAACTCGTCGATGGCGCCCTGCAGGCGTGCGTCGACCTCCAGCAGGCGTTGCGGGGCGGTGTACACGATGAACTGACATCGGTAGCACGTGGCCCACGGCTGGAGCGCATCGTCGGAGATGCGCTCGAGCTCGTCGACCAGCGGCGCGCCGGCTGAGACGTCGCCAGCCGAAAGAAAGGCTTCGCTGCCGATGAGCAGCAGTTCGGCGTGCACGGCGGGGTCGGCATCGGCGAGCGCCGCTCCGCGAGCGGCCTGGACGCCGGCGGAGACGAGTTCGTCGCGGTCGAGCGCGCGGCGGGCCGACGCGGCGTAGTGGCGCGCGGAGCGGACAGACAGTCCGGTGGTGTGCTCGTCGAGGGTCCCGAGCTCGGACCGATAGGCGTAGGCCGCCTCCAGATGTCGGGCGACCATTTCGTCGGAGTCGAACGCGACGCTCGCGCCGGCCGAGGAAACCCAGTCGGCAAGCCGCTCGTGCAGCTGTGCCCGATCCGACTTGAGCAGCCTGCGGTAGGCGACGTCGCGGATCAGTACGTGGTGAAAGCGCCAAACCGGTTCGTTGCCTATGTAGGTACCGCTCGGCTGCGCGAGTTCCAGTCGACGAAGCCGGTTGAGGGACTTCGTGATTGCGGCCGCGTCCGCACCCGCGAGCGCTTGTACAGTGCCGACGGAGAAATCGCTGCCCACCACTGACGCGAGCTCGAGCACGCGCCGGTCTGTCGCATCGAGCCGTTCCAGTCGCGAAGCGAGCAGTGCGTGGATCGTCGGAGGGATCGCGATGGCATCGACGTCGATCGTCAACCGCCAGCCGGCCGGCTGCTCGACGAGAACCCCGTCGTGCGCAAGCATTCCGATCAGCTCCCGCACGAAGAGCGGGTTGCCTCCGGTGGACACCGGCAGCCGGCGCAGCAGTTCATCGGGCAGCCGGGCCGCACCCAGCACCTTCGCGGCGAGCTCGGCGGTGGCGTCGGCGTCGAGGCCGTTGAGATGAACCGCCTCCGACACCCACCGGCTGACGGTCACCATGTCGGGCCTGATCTCGCGAAGCTCAGGTCGTGCCAACGCCAAAACGAGAACCGGAACGTCTTGCACCCACTCCACCAGGTGCTCGACGAAGTCGAGGAGAAGCGTGTCGGCCCACTGGATGTCGTCGAGGACCAGCACAACCGGCTCGTTAAACCCGAGTGTCTCGACATACCGGCGCAGTGCCCAGAAGTTCTCTTCGACAGAACCGGCATCACCGGCCACCAGGCCATTGAGGTCGCGCAGCAGCCGATCCCGCTCGGCGACACCAGCAGGAATATCCGTCGCGAGGTCTCGAGTCCGGAGCACCTCGACCATGGGCGCCAGCGCCACGGTGCCCTCGATGACGCAGCGGGCTTCGATGATGCGCGAGTTGTCCTGTGCCGCAGCGAATTCAGCGGCCAACCGGCTCTTGCCGACACCGGGGTCGCCGATGACGGTCACCAATCGCGCCGCCCGCGCGGCGACGGCCGCGTCGAGCACGGCCTGCAGCCGTGGCAGTTCTTCCGTGCGGCCGACGAAGGGGGTGACGTCGGCGGCCTCCGACTGACCGCTGAGCCACTGGTAGACCGCTACCGCGGCGGTGCGCCCCTTCACCTGCACCTGGCCGCGGGACTCGTACCTGTGCCGGCTTCGCGTCGCGCGCCAGGTCTCTTCGCCGACGACCACACCGCCGCGAGGGCACTCGGCCTCGAGTCTGGCTCCCACGTTCAACGCGTCGCCGACCAGGTCGGCGTCACCCGCGCCCACCACGACCTCTCCGGTGTTGACCGCGACTCGCAGCGCGAGCTCGGCTCTGTGGTCGGCGGCGACGCGAGCGGCGAGTTCGACGAAGCGTTCCTGCAACTCGACGGCGGCCTCGACCGCTTGGGCGGCATCGTCGGGACCGGTCTCGGGAACACCCCAGACGGCCATGAACCCGTCACCGATGTACTTCGTCACCCCGGCGCGGTGACGCTGTGCGGTCGATCCCAACAGGTCGTGGTAGCGGCCGATCACCTCGCGCGCTGTCTCGGCGTCGACGTTCTCCTCGAAGGTGGTCGAACCGGCGAGATCGGCGAACATCACCGTGACCGTTTTGCGTACCGGACTCGCGGCGGGCAGGTCGGGCGTCGGCTGACCGCCGAGCTCGGTGCCGCATCCGCGGCAGAATCGGGCGGTCGCACTGGCTTCCACGCCACACGCCGCACAAACCCGTGCCAGCGAGCCGCCGCAGCCTTCGCAGAAGCGGGCGTCTTCTTCGTTCGACGTTCCGCAGGAGGCGCAGGTGCGACGGTCCCCGGCCATGGTCAGTCGGGTCCCAGCGACAGGCCGTCGTGGTCTTCGAGCGCTGCGACCGCACGTAGGAGCATCGTGCGGGCCAGATCGCGGTTACGGTCGTTGACGATTTCGATCCGGCCTCCGGCCATCACCGGGTAGATGAAGCACCATGCGGTGGTGAGTCGGTAGTCTTGCCGCAATTGCTCTCGGGGATAAGTGATTCCGTGTTGTGCGAGCCGGGCGGCGTACCGCTCGAGCAAGGCCTCTTCGCAGGCGCGACGGGTCTCGGTGGTCAAGCTCTGGCTCAGGAAATATGCCAGGTCGTAGGCCCCCCGGCCGCGTGCGCTGAGCTGCCAGTCGAGCGCCGTCAACGGTGGGTCGTCGGCCCGCACGCCGAAGAACAGCTGGTCGAGTCGCAAGTCTCCGTGCAGGAACGTTTGAGGCGGTCGGGTGATCTGTTCGAGGAACCACGGCAGCGTGTGCTGGAACCGTTCGCCGTATTCGCGGATCTCCGGCGGCAGGTCGCAGCCCACACGGTCGAGGAACTTCGGCCAGGCTGCCCGGTAGTTCTCGGTGACCGCGGCGACGAACGGCGGGTGGGTGTAAGCGACCAGCCACGGTAGCGAAGCGAGCCGATCGTTCTCCCACCAGAAGGCGTGGTGAGCGGCGATGGCGTCGACCACCGTTGCGGCGTCTGCGGCCGAACAGCCGACGAGCTGGTCAGCGAGTCGGAGCCGGTCGAGGTCCTCGAGCACGAGCACGAAATCGTGTGTCGTCTCGTCGAACGCGGCGAAGTACTGCCGCGCCGGCGGTAGCGGGTTGGCGAGTCCGATCTCCTGGTAGAAGCGGACCTCGCGCAGGTACATCTCGAGGTCTTCGCAGAGCTTGGTCCGCGCGGTGAGGTCGAGGGTCGGAATCTTGACGATCACCGTCGCCGGCATACCGGCTCCGCCGACCAGATGCACCCGGTAAAGCCGCCCCAGCAGGCCGACGCCGATACCGATCTGCTCGAGCTTGCACGCCCGCACGTCGGCCTCGAGGATTTCGCTGAGCCAGTCCGGTGTGATGGTGTGCGGATCCACCGGGATTCTCGGCATGCTGCGCCTCCCCAGTAGACCCCCGTAAGCGAATCAATCGTACGAGTTCAGCAGGGCTTGGCGCGGACTTCGCCGAATGTGGGCGCTCAGCTGATCGGTGGTGCGACGGGCTTCGCCGGAGCTGCGGACGGCTCGACCGGCGATGGCTTCTTCAACCACGTCGGGTCAATGCCGTCGGCGAGTCGGCCTTCGGCTTTGGCGTCCAGGTAGCGGAAGTACAGCACCGAGAACACGACGACCAGCATCAGGCCCCAGCCGTAGGTGAACTTCATGTACTCGAGGAACCGGCCGGTGGTCGGCCAATGCCCGAGCAGCCACCGGTCGGCGCTCATGAACCCGTAGATCGCCAGCCACGCCGGCCAGTTGCGCAGCACCGAGTTCGGCAGCACCACGGACATCAGGAACGGGAACAGCATCATCGAGTAGTAGCCCTGTCCCAGCGACAGCACCAGGAACGAAGTGATCAGCAGCACGCCCGAGGACGTCGTCATCCAGAACAGCGGATCGCGCGTGCGGTAGTACTTGTAGAGCAGCCACAGGGCAAGCACAGCGATCACGGCAAAACCGATGCGCAACAACAGGATCAGCCATGCCGGCAGGCCGTAGTAGATGCCGTTGCCCGCGATCGAGCTGTTGAAGTAGTCGCGCGTCGTGAAGATGTAGGGCACCGTGCGCGTGACAAAGTTCATCGGGTCGCTGATCAACGGCCATGCCGCGGCGTTGAAAACCACGGGAACCGCGATCGCGGCGATGACCGCGCGCCACTGGCGGTTCAGCAGCGGCAGCAGAAGCAGCGGCGCCAGCAGCGGTTTGACCACCAGGGTCAACCCGATCGCCGCGCCCGCCAACCATTCGTGGTTGCGTCTACCGTCCAGCAGCCAGGTGAAGAACAGCACCTCGGCCAACAGGATGCAGCCGTTGATGTTGCCGAAAACCAGTGTGTTGATGACGCTTTCGGTGCAGAACATCGCGGCCAGCAGCGCGGGCAGGGCGACCGAGCGCAAGCCGTAGCCGAACAGTCGGACCAGGAAGTAGGCGGCCAGCACGATCGCGATCGTGTTGAACGTGATGAACCAGTACCGCGACGCGTCAACCGGCAGATAGCCGAACGGCGCCATGAGCAGGGTGCCGCCGGGCGGGTACAGATAGTGCGGGTCGACGTGGTCGAAGTGCTCGTTGTAGATGTCCCAGCCCATCTTGAAATTCACGACGGCGCGGTAGACGGGCCCGTAGTCGTCGGTGATGTAGCCGTTGGTCGCCAGGACGTAGCTGCGGTGGATGATGAACAGGATCGCCAAGGGCCACAGGATCGTCCGCAGCACCGTCGAAACGGTGGGCGGGGAGGTGCGGGGCCGGAATGCTGGCATCAACGAACTGCCCACAAGATCACGCACCAGCGCACCGTACACCGCGGTGTTCTGCCCGGGACGTCAGGCCGGACAGAACGTGTCGGTGTCGGGCAGGCGGCCGGTATCGAGGTAGCCGGTCACCGGCGGCAGCGCGCACGGCGAGAAGATCGACGCGCCGTGTCCGATGCCCTGCCACATCACCCGTTTGTTGGCCGACCCGGCGTTGATCACGGTGGCCGCGACAGCGGCGACGCCCTCGTTGCCGACGATGGGGTCGTTCTGCGTGCCGAGCAACAGTACGGGGATCTTGAGGTTCTTCGGTTCCTGTGGCGTCGTCCCGCTGGGCCAGTTCAGGCAGTCGACGAGGTTCAGCGCGCCGACGGCGCCGAACTGCGGATACACCTTGCCCCAGGCGACGACGAGTTCGCGCACCCGGTCCGGCGTCGGCCGGTTCAGTGAGTCGCTGCAGCCGTTGACGAACTGGCCGTCGCTGTTGCGCAGGCTCTCGGCCCTGCGGATCAGGTCGGTGAACGGGGCCGAGTCCCCGGACCGGGCGGCGCCCACCGCCGCGGCCAGCGTGTTGCCCGCCTCGATCCGGTCGCCGCGCGGATAAGCCAGGGTGGTCGAGATCGCGTTGGCGACGGTCGCGACCGCAGCGCCGTTGGGGCCACGCCCCTGGCGCGCCGCCGAGAGCAGCTCGTCGACGGCAGCTTTCGGGTCGGGGCCCAGCGGGCAGTTGGTCGCCGCGCACTGCGTGGCCCAGGCGTTCAGGGCGGCCTGTTCGCCTTTGACGCGCTGTTCCATCGCGGCTTCGGCGGCGATACCGAGCGGCAGCGGGGAGTCCAGCACCAGACGCGCGACCTTGTTCGGATGCGACCCGGCGTAAGCCAGCGCCACCTGGGCGCCGTTCCCGACGCCGAGTAGCGCGAGCGCCGGGACGTCCCAGGTGCTGCGCAGCCGCTCGATGTCCTCGGCGGCGTGCGAGTTGTCATATGCGGAATCACCGGGGGCGATGGTGTCGGTGCAGCTCGTCGTCGCGGTCTGCACGATCGAGCCCAGGTTGGCGACCGGGTCGTCGCCCGACTGGAACTGTGCCTGGTCGAGCATCTCCTGGCGGTCAAACAGGTCGCGGCAGTCCAGTGCGCCCGACATCCCCATACCCCGCCGGTCGACGGCGACGATCGGGTGGGTGCGCAGCACGTCGGCGCCGGCGCGCGACAGCCACACCGGCAGCTGCGTCGACGACGGCAGGTCGGTGCCGGTTGTCATCACGAGCGGACCGGCGTCGGCCGGGGTCTGCTGGCCGCGGGCGCGGACCACCCCGATGCTCAGCGAGCCCGACGCGCCGTTGATCGGGTCGAGGTCGGCGTCGTAGGTGGCGCAGTCCAGCGTCACCCCGGGCACCGCGGG
Source organism: Mycobacterium sp. E740 (assembly GCF_001672895.1). Taxonomy (GTDB): domain Bacteria; phylum Actinomycetota; class Actinomycetes; order Mycobacteriales; family Mycobacteriaceae; genus Mycobacterium. The sequence continues at coordinate 13,440 of NZ_LZKP01000202.1, forward strand.
GACGGCGGCGTCGCCGAACACCCGCGAGGTGCAGTCGCGCCAGGCCAGGTCGTTCTTCGGCGCTTCGACTGCCGGCGGCCCCTCCACCGGCTTGTTAGACGTCGGCTCGCCTTGCGGGCCGGCGCCGGAGTTGGTGGCGAAGCGCGGATTGGCGGCGAGGCCGGGGGAGCACGCCGCGACGAACGCCGCGACGGTCACCAAGCTCAGGAGCCGGACCAGCTGACCACGCCGATGCATGCCGACCACAGTACTGATGGGCGGCTCACCCGAGCCGCACGTAGCGCGTGTACAGATAGCCGTCGTCGTCGGTCAGTACGTGTGCCGGCCGCATCCTCGTCAGCACTTCGCCCAGTCCGGTCGAGATGCGGGGCCCTTGGCCGCTCACCAGGAACGGCGCCACGGTCAGGCACAGTTCGTCGAGCAGATCGTGTTCGATCAGCTGGCTCAGGATCAGCGGGCCACCCTCGGTGAGGACCCGCAACAGGTTGCGCTCGGCCAGCGCCCGGAGCGCGGTCGGCCAGTCGACCTCGGCCGGACGGGAAGCCGAGACATCGATCACCTCGGCGAGCGCACCGAACCGTCGGCGGGTCTCCTCAGCGGAGGTCGTGCACGTAAGGATCAACGGCGGCACTTCGGTGCGGGTGAAGAACCGGGCCGTGGGGTCGAGGTTCCCGGACCGGGTGACGACGGCGATCGGCGGCACCTCCGCGTGGCCGCGGGCCTGCCGGGCGCGGCGCTGTGCGACGGGCACCTGCGCGCCCGAGTAGTTCTCGGTGCGCACCGTGGTGGCGCCGACGACGATCACGTCGGCGGCGCAGCGCATCTGCATGAAAGCGCTGCGGTCGCCTGCCCCGCCGAGCGCCGCCGTCTTTCCGCTCGCGGTCGCACCGCCGTCGATGCTGGCGATCATGTTGCCGCGCACCCAGCAGGCCCGCAGGTCGGCGGGGTAGGCGTAGAAACCGGCCAACTGCTCGTCGTCAATCGGGGGGCCGTCGGGGCCCAGCACTGTGAACTGCGCCGCAGCGGTATCGGGCATGAAGACGATTGCAGCACGTCGATAAGGTGCCTGCATGGACGGGTCCGGTGCGGTGCGACATCTGGTCGACCGCCACCCCGACGTCACGCCGGACCGGTTGATCGCCCAACTCGTGCCGCCGCCGACGTTCTCCGAGGTCAGCTTCGACACGTACATCCCGGACCCGGGGGAGCCGTCGCAGGCGGCGGCGGTGCAGTCCTGTGTTCGGTTCTGCGACGAGGCCGCGCGTCGCCGGGCGGGCAAGAAGAAGCTCTTCGGTCGCCGCGAGGTGCTGCCCGGTGTCGGGCTCTACCTCGACGGCGGCTTCGGTGTCGGCAAGACTCATCTGCTGGCGTCGTCGTACTATCGGCTGCCTGGACCAAAGGCGTTCGCGACGTTCGGTGAATTGACCCAGCTGGCAAGTGTTTTCGGCTTCGTCGAGTGCATCGACCTGCTCGCCGACTACGTGGTGGTGTGTATCGACGAGTTCGAGCTCGACGACCCGGGCAACACGACGTTGATCTCGCGGTTGTTGTCGCAGCTCGTCGAACGCGGTGTTTCGGTGGCGGCGACGTCGAACACGCTGCCCGAACAGCTCGGTGAGGGACGGTTCGCCGCACAGGATTTTCTGCGCGAGATCAACACGCTCGCAGCGATTTTCGAGACGGTGCGCATCGACGGACCGGACTACCGGCATCGTGATCTGCCGCCCGCACCGGAGCCGCCCAGTGACGCCGAGGTCAGTGCGCGTGCCGCGCAGTCCGACGGTGCGACGCTCGACGAGTTCGACGCGTTGTGCGCGCACCTGGCGACCATGCACCCGTCGCGCTACCTGACCCTGATCGAGGGTGTCACCGGCGTTTTCGTCACCGGCGTGCACACCGTCGACGATCAGAACGTCGCGCTGCGTCTGGTCTCGCTGACCGACCGGCTGTACGACGCGGGGATACCGGTGGTGGCGTCGGGCGAAAAGCTCGATGCGCTGTTCAGCGAGGAGATGCTGGCGGGTGGTTTCCGGAAGAAGTATCTGCGCGCGACGTCGCGGCTGCTCGCTCTGTCGCGGGCAGGCGACTCGCCCTAGACCGTTCGCACCATGACGTAGTCGTTCTCCATGGCCTCGCCCAGTTGGAAGGTCTTGGTGCCGGTGACCGAGAAGCCGTGTTTGGCATAGAACCGCTGTGCGCGATGGTTCTGCTGGTTGACCCCGAGCCATACGGCCCGTGCGCCGAATTGCTCGGCCTGCTGCACCGCGGCGATCATCAACGCGGCGGAGACGCCGGCGCCGTGACTGTCGGGTGACACGTAGAGCTTGGACACCTCGACCGCCGGACGGAGTTCGACGGCGCGCTGGACGTCGGGGTCGTCGGGCTCGCCGCGAATCACCATGGCGTATCCGAGAATCGACGCGTCGCGGGCGACGAGCACCGCCCGGTCGGGGTCGGCGAGGTATTCGCGGAACCGGGCCTCGGACAGGTTTTCCTCGACGAAGGCGGCGATGTCGTCCGGCGTCGATGACGGCGGGCAGGCGAGCGGAAAGGTGCGGGCGGCGACGTCGGCGAGTTCGGTCAGGTCGGCTTCAGCGGCCAGCGTTACGTCAATGGCCAACGGCCACTACACGTTCCACTGCGCCAGATGCTCGCCGGTGATCTTGTCGAGCAGCACCACATTGGCCACCAGGTCGCGGTAGCAGTCCCAGAACACCGCTCCGCTGACGGTCGACCCGGCGGGCGCGTTGGTCAGCGCCGGCTGCAGGGCGTCGGGGGCGTCGGTGTTGCGCGGTTCGTAGCTGTCGCCCGTCGCGGTGACGCCGCGGAAGCTGTAGGTGATCGACTGGGCGTACGGCGTCGGCACCTGGATGGAATGCACCGTCACCCAGGCGCGCCACACCTGCTGGCGCGGCGGGCGTGGGGGATAGCCGAAGCCGGGCGGGACGGGGGATGGGTCGACGCTGTGCACGGTGATGTCGGCGACCAGACCCTTGAACTTCACCTGCAGTGTGTCGCCGAGCCTGCCGATCGGGGCGGTGACCGCCGAGGCAGGAGCAGCGACAATCCCGGCGGTGGCCGCCATCGCGGCGACGAGGAGCACGAACCAGCGACGCATCTTCGAATGATCGCACACACGCAAACGCGTGGAGATCAGTTCGTCGTGAACGCCTCCAGCGCGGCGACCAGTTCGCTTTCGAAGCGGTCCATGTCCACGCCGAGGCGGTGCAGGGGTCCGTCGTCGTCGTCGGTCTCCCACAGGGCCAGCAGAATGTGCTCGGTGCCAATGTAGTTGTGTCCCAAGCGAAGTGCCTGACGGAATGTCAGTTCGAGCGCCTTCTTCGCGGTGCCGTTGAAGGGGATCAGTGCGGGCGGGTCGTCCTCGGTGCGCTCGGGTAGCGAGACCACGGTCGTCGCCGCTTCCAGATCGATGCCCTGACCGGCCAGCAGCTTCGCGGCCAGCCCCTCGGGGTCGTTGAACAGTGCCAGCAACAGGTGGGCGGAGCCGATTTCGGGGTTGCCGGCGTCATGGGCGAGGTTTTGGGCCGCCACGACGACGTTGCGAGCGCGTGGAGTGAACCGGCCGAAGCCGCTGTTGGGGTCGAGCACCGCGGCGTCGGGCGCCTTGGGAACGAAGCGCTTCTGCGCGGCCTGCTTGGTGACGCCCATGCATTTGCCGATGTCGGTCCATGACGCTCCCGACCGCCGGGCCTGGTCGACGAAGTGGCCGATGAGGTGGTCAGCGATCTCGCCGAGGGCCTCGGCGGCAAGTACCGCATCGGTGAGCTGGTCCAGAGGCTGCGAGTGCACCGTCGTGATGACGTCGATGAGGTCGTCGAGCCGTACCGGATTGGTGATCTTGATGGGCTGCGTCATGGCGTCAACTCTAAGTTGACGACGGCTGAGGCGTCAACCGTTGGTTGACGCCTGCGGGTAGCCGCGGCGCACCGTCCGATCGAGGATGCCGAGGGTCCCGCGCAGCGCGTTTTCGGAGATGACGGGGAAGATGCCCGCATCTCGCCACTGCTGATCGATGTCGGACCAGTCGTAGAACGAGGTCACCAGCGTGCCGTCGGCGACGGGCTCCAGGCGGTAGCCGTAGACATGGCCGATCTGGGGGCGGATCCGGCCGAGGATGGTCCACGAGATCAGGCGGTCCTGCTCGAAGTCGCGGATCGACACGGTGACGTCGTATTTGCCCATCGGGAAGTCGTTGAGCGCTTCGCGGTCCATATGGACGACGAAGCTGTCGCCGGCCGCGCGGACGCGCTCACCCTCGGCGTCCTGCAGCATTCCGGTGGCGTCGATCGCGACGTGACCTTGCGGGTCGGTCAGTACGGCAAAGACGTCGGATGGGGGCGCGGCGATGGTGCGCTGTACTTCGATGCGATCGGTCATGGGCAGATCATGCCAAGTTCGCGAAAGTTCGGGGGAGTCGTTTTGGTCGATTTCTGCAGGGTATTAGGCAGCTTGCTATGCGCAATCATGTTGATCCGAGCCGAGTGGAGTCCGCTGTGCTGCGGCGGGCGATCACGTTCATCAACGAGAATGCGCACAGGGAGATAACACTCAGCGACATCTCCGCTGCCGTCAGCGTGACGCCCCGCTCGGTGCAGTACGCGTTTCGTCGTCACCTCGGAACCACGCCGCTGGAGTACCTACGCCGGGTACGGCTTGACTGCGCTCACCGCGAGTTGCAGAGCGCGGACCCGCGCAGCGACACCGTGATGGCGATCGCGGGCCGCTGGGGTTTCACGCACGCGGGCCGGTTCAGCGGCGTCTACAAGCGGACGTTCGGCACCCCGCCGAGCGAGACGCTGCGCGCCTGAGCGTTATCTCGGGAAGAAGCCTTCGCGGGTGAAGAAGCCGGGCTGCCAGCCCCGGGCTCCGAGGCACAGCATCGGCCGGCCATCGGGTGACTGGGCGGCGGCCTGTGGCTTCGGGCAGGGCGAACCGACCTCCTGGACGCCGAACAGCTCGTAAGTGGCTTGCCAGAAGCCCTGATTGGTGGGGACTGGTGGCCACTGGTTCGGGATCCAGCGGCACTGCAGTACTTCGCCGCCGGGACCGCGCCCGAAGGTGAACCGCTCGAGGTTGAAGCACGGCCCGGTGAGGTGGGCGTCGTAATTCATGCCGGGGACGTCGCTGGGATAACGACCCGGAGTGTCGGGGTAGTCGGTGTCGTCAGCAGAGGCGAGCGGGGCCGCACATAGAGCGGCACCGGCGATCGCAGCGGCAGCGATTAGTTGGCGAATCATGTCCCACCCTCGGGTCGTCATGACCGGTCGGTCTGCAGCAAAGCCTAGTAGGTGCGATGCGGCTGCCGAGCGTTTTCCCCGGGTTGCGGACGTGAAACACCGACGGACTCGAAAGGCCGCCGGTGTTTTCGGGCTCTCGGTGTCATGCGTGACGTTGGTCGTGAAAGACGCCGATGATGTCGTAGCCGGGGTAGTGCTCGCGGTGGGTCTGCGCAGCATCGGTACAGCTGTCGGCGATCACGATGCGCGAGGCGTGGATTCTGCCGGAGCGGCTGATGACGGTGTAGTGATCGTGCAGCACGTTCATGGTGGTCATCGCTTGTCCTTTCGACGGTTGAGGCTTTCGAATACGGAAATGAAGTTATTGAGAATTGGTGCTTGGCCGCGTCGGCTGATCAGCCCTTATGACGGGGGAGGCAGGCTCCACCGATCGGGGGACGGCTCACCCCGGAGGGCGTGGAAGAGCGCCGGATTCAATTACGCGATAACCGGGAAGTCCACTGGACGTGACTGCGCGGAAGCTCGCTGCATGGTGACGATCCGCGCACGAACGACCGTCGACCCATTAGAGAATTGAGCGGCAATTGATTGCATTCGGCGTGGTGCTGCTGATTGTGGCGGCTCTGGTGATCGTGTTCGGCCTGGTGCTCTACGGCAACGGTGTCGGCGCAGTTCCCGACGAACCCGTCCGCGAGCCGGCGGCTACCCAGAAGGGTCTGAGGCGCATCTCGTGGGGAGACCTCGGAGGGCGGATGAAGACGTCCGTGAAAGACATAACGGACGGCGATGCGGATCGCGCTCAACGATTGTCGGCAAGCGGCGCGTTCTTGGTCTTGGTGGGACTCGTCCTCGTAGTGCTCGCTGTCATCGCCTTCATCGTCGCCACGGTGTAGCGGCGTCCTCGGATACCGACGGTAGGACGAAACCTCCTGTGTGACTGGGCGTGGTCGGGCAAACTGAGCGACGTGGGAACTGACCACGTCGACGGGCATATGTCGACAGGCGCGTCCAGGCGGGCACGACGAGGACTGTCGACGCGATGAGTTGGGCGACCACGGTGACGAGCACGTTGGTGCCTTTTGCTTCCGTCACATCGACTGCGGCCGTGGCGATCTGGACCAAGCGCATCGACGCGAGAACCAAGAGAGAAGAAAGAGACCATGCTCTGGTCCTGGACTACGAGAAGCGGGCGGGTGAGGACAAGAAGGCCGCTCTTAAGTGCTTGATCTCTGCGACGCTGCACCTCAAGCGCGGAGCGGAAGAACTCGCGGGCACGGAGCAAAGCGTCAGCCAACGGCGAGCTGAGGCCATCAGGCAGCTGTACGAGTTCCGGGTGCGCCTGGGTATGGACGACGGAATAGCCGAGCTGATGATCTATGCCGCAGAGCCGGTTCGCGACCTCACTGAATTGATGCTCGACGAATGGGACCGCCAGTTCCGTGAGCATGGTTACTCGCTGGCGCAGTTGGACGCATGCAAGAGGCGACTGGTCCAGACGGCCGGCGACGTCGCACCAACCGAGGAACAAGCGATCTATGCGGAGCGCCAGTGGTGTGAGCTCAAAGAAGAGGAAGCATCGTGGCTCAAGCGGCTCGGCGATGAGTCGGAGATCGACGTCGAGGCGCTGGTGGATCTCTGCAAGAGAATCTTGAAAGCCGCGCACAAGGATCTGCGTGGCGGCTACGGCGTAGAAACTTGACCGACGATGCATCAGCTGATGCTCAAGGGCGGGTGCTGCTGCAGGTCTCGAAGTTGATGCGACGGTCAGCGAGGCAACGCTAGCGTCTTAACGATAAGGGGATGAACCCCACCGACCGCCTTGCAGAACACGTCCGGGTCATCCCTCACCGCCGTCCTCCACTAGGGGGTCCTGTGCCCGCCTTCGTCGCGGACGAAACGGTGCTGTCACACGACGCCAGTGGCTAGTGGTGCACATCACAGGACCTCTTGAACTCGCGAAATAGAAACGCCAACGCGTCACTTAGCACGTCAAAGAGGTTTCACTGCCTCGTTTCCGGCAACAGGAGCCATTGCGACACGCACTCAGCGAACTGCTGAGCCGGTGACTAGAGCACCCTGGTCCCGGATCCGAGCTGTGGGGGTTGTTCGGACCGTCCACACGACCGAGGAGAAAAGATGAAGAAGCCAATTGTCATCGGAGCCACTACTCTGACTTTGCTGTTCGGCGGTGCGGGCATCGCTGCCGCGGACACTCTCCAAGCGCCCGCAACGACGACGACAACGCTCGCTCAGGCGCAGCACTCCGACGACGACAACGGCGACAACGGCCTGTGGGGTCTTGCAGGGCTCCTGGGTCTGCTCGGGTTGGCGGGGCTGAAGCGACGCAAGGATGCCGATTACCCGGCCAACCGTGGCGGCGGCACCATCACCAATCCGCGCACCTAAAGTAGCGCCCTTCTGACGACTGGGCCCCCACCGGCGATCCTCGCTTGGTGGGGGCCCTGTCGTTCCTGGCGCGGGCTCGCCTCGCGCCAATGCCGGGCACTCCGGGGACTAGCAACACGCAACTGCAAAGACCTCGTCGCGAATATTCACCGACTATGCAACAGCTGGTCCTCAAAGAACGTGGCTACCGATGAGCTTCCCGATCGTGCGAATATCCACCTGGCCCTTGAAGTCGAGGCGCACCATTCCAAGCCCTGAGAACCAGAGTTCGAGTTCGGCGTCGAGGTCGAGACGGCCCGCGGTTTCAATGCTCCAGGCCTGAATCCTGCTGTATGGCAGCGAAGAGTAGTCGCGCTTTTTCCCTGTCAGCCCTTGAACATTGATCGCTATCAGGCGCTTGTTGGTGAAGGCAACAGAGTCACGCATACCCCTGAAAGTCAGGTAGATGGACTCGCCGTCGATGAGAAGGGGCGCTAGTTCGGCTGCCAACTCGCGTGGGTCGCTTGGCCCGAGCCTGGAGAAGAGTCCACCGCTCTGAAAGTCGATCATGGGCCGTCACCTTAGTGAGTCTTTGGTTCTCCCCGCCGGTCGCCGGGGTCAGAAGCACTCCCCGTTGTGGACCATGTTGCACTTCTTGCACCGTGATTCAGGTTTCTCCGGACGGGGCGAATTGTTTCGTCCGAGCCGGACATCGCCGAGTGGCGTCGACTTGACTGATGGGTCGAGCTGCTGAAGTTGGCTTAACCGCGTCATGACGTGCTGGCGTAGTTCCGGCGAGCGGCGGTAGTTGAGAAGCTCGCGATAGATACCGGCCTGCATCTCGGCCTCAGACGGCGTGGCGATTTCGCCATTGAGCGTGAGGCGCAAAATCCGACGAACTTCCGCCACCCTGTCGACGTTGATCGGTTCACCGTCTGTTGCAGCAGCAGCGGCCATCTCGGCATCGGTGAGGTTCTGGTTCATACCGGCGAGCACTTTTGCGTAGCGAGTACGAGGATGACTCAGCAGGATTCGCTCAATCTCGTCTCTGAACAGATACGGTCCTGATGGTGAATTCGCCATATCTTCCTTGAATTATCAGCTAGGTGCATCGTACGGCTGGTTCTTGCTCGCGCTGCGGCTACGGGCGCCGCTGCAGGCCTCCCGCAGTGGCCAAACCCATCGACTTCCGCTACCGTCAACATCTTCGCGTCCGAGCGGAGTCACGGCCCGGAGTTGGCGTGTCTAATCATCACCCCTCACGATCTTGGCGCGGATGCGCGATGTGCAAACCGCATAAGCGTCGCGGCGCAGCCCGAAGAGACAAAGATCCTGCAGCCGTACGACGGAAACTCGGTGTCAGCCGCCGCTACACCCGAAGGGATCTCGGCAGAAACTGACCGATGCGACCGTCGGCCACGAAAAGAGCAGGGTGCGCAGCCGGTCGATGACTCTCCGCTCCTCGTCTAGTGTCCTGCCCTACGCGTATCGCAACGCTCCCGGAGGCTCCGTGCCTTCACGAAGCATGTAATTTGAGGTGCAACAGAGGATTAGCGTTGAAAGATGCCCGCAATGCGCACCTTCGACATCGAAGTCATGCGCGACGGTCGCTGGTGGATGATCCATGTGCCCGAGCTGGATGGGTACGTCGCGGCGGACGGCTCGATCAACATCGGCGGCACCACACAGGCACGGCAACCCGGCGAAGTCGAGGACATGGGCCGCGGCTGCTACATCGCCGCAGTACTCGACATCCCCGTTAAGGACGTCGCCGTCAGACGTATTGGCTAGGGCATCTCGAAATCGGCATCTTCGAGAGAGCAACCCCGCACGACGTTCCCGCCAGCTTCCAGGTACCACTGGTAGGGGCCACCTATGACCGGACGCGCCTGCGCGCTCCCGAGGAAGTATGCCTGCGGTCCTGCACCTTCGCCCTCGAGCTTGTACACCCCACCCCCGATTCGGATAGCCTGGCGGCCTTCACGTACGCAGGTGTTGCGCTGTTCGACGATCATCATGTAGTCGCAGTCGGCGCCCTTGCGGTAAATCCAGTCGCCGACGACGACCCGATCGGATGGAACTCGCTGCATCCCCCGCCGATTGTCTGGCACTTCCTCGTGCTTCATCATGCTCGCGACCGTAGTACCTCGTGGTTGTGAAGGTTGGTTGCCAGGAACCGCGCGCCGTCCGCCTGCCCGATGGCTACGCTGCGCGAGTGCGACTCTTTGTAGCGGTCCCAGTTGCCGCGGCCCTGCTACTGGCTCTGGCGCCACCCGCCGAGGCTGAGCCAGGGGTCTGGCCCGATTGCGACCCCAAAGTTCCCGAGGCGATGTCGGAATGCTCCATGCCACCGGCCGGATCGTGCGCGCAGCCAGCGATCGACGACTATTCGGGACTCAACGGCGGCGCGTTCGTCTGTGCGGCGTCGGGCCAATGGGCCTGGCGGTCGATGACGTATCCGCAGTGGCAGAGCTGCCAAGAAGCGGTGGCGCAGGGGAAGCCCTGTTAGCCGGGGACGTCGGCGATGGTGTCGGGTTTTACTCGCGGACATGATCGCGCGTGCAGCCACCGTTCATCGATGCGTTCCAAGCAGGCTCACAGAATCGATATCCTGCACCGATGAGCCTGAAGGCGTTCACCGGTGTCCTCGCAGTGATCACCGCGGCGGCGTTGATACCACTGGCGGCGCCAGCAAGCGCGGACCAGTCGTATCCGCCCGGTACGTACTTGGTGCCCCTGCAAATGCCGTATGGCACGTACGTCGCGCACAACGTCGAAGGTGCGTGGCCGGGCTGCACGTACGGCACCTACACCGCCGACGGCATAGTGATCGACGTATTCAACGGGTCGCTGGAGCCCTGGTCGTTCGCGCGGATCTACTCACCGGCTATCGCCACGTTCGTCAGTGGGCCAGGCTGCACACCGTGGGAGCTGACCGGAACCTAGAGGGCACGTGGTTCAAAAGGGGGAGAGCACATATGACGACCGGTAGAAAGGCTGGCGTTGGCGCGGCCGCGATATTGGTCGCCGGATGGGTCATCGCGGAACCGGCAGCGCAAGCGAACGAGTACTCGTGCGGCCACGCGGCCGCAGCGAACGGCTACGTCAACAGCACCAAGTACCTTTGGCAGGTCGAGCAGGACTGCGCTGTCGCGTACAAGATCGCCTACCCGGGCGGCCTCACCACTCATGAGCAAGCCGTCGCCGCTGTCGCCGCCGCCGAACAATATCTGCGTTCGCTGGGCTACGACGCTGCGACAGTCGAACGGATGGACATCGCCGGACACGGGACGTGACGATCGTGTACGACCGGCCGGTCAGGACCAGCAATGGCGTCTTGCCAAGGACAACAACACGTATGACGGCGGGCAGGGGAGAAGGTCGGTGACTAACCCTGCACATACGCCGCCCGGATGGTATCCCGACCCCAACGGCTCTGGGGGACAACGCTATTGGGATGGGCGACGATGGACAACGTATAGCCAGCCTGCCCAGTACTCCGCATGGGCACCACCACCTTCGCCGCAGGGCAATGCCATCGCACGGCGGGGCGCTTTCAATTCCAGAATGATGGCTGGACTCGCCATCGCTCTGGTGCTGGTTGTGATTGGGATCGTGGCCATGGTCAACAAGGCCGATAGCGTCGATAAAACTGGGATGTCTTACCGCCTCGGGCAGGAATGGGGCAACTCCATCGCCGGTGCCGCACTTCGGCGGGGAAGCCCACTTCCGCTGATAGCGAATGATTTCGAGGCTGAATGTGATGTACGCACCCGGGAAGTAGAGTCCGAGGGGATTCACGGGGGCGCCATTGAGCTCTCAGTTGACGAATTGGACGCCGACGACTACCGGGCCGGGTGCATGGACGGAGTCCAACAACGGCTTGAACGCGACGGCCGCAGATAGCTCACCCGCACTTCGACGTCGGTCACAGCCCCGCCCATGCACGTCGAAATCGTCGTCTGCATACCGGAGTCGGGTCACCAGAGAGGCCGCCTCCTCGAGGGCGGCCTGGCCACTGGCGATCGCCTCACTGAGCGCGTCACGGATCGCGACGGCCTCGCTGAACGTCATGAACGCCTCAGCGTCGTAGTCGCAACGGCCGCCGTCGAGATGAATCACGATGGCCGGCCGAGTGTCGTCGAGCGACTCGCACGTCACGCCGATGCCGACCTGAAGCGGAGTCTGATCCGTTGCGACGCCGATGTCGGAAGGTTTGCCGGTCGCCGGGTGATAGTTGGCATACCAGTGGCCGTCATATCGCCACCGGGTCATGCATCAGTCGAATTGGCACGTGTGCATGTCTGCGTCTGACCAGAGTTCGTCTGTGGCGGCCGCGGCGTCGATGTAGCGGGCCAGTTGGCGGGCCTCGGCGGCGGTCAGGTAGTTCTCCCAGTGGGCTTGTACCGATACGGACGGCCCGGAATGCAGAGGCGGCTTGCTGGGGTCTCGGGGTTGAATGGTGCCGTCGGCCATCTGGACGGCGCACGGCTCCACCCAGATCGTCTGGTCCGTCTCGGGCGCCGCTTCGGGGCACAGGACGCGCTTCTCCCCGTAGACGATGCGGAATTCGTTTTCATAGTCCGCCCAGGACCGGACCTCGTCGTCGGCCGGCGTGGCGCCGGCGGGCAGCGGGATGTTCGGTGGGGGGATCGTGGTCATTGCCTCGCCCTTTCGGTGTCGCGATCGACGACCGCCCCGAGCTGGCTACTACATGACCAGTATGGTGCATATGTGGTGCATGTCGAAATTTGCAGCCACAAACCTGCAGCTAGAACGTGGTGCGCGATACTGGGATTGAACCAGTGACCTCTTCCGTGTCAGGGAAGCGCTCTCCCGCTGAGCTAATCGCGCCAGATCATTCGTTGAGGTGGAGACGGGAATCGAACCCGTGTGCACGGCTTTGCAGGCCGTTGCCTCACCACTCGGCCACTCCACCGCTGGGGTTGATGCCACTGCACCTTCGAGCGGATGACGGGATTCGAACCCGCGACCCTCACCTTGGCAAGGTGATGCGCTACCAACTGCGCTACATCCGCGCGCCACGGACGACTCGTCGCCCGTCGCGAAGCACGACGATAGTCCACCGAAGTGTAGCTGCACAAATCTCCGCGTTTGCCGGTGCGCCTCCGCCCATCTCAACCCCGAAACGCCTGCTGAGACTCGCAGAAACGGCTGATCCACGGCCCGCATCGCACTTGAGACAGACGGCCCGCACGGCAGCCTCGCCAAAGTGGATTCTGGCCGCAACCCTCACCGTGCTAGTCTTCGACGTCGTTCGGCCATTCGGCCGACTCTCCGGTCTCGTAGCTCAGTGGGAGAGCGTCCGCCTCACACGCGGAAGGTCGCTGGTTCGAACCCAGCCGGGACCACACCCCGATCACCAGCGCCGAGTGCGCGCCGCGGCTGCTCGTCTCCCTAGACTCGGATCATGACTTCCGGGATCCGCAATGTCTGAAGCGAGCCAACCCGTCGCGATCCTGCCCGAGAGCGAATGCTGGAATCTGCTGGGCAGCGTGTCGCTGGGCCGGCTCGTCACGAGCGTCGACGGCCACGCCGAGATCTTTCCCATCAACTTCGTCGTCCAGCGCAAAACCCTGTTGTTCCGCACCGCCGAGGGCACCAAGCTGGTCAGCACGGCGATCAACCATGAGGTCGTCTTCGAAGCCGACGACCACACCACCGCCGGAGGTTGGAGCGTGATCGTCCGCGGCGTCGCCCGTTCGGTGCGCGACGACGACGACATAGCCGAGGCGGAGCGCGCGCAACTGCTGTCCTGGACCACGACCGTCAAACAGCACTACGTTCGCGTGCTGCCGCGACGGGTCACCGGCCGCCGGTTCCGATTCGGGCCCGCAGAGTAGTAGAGCCGCCTAGCGGCGACGGCGCCACACAACGATGCCGAGCAAGGCCAGTACGGCTATGGCCGCCGCCACTGGCACCGCCCGACTCGGATTGTCGGTGGCCGTGTGCCGGAGCGTGTCCGCCTTCTCGACGACGCGTTCCTTGGTTTCGTCTACCTTGTCTTTAGCGCGCTGTTTCACATCGAGTTTGGCCTGCAGCGCTTCGACCGTTTCGCCGAGCTCGCTACGGGTCTGCTCGATGTCGGCCTGAATGTCGTCGACGCCCGCCTCCGGGCCTGGCTCGGGGCGAGGGTTCGGTGCGGTCATGAGCGGGCGTCCTTCAGTTCTTGGATGTCGGCCTTCACCGTCTCCACGGTCTTCGGGGCCGCCGGCGTGACCTCTTGTGCCTGCTTACGCCCCATGAGCGCGGTGACGCCGGCGATGACGAACAGCACCGCGGCGACGATCAGCGCCGCTGCCCACACGTCGAGCACGAGGGCAAGCGCCGCCACGGCCGCGGCGATCAACGTCGCCGCCCCGAAGAAAGCGAACAACCCGGCGATGCTGAACAAGCCCGCGCCGATCCCGGCGTGCTTCGCCGACTCTTGAAATTCCTTCTGCGCCAACCGCATTTCATCGCGGATCAGCCGCGACGTCTGCGTCGACAGCTGACTCATCAATTCGCCGATCGACGCGTCCGGGGTAGGTCTCGATTCCACTGTCATCACATACCAACCTCTGACTTGTCCTGACCTGTCGCGACAGTGATGCCCGTGGTCAAGCGCCCCGAAACCCGATCCATGTCTTGAATGCATCAGGCGGCGGCAGCACCGATTGTGACCTTGGGGCAACGGCGGCGCGCCACGGACCCCCAGGTCACAGCGGTATCGCAACCGGCGCCGACCGCGAATGCGGCCATCCCATGCCGAACCGGTCACCGTTTGGAAACGCTGCGGTGCGGCGTGGTGCGTGTCGGACGGTCGGCTGTTGATATTAACGCGGTCGTATAGGCGCGACCTGACTACGGCATGCATGGGTGCTGCCTCAGTTGAACGGATAACGAGCGTGAAATGAAGGGATCGACGTCGATGACGATCTTTGATCGAGTCAACATCGCCGCACTCGTCGGGGGCGGATTGTGCGGGGTAGCCATCGCGTTGAGTCCGGCCGCACAGGCCGGTGGCTACGAATGTGTCCATACGTCGGCTGGGCAGGCGCCAGCGGGGGCACCGGCAGCCGGGGCGCCGGCAGCAGGAGCGGCGTGCGCTCCGGTCACTGACATGTCCGGCGTGCCGATGGCGTTCCCTGGCCCGCCGCCCGTCGCGCCGCCGGTGGTGCCTCCGCCGCTCGCGCCGCCGGTGGTCCCGCCGCCCCTGGTGCCGCCCATCGCACCGCCCATCGTCCCGCCCGTCGCGGGTGCTCCGATCGCGGCCGGCGCTCCGGTGGCGGCGGGCGCCCCGATCACGGAGATGGGCGGATTGGCCGGCAAGGGTGACGCGGTGGGGCCGCTTCCCCCGGGAGCGCCCGTGCCGGGTCAGCCGACGCGGCCTGGCCCCGCGAGTTAAACGGTTCTCTGATGGGAATGGCCCGGCGACCATGGCCGTCGCCGGGCCAAATCCGTTTGTGAACAACCAAATTCGCGTCGTGTGGCCGAACCGTGACGGAGACTTTACCGAATTGCCTTCGCGCTCTTGACCTTAATTCGTCCGGCGGCCCATACCATTATTGACATCGTTGTAATTTCAAGGGAGGCAGCGGATTTGCGTGCGGTATTTCGGTGTGTTCTTGCCGCCGTCGTCGTCGCTACCAGTGTGGTGGCCGGGCCGGCCGAAGAAAGCGCGGCAGCGGCCAACCAGTCCCTGAGAAGCGCCATCGCCTCCATACTTCCGGAGCAAGGCCAGATGGTCGGCGTTGCGCACCCCGTCGTGGTGAACTTCGCGGCACCCGTCGTTGACCAGCGGGCTACCGAGCGGCTCCTCGACATCAGCTCCGACCCCGCGATGACGGGCACCTTCGAGTGGCTCGACAACAAGACCGTCCAGTGGGTGCCCGACCGATTCTGGCCTGCGCACAGCACAATTGCGCTTTCCGTCGGCGGCATGAAGACGAACATCGCCACGGGGCCCGCGGTGGTCGGCGTTGCCAACATCGCCGAACACACCTTCACGGTCACCATCGACGGCGTCGACGCCGGACCGCCGTCAACCCTGCCCGCGCCGCACCACCGGCCGAACTTCGGCAAGCCCGGAGTTTTTCCGGCTTCGATGGGCAGGCCCGAATATCCAACGCCCGTCGGCACTTTCGCCGTGTTGAGCAAGGAACGCGACGTGATGATGGATTCGAGCAGCGTCGGCATCCCCGTCAGCGCCGAAGACGGCTACCTGCTCGACGTCGAGTGGGCCGTCCGGATCACCCAACGTGGCATCTTCGTGCATTCGGCACCGTGGGCGGTCAACGCGCTGGGATATGAGAACGTCAGCCACGGCTGCATCAGCCTCAGCCCCGAAGACGCCGAGTGGTACTTCAATACGGTCAAGGTCGGCGATCCGGTCATCGTGCAGGAGAACAGCGTCGAGGTGCCCCGACCGCGGGTCGAACCGGCGAACCCGGAGGTTCCTCGAGTCGTCTCCCGCTGAGGACCTCCCCGGTCAACTGTGCTCTGGGGAATGTGAGTTCTTCACGATCTCCGTAGCGATCTTGATCAGCGGCACGTTGGAGTCCTGCGAGAGTTTGCGCAGCAGATCGAAAGCCTGAACCGCGTCGACGCCGTAGCGCTCCATCAGCATGCCCTTCGCCTGGCCGATCGTGTCGCGGCTGGCCAGGGCTTGCCTGAACTGCGCGTCGCGGCGTGCGGCATTCCAGGCCACCGAAGAATGTGCCGCAAAAACCAGGCCGATGCTTCTCGACTGATCGTTGAATGAGTCGGGGTGCTCCGAGTAGACGTTGAGCGCGCCCATCGTCTCGCCCTCGATGAACAACTGAAACGCCATGATCGACCGGATCGGCGTCTCGGCCAGGGCGTCGCGCCGATACAGGGGAAACCGGTCCTCGGTCTCCAAGTCCGCGATGTAGACGACCTTCTTCTCCCACGCCGCACACAGGCACGGGCCCTGCTGGTGCTGCTGCTGGATCTTGTCGAGCAGCATCGGGTACAGGTGCGTGGCGGCCGGAGTCTCGACGGTCTTGGATTTGCGGGTGATGGTGATGCCGGCGTACTGCGCGCCCGGGATCTCGACGGCCGCGTGTTCGGCCAACTCGGCGATGACGGTGTCCGCGTCCGGCCTGGTGTAGAGCCCGCGCACCAGTTCGGCGATGCGCAGGTGGGTGTCCTCGCGCTCGTCGGGTTCGTTCGTCATCACCATCCGGAGTCCTTCTCTGAGTCGTTCAAGGCTACGCGAAAAAGGCCGCGGTTGATCTTGGGTTCTCGTGTTCCCGTGGAAATTATCGCTGACGCAAAAAGCCTCAGATGCAATCTAGAACGCAACCGGCATTGACACCACTACAGCGCGCGTAGATAGCGCTCGGTGACCACGCGCTGCACCAGTGACGTCACCGGCGAGCCCAGCCGGCTCCACCAGGTCGCGTGCCGGGAGAACGCCGTCACCACGGCCGACACCTGTTCCGATGCCGCGTCGAAGGTCACCAGGAACAGCTCCTCGCCGGATTCGGCGTGGCCGGGCAGCGTGCCGTAGGCGAACCCACGCCGGTCGGCTTCGTCGACGACATAGACGACCCGGCACGGCGCGGCAATCGGCCCGAGGTGCACGAGCACCTCCGAGCCGACCTGTGCGGTCTCCGTCGTCGCTTCGACACGCACACCGGCGCCGCGCAGCATGCCCCACCGCATCCCGCTCTCGGCGGCCTCCTCGAAACGACGACGCCCGCGGCCGATGGCGGCCGACTTGTGCACGTGGCGGTACCCGTCCGGCAGCGCCCGCGCAGTGGCGCCCACCTCCGGGTAGGTCAGCGGCAGGGCAGCCAGATCGCTCAGCTTCATCCGGTCACCTTCTCATCCACCGACGCAGTGCAACGCCGAAGCGGCTTCGAGTCGAGCCAGGCAATACGGTGATCGAGTGAGCTCCGAGCAGCACGTCAAAGCCGAACCCGGTGGCGGCTTCAACCCGCCGGTTCCCACCGACCGCGGGGGACCCGACTATGGGCGCTTCATCGAAGCGGTCCGCACGCTGCAGGACCACGCGCGGGCCGCGGACGCCCCCGACGAGGTGATCACCGCCGCCGCCGACCAGATCGAGAAGATCTCGCAGCTGCTCGCGCCGTACTACGCAGACGAGTGGGCTTCCCCCTCCGGCCGGCGGATGGACCTGCCGAACCGCGGCAACATCTTGTCGGTCCCCGTCGACCTGCGTGTGACCGACGACCAGCGAATCGCCGGCACTGCGGAGTTCCGCCGCTTTCACCTCGGCCGTAACGGCGCGGCCCACGGGGGCGCGGTCGCGATGCTCTTCGACGCGCTGCTCGGCTTCACCGCGTTCAAACTCAGCGGCAGCAGGGCGCAGCGCACCGCGTTCCTGCACATCGACTACCGCAAGATCGCACGCGTCGAACGACAGTTCCAGGTGGACGCGGGCATCGACCGCATCGAGGGCCGCAAGATCTTCGTGTCCGGGCGACTCCTCGATGGCGACACAGTGCTCGCCGAAGCGCACGCCTTGTTCGTCAAACTCAAGCCGGGCCAGCCGTGAAGGTCGCCGATGCGAAGCGGCGCTGGGCGCGCTGGCGCGACGGAATCCGGGAGCGCCGGTCCGTCGACTTGGTCTACCGCATCGCCGTCGGGGTCGTCGGCGTCATCGTGCTCGGCGCGGGAATCATCGCGATCCCATATCCGGGGCCCGGGTGGGCGATCGTCTTCGTCGGCCTGGGCATTCTGGCCACCGAGTTCGACTGGGCGCGCCGACTGCTGGCGCACGCCAAGGAGCGCTACGACAAGGCGATGGACTGGTTCCATCGTCAGCACGCCATCGTGCAGATCTCCGGCGGTCTGCTCACGGCGCTCATCGTGGCGGCGACGCTGTGGTTGCTGGGCGCGATCGACTGGTCCGCCGAACTGGTCGGGGTGGAACACGAGTGGTTGAACAGTCCGATCGGCATCGGGGACTGACGACCCGCACCGATAGCATGGTCGCGTCCTCGAGTCTGTTGACGACGATTTGGAGAGCCACCGATGACCGCCGCCGCCAACCCTGTCCCAGCTGCCCCGATCCGGGTCGCTGCCGGGACCACTGCGGGTGAGGCGGTGCGGCAGGCAGGCTTGCCCAGCCGCGGGGCACCGGACGCGATCGTCGTCGTCCGCGACACCGAGGGCCGGCTACGCGACTTGTCGTGGGCACCGGACGCCGACGCCGAGGTGACTCCGGTGGCCGCCGACACCGACGACGGCCGCAGTGTCATCCGGCACTCGACCGCGCACGTGCTGGCGCAGGCCGTGCAGGAGTTGTTCCCCGAAGCCAAACTCGGCATCGGTCCGCCGATCGCCGACGGCTTCTACTACGACTTCGACGTGGAGCGTGCGTTCACACCCGAGGATTTGGCAGCACTGGAGAAGCGCATGCGCCAGATCGTCAAGGAGGGTCAGCTGTTCTCCCGGCGCGTCTACGAGTCCAAAGAGCAAGCGCGCGAAGAACTCGCCGACGAGCCGTACAAGCTCGAGTTGGTCGATGACAAGTCGGGTGATCCGGACGTCATGGAGGTCGGTGGCGACGAGCTGACCGCCTACGACAACCTCAATCCCCGTACCCGCGAACGCGAGTGGGGTGACCTGTGCCGTGGCCCGCACATCCCGACGACGAAATACATTCCGGCGTTCAAACTGACCCGCAGTTCGGCGGCGTACTGGCGCGGCGACCAGAACAACGCGAGCCTGCAGCGCATCTACGGCACGGCCTGGGAGTCGCAGGAAGCCCTCGACAAGCATCTGGAGCTCATCGAAGAGGCGCTACGACGCGATCACCGCAAACTCGGCACCGAACTCGACCTCTTCAGCTTCCCCGACGAATTGGGTTCGGGCCTACCGGTTTTCCACCCCAAGGGCGGCGTCGTACGGCTGGAGTTGGAGGACTACTCGCGGCGTAAGCACCTCGAGGCGGGCTACGAGTTCGTCAACACTCCGCACATCACCAAGGAGCAGCTCTACATCACGTCGGGTCACCTCGAGTGGTACGCCGACGGCATGTTCCCTCCCATGCACATCGACGCCGAGTTCGGTCCCGACGGCGAGGTGCGCAAACCCGGGCAGGACTACTACCTCAAGCCGATGAACTGCCCCATGCACCATCTGATCTTCCGGTCACGGGGACGGTCTTATCGCGAATTGCCTTTGCGGCTCTTCGAATTCGGTTCGGTGTACCGCTACGAGAAATCCGGCGTCGTGCACGGCCTGACCCGGGTGCGCGGCATGACCCAGGACGACGCGCACATCTACACGACCCGCGAACAGATGCGCGACGAGTTGGCCTCGCTGCTGCGCTTCGTGCTGGATCTGCTCGCCGACTACGGCCTGGACGACTACTACCTGGAGCTGTCGACCAAGAACCCGGAGAAGTACGTCGGCGCCGACGAGGACTGGGAAGAGGCCACCGAGACGCTGCGGGAGGTCGCCGAGGCCTCGGGCCTCGAGTTGGTGCCCGACCCCGGCGGCGCGGCCTTCTACGGGCCCAAGATCTCGGTTCAGGTCAAAGACGCGTTGGGACGCCACTGGCAGATGTCGACCATCCAGCTGGACTTCAACATGCCCGACCGGTTCGAGCTGGAGTACACCGCCGCCGACGGCAGCCGACAGCGTCCGGTGCTGATCCACCGCGCGTTGTTCGGCTCGATCGAGCGGTTCTTCGGCGTGCTCACCGAGCACTACGCAGGCGCGTTCCCGGCGTGGCTGGCGCCGGTGCAGGTGGTCGGGATCCCGGTCAGCGACGACCACGTTCCGTACCTGAACGACCTTGCGACGCAACTGAAGAGCAAGGGCATCCGGGTCGAGGTCGACACCAGTGACGATCGGATGGCGAAGAAGATCGTCAACCACACCAACCAGAAGGTGCCGTTCATGTTGCTGGCGGGGGACCGGGACGTGGAGGCCGACGCGGTCAGCTTCCGGTTCGGTGACCGCACCCAGATCAACGGGGTGCCGCGCGACGAGGCCGTCGCCGCGATCACCGACTGGGTCGCCAGCCGTAACAATGCGGCTCCCACCGCAGAGCTGCTCGAGGCGGGGATCTCGAAGTGAGTGGCGATGAGCGCTTGCGCGAAGAGCAGACCAGCGGCGAGGAACGCGAGGAGCAGGCCATCGTCGACCGCGGCGCCGGCGATCCCGACCACCTGCAACGGCTGTGGACACCGCACCGGATGAGCTACATCGCCGAGTCGCCGATGAAGGGCGGGGCGGGGTCGAAGAAGTCCGAGCAGCCGTTCACCGACATCCCCACGATGCCCGACGAGGAAGGGCTCGTCGTCGCGCGCGGCGAATCCGTCTACGTAGTGCTCAACCTGTACCCGTACAACCCGGGGCATTCGATGGTCGTGCCGTACCGCCGGGTGTCCGAACTCGAGGACCTCACCCCCGAGGAGAGCTTCGAGCTGATCTCGTTCACCCAGAAGATGATTCGCGTGGTCAAGTCGGTGTCGCGGCCACACGGTTTCAACGTCGGGCTCAACCTCGGCCAGTCGGCGGGCGGCTCGCTCGCCGACCACCTGCACATGCACGTGGTGCCGCGCTGGAGCGGCGACGCGAACTTCATCACGATCATCGGCGGCTCCAAAGTCGTTCCGCAG
Source organism: Mycobacterium sp. E740 (assembly GCF_001672895.1). Taxonomy (GTDB): domain Bacteria; phylum Actinomycetota; class Actinomycetes; order Mycobacteriales; family Mycobacteriaceae; genus Mycobacterium. The sequence goes on from NZ_LZKP01000202.1 coordinate 34,708, forward strand.
TTGCTGCGCGAGACCCGTGAACTGTTGGCGACCGAATGGGCGAAGCAGCCGGAGGTGCGGGGGGTGGAGCGCTGAGCAACTTCTACCTGATGACCCGCGCGGCGTACGAGAAGCTCAGCACGCCGCTCGCCAGGGGCGCCCTGCGGGCCGGGTTCACCCCCGACAGCATCACGATCCTGGGCACCGCGGGTTCGGTGCTGAGCGCGCTGACGCTGTTCCCGATCGGCCAGCTCTGGTGGGGTTCGGTGGCGGTGTGGTTGTTCGTGCTCGCCGACATGCTCGATGGCGCGATGGCCCGGCAACGCGGCGGCGGCACGCGATTCGGCGCCGTGCTGGACGCCACCTGCGACCGGATCAGCGACGGCGCCATCTTCTGCGGGCTGCTGTGGTGGGCCGCATTCGGGTTGCAGAGCACCTCGCTGGTGGTCGCGACGGCGATCTGCCTGGTGACGTCACAGGTCATCTCGTACATCAAGGCCCGCGCCGAAGCCAGCGGGCTGTCCGCGGAGGGCGGGCTGATCGAGCGTCCTGAGCGGCTGATCATCGTGCTGGTCGGGGCTGGTCTGTCCGGCTTGTTCGGGGTGGTGTGGTTGCTGCACATCGCAATGTGGGCGCTCGCGGTGACCAGCCTGGTCACGCTGGGGCAGCGGGTGCACAGCGTGCGGACGTCGCCGGGCGCGATGGACCGGATCGCCAAGCCCACCGGCCAGGGGGAGGAGCCGTGAGCAGCGCGCCCTCGGGACCGGCCCTGGGTGTCAACCCGTTGGGAGGCAGGGTCGCGGACTGGGGGTACGCCGCCGGGTGGCGGCTCGTCCGCGCGATGCCGGAGTTCTTCGCACGCAACGCCTTTGACGCCGGGGCGCACTACGCGGCCCGCGGCGGCGGGCCCGCTCAGTTGCGCAAGAACCTGGCACGCGTGATCGGCGTGCCGCCCGAACAGGTGCCGGACGGGCTGATTCGTGCTTCGCTGGCCTCGTACGCCCGATACTGGCGGGAGGCGTTCCGGTTGCCGACGATGGACCACGAGGCGCTCGGCCGCGAACTGGCCGTGTTGGAAATCGAACGGATGGTGGCCGCGCTGGACGCGGGCCGCGGCGCGGTCCTGGCGTTGCCGCACAGCGGCAACTGGGACATGGCCGGCGTCTGGCTCGTACAGAACTACGGCACCTTCACCACGGTCGCCGAACGACTCAAACCCGAGTCACTGTACGACCGGTTCGTCGCCTACCGGGAGGGCCTCGGCTTCGAGGTCGTCCCGCTGACCGGGGGCGAACGGCCGCCGTTCGAGGTGCTCGTCGAGCGGCTGCGCGACAACCGGATGGTGTGCCTGATGGCCGAGCGGGATTTGAGCCGCAACGGAGTTCAGGTGGACTTCTTCGGCGAGCCCACCCGGATGCCCGCCGGTCCGGCCAAGCTCGCGATCGAGACCGGGGCGGCCCTGCTGCCGGTGCACTGCTGGTATGAGCGCGCCGGTTGGGGCATGCGGATGTACCCGGAAATCGACACCTCGTCGGGCGACGTCACCGTCGTCACCCAGGCGCTGGCCGACCGGTTCGCCCGCAACATCGCCGCACACCCGGCCGACTGGCACATGATGCAACCGCAGTGGCTGGCCGACCTGCCCGAGGCGCGGCGCGTGAAACTGGAGGCCGGCCCGTGAGGATCGGCATGGTCTGCCCGTATTCGTTCGACGTGCCCGGCGGGGTGCAGTCGCACGTGCTGCAACTGGCCGAGGTCATGCACGACCGCGGTCACGACGTCAGCGTGCTCGCGCCCGCGTCCCGCGATGCGCACGCCGCACTGCCCGACTACGTCGTCTCGGGCGGCAAGGCCGTGCCGATCCCGTACAACGGATCAGTCGCGCGGCTGCGGTTCGGGCCCGCCACGCACCGCATGGTCAAGCGGTGGCTGGCCGACGGCGACTTCGACGTGCTGCACCTGCACGAGCCCAACGCGCCCAGCCTGTCGATGCTGGCGCTCAATATCGCCGAGGGCCCGATCGTCGCCACCTTTCACACCTCGACCACGAAGTCGTTGACGCTCAGCGTGTTCGAGCCGATTCTGCGGCCCATGCACGAGAAGATCGTCGGCCGCATCGCGGTGTCGGACCTCGCGCGGCGTTGGCAGATGGAGGCACTGGGCAGCGACGCGGTCGAGATCCCCAACGGCGTCGACGTGGCGTCGTTCGCGTCCGCGCCGCTGCTGGACGGTTATCCGCGCGCCGGCAAGACCGTGCTGTTCCTGGGCCGCTACGACGAGCCCCGCAAGGGCATGGCCGTTCTGCTGCGGGCGCTGCCGAAAGTGGTCGAGCGCTTCGGCGACGTCGAGGTCCTCGTCGTCGGCCGCGGGGACGAGGACGACCTTCGCGACGATGCCGGTGAGCTGGCGAGGCATCTGCGATTCCTCGGCCAGGTCGACGACGCCCGGAAGGCGTCGGCGATGCGCAGCGCCGACGTGTACTGCGCGCCGCACACCGGGGGTGAGAGCTTCGGCATCGTGCTCGTCGAAGCGATGGCGGCGGGCACCGCGGTGGTGGCCAGCGACCTCGACGCGTTCCGCCGCGTGCTCGCCGACGGCGTGGCCGGGCGCCTCGTCCCGGTCGACGACGCATCGGCGCTGGCCGACGGCTTGATCGACGTGCTGGGCGACGACGCGCTGCGGGAGCGCTACATCGAGGCGGCGACAGAGGCCGTGCAGCGCTACGACTGGTCGGTGGTGGCGCAGCAGATCATGCGGGTGTACGAGACCGTCTCCGGCGCGGGAACCAAGGTGCGGGTCGCCGGCGGTGACGGCGGCAGCAGCGGCAAGGCGGCGAGGGAGGCCAGGACGAGGAAGGCGACCGGAGGCGTCCGGTGATCACCTGGATCGTGGTGATCGCGCTGGTCGTGCTCGTCGTGGTGATCCTGGCGATCGGCGCGTGGGCGTTGCAGACCGCCAACCGGCTGGACCGGCTGCATGTGCGTTACGACCTGTCGTGGCAGGCGCTCGACGGCGCGTTGGCCCGCCGGGCCGTCGTTGCCCGCGCGGTCGCGGTCGACGCGTACAGCCCCGGACCGGACGCCGACCGGCTGGCCGCGCTGGCCGATGCTGCTGAGCGGGCACCGCGGTCGGCGCGTGAGGCCGCCGAAAATGAACTGTCTGCCGCGCTGGCCGTCGTGGACCCGGAATCGCTGCCGAAGGCGTTGATCGCCGAACTGGCTGATGCCGAAGCGCGGGTGGTCCTGGCGCGCCGCTTCCACAACGACGCCGTGCGCGACACTCTCGCGTTGCGCGAGCGACCGGCGGTGCGCATCCTGCGGCTCGGTGGAACCGCCGCGCTGCCAACGTATTTCGAGATCGTTGAGCGCCCGGAGACGGCGCCCGAGGTCGGGCGCCGGTGAGCTGGCGCACGTCTGCGCGGGTGGTGCTGCTGGACGAGGCGGGTGCGGTGCTGCTGTTCTGCGGCTCGGACCCGTCGCTGGTCGACGCACCGCGCTGGTGGTTCACCGTCGGCGGAGCGGTCGAGCCGGGGGAGCGCTTGGCGGACGCGGCGGTCCGCGAGATCGCCGAGGAAACCGGGTTGCAGGTCGCCGCGGCCGACCTGGTCGGCCCGCTGTGGCGCCGTCAGGCGGTGTTCGAGTTCGACGGCGCGGTGATCCGCAGCGAAGAGCTGTTCTTCGTGCACCGCACTGCCCGGTTCGAGCCGTCGATCGGCGGTCACACCGCGCTGGAGCGGCGCACGATTCACGGCTATCGCTGGTGTGATGAGACAATGATCCGAGAGCTGGTCGCCAACGGCGAAACCGTCTATCCGCTGCAACTCGGCGAACTGCTGAACGAGGCCAACGGTCTCGCCGACGCCCGCGGGGGCGCGCCGCGGCAACGGGTCTCATCGATCCGCTGAGCTGCGGAATCAATAGGTTTGCGACCGCGTCTTAGACTGGATCAGAAGTAATTCGGAGGAGAGAGCAGTGAATACCGAAGGGTTGGGTGTGCCCAATGGGTCGGTGACCCAGACCGGCACCGCCCGGGTGAAGCGCGGCATGGCCGAGATGCTCAAGGGCGGCGTGATCATGGACGTCGTCACCCCGGAGCAGGCCCGCATCGCCGAAGGTGCCGGCGCGGTGGCGGTGATGGCGCTCGAACGCGTGCCTGCCGACATCCGCAGCCAGGGCGGCGTCGCCCGGATGAGCGATCCCGATCTCATCGAGGGCATCATCTCCGCGGTCACCATCCCGGTCATGGCCAAGGTGCGCATCGGGCACTTCGTCGAAGCGCAGATACTGCAGAGCCTCGGCGTGGACTACATCGACGAGTCCGAGGTGCTGACCCCCGCCGACTACACCCATCACATCGACAAGTGGAAGTACACCGTGCCGTTCGTGTGCGGTGCGACCAACCTGGGCGAAGCGCTGCGGCGCATCACCGAGGGCGCGGCGATGATCCGCTCCAAGGGCGAGGCCGGCACCGGCGACGTGTCGAACGCGACCACGCACATGCGCCAGATCGGCGGCGAGATCCGGCGGCTGACCTCGCTGTCGGAAGACGAGTTATACGTTGCTGCAAAGGAATTGCAGGCGCCGTACGATCTCGTCGTCGAGGTGGCTCGGGCCGGCAAGCTGCCGGTGACGCTGTTCACCGCGGGCGGCATCGCGACGCCGGCCGACGCGGCGATGATGATGCAACTCGGCGCCGAAGGCGTGTTCGTCGGCTCGGGCATCTTCAAGTCGGGCGACCCGGCCGCGCGCGCGGCGGCGATCGTCAAAGCCACCACCTTCTACGACGATCCCGATGTGCTGGCCAAGGTGTCGCGCGGGCTGGGCGAAGCCATGGTCGGTATCAACGTCGAGGACGTCGCAGCCCCGCACCGGCTCGCCGAACGAGGCTGGTAACCAACCCGAATGGCGATCGAGAAGATCCTCGACCTCGAACAACTCGAGGTCAACATCTACCGCGGCAGCGTGTTCAGCCCCGAATCCGGGTATTTGCAAAGGACTTTCGGCGGACACGTGGCGGGGCAGTCGCTGGTTTCGGCAGTGCGCACGGTCGACCCGCAGTTCGAGGTGCATTCGTTGCACGGATACTTCCTCCGGCCGGGAGATGCCAAGGCGCCGACGGTGTACATCGTCGAGCGGCTGCGTGACGGCGGGTCCTTCGTCACCCGGCGCGTCAACGCCATCCAGCACGGCGAGACGATCTTCTCGATGTCGGCGTCCTTCCAGACCGACCAGAGCGGAATCGAGCATCAGGATGCGATGCCGCAGGTGGCACCGCCCGACGACATCCCGCATTTCGAATCCGTCAGCAAGGTGTTCGACGACGCCAGCTTCCGGCAGTTCGACGAGTGGGATGTGCGCATCGTGCCGCGTGACGTGCTGAAGAAGTTGCCCGGCAAGGCATCTCAGCAGCAGGTGTGGTTTCGTCACCGCGACCCGCTGCCTGACGACCCGGTCCTGCACATCTGCGCGCTGGCCTACATGAGCGATCTCACGTTGCTGGGCTCGGCGCAGGTCAACTATCCGCGCGAGCGCAAGCACCTGCAGGTCGCGTCGCTGGACCACGCGATGTGGTTCATGCGCCAGTTCCGGGCCGACGAATGGCTGCTCTACGACCAGTCGTCGCCGTCCGCCTCGGGTGGGCGCTCGCTGTGCCAGGGCAAGATCTTCAACCAGGACGGCGAGATGGTGGCAGCGGTGATGCAGGAAGGGCTGACCCGCTACACGCGCGACTACCAGCCGTGAGCGCTCCGCACGTCGGCGTGCTGGCGCTGCAGGGAGACACCCGCGAGCACCTGGCCGCACTGCGGGAGGCCGGTGCGCAGGCGTCGACCGTGCGGCGGCGGCGCGAACTCGAAACCGTCGACGCGCTGGTGATCCCCGGTGGGGAGTCGACGACGATGAGCCACCTGCTGCGTGAACTCGATCTGCTCGAGCCGCTGCGGTCGCGGTTGGCCGGGGGGATGCCTGCATACGGCTCGTGCGCGGGGATGATCCTGCTGGCGTCGGAGATTCTGGACGCCGGCGCGGCGGGTCGCGAGGCCACGCCTCTGCACGGGATCGATATGACGGTCCGGCGCAACGCTTTTGGCCGCCAAGTGGATTCGTTCGAAGGCGACATCGAGTTCGCCGGTGTCGACGGGGCCGTGCACGCGGTGTTCATTCGGGCGCCGTGGGTCGAACGCGTGGGTGCCGAGGTGGAGGTGCTGGGCACGGCGGCGGGCCACATCGTCGCGGTACGCCAGGGCCGGCGCCTCGCGACGGCGTTTCATCCGGAGATGACCGGCGATCGCCGCATCCACAAGCTGTTCGTCGGCATGCTCACCGAGTGATTTGTGAGTGATTTCGCTCGCTCAGCGATCGTTTTCACTCACAAATCGCAAGTTAGCGGATCTCGAGGCCCGTGACCGTGCGCCCGATCACCAGGCGCTGGATCTCGCTGGTGCCCTCGAAGATCGTGAAGATCTTGGCGTCGCGGTGCATCCGCTCGACCGGATACTCGCGGGTGTAGCCATTGCCGCCGAGGATCTGGATCGCCTCGTCGGTGACGTACACCGCGGTCTCGCTGGCGACCAGCTTGGCCATCGACCCTTCGGCGTTGTCGAACGGCTTGCCGTTGCGAGCCATCCACCCGGCCCGCCAGACCAGCAGCCGGGCCGCGTCGACGCGGGCCTTCATGTCCGCCAACTTGAATGCGACGGCTTGGAATTCGCCGATCTTCTTGCCGAACTGCTCGCGCTGGCAGGCGTAGTCGAGCGCGTACTCGTAGGCCGCGCGGGCCACCCCGACCGCCATCGCGCCGACGGTGGGACGCGTGCGTTCGAACGTCGCCATCGCCGCTTGGCCCTTGGACTTCTTGCCTTCGCGCACCCGCGCGATGCGTTCCTCGAACTTCTCCCTGCCGCCCACGATCAACTCGCCGGGGATGCGCACATCCTCGAGCACGACCTCAGCGGTGTGCGAGGCGCGGATGCCGTGCTTGAGGAACTTCTGTCCCTGCCGGAAGCCCGGGGTGTTCGGCGGGATGATGAACGTCGCCTGCCCACGGGTGCCGAGCTCCGGATACACGGAGGCGACCACGATGTGCACATCGGCGATACCACCGTTGGTGGCCCAGGTCTTCACGCCGTTGAGCACCCACTCGTCCTTGGCCTCGTCGTAGCGGGCCTTCGTCAGGATGGCGCCGACGTCGGAACCGGCGCCCGGTTCGGACGAACAGAACGACGCGACTTTCGGCTCGTTGACGGTGCCGAACATCTGCGGCAGCCATTCGGCCATCTGCTCAGGAGTGCCGTTGGCCGCCAGTGACGCCGCCGCCAGGCCGGTGCCCAGAATGGCGAGCGCAATGCCCGCATCGCCCCAGAACATCTCCTCGAAGACCACCAGCATGCCGAGGCCGGACGGCTCCGCGGCCTGCTCGGCCATCATCTCCATGGAGTAGAGGCCGACTTTGGCGGCCTCCTGGATGATCGGCCACGGCGTCTCTTCGCGTTCGTCCCACTCGGCGGCGGCGGGGCGGATGACGTCGGCAGCGAACTCGTGCACCCAGTCCCGGATGTGGATCAGGTCGGGCGACAACTCAAGCGAGAAGGACATGACGCTATCTTACTCCAGAGTAAGATAGCTGAGAAATACTGTGGCAGAGCTAACAGGCCAGCATGCGGCGGGACCGGCGCGGTTCGGGCGAGCGCAAACCTCCACGTAGACTCGTCGGGCACGAACTTGGCGCACGATTAGCGCACGGAAGAGGTACTACCTGCATGAGCGGCCATTCCAAGTGGGCCACCACCAAGCACAAGAAAGCCGTCATCGACGCCCGCCGCGGCAAGATGTTCGCCAAATTGATCAAGAACGTCGAGGTCGCAGCGCGAGTGGGCGGCGGCGACCCGGCGGGCAACCCCACGCTCTACGACGCGATCCAGAAGGCCAAGAAGTCCTCGGTACCCAACGACAACATCGAGCGCGCCCGCAAGCGGGGCAGCGGCGAGGAAGCCGGCGGCGCCGACTATCAGAACATCACCTACGAAGGCTACGGACCCAACGGCGTCGCGGTGCTGATCGAGTGCCTCACCGACAATCGCAACCGCGCCGCCGGAGAGGTGCGCGTCGCGATGACCCGCAACGGCGGCAACATGGCCGACCCCGGTTCGGTGTCCTACCTGTTCTCCCGCAAGGGCGTCATCACGCTGGAGAAGAACGGCCTCACCGAGGACGACGTGCTGATGGCGGTGCTCGACGCGGGCGCAGAAGATGTTAACGACCTCGATGAGACGTTCGAAATCCTCTGCGAGCCAAGCGATCTGGTTGCGGTGCGCACCGCGTTGCAGGAGGCGGGCATCGACTACGAGTCGGCTGAGGCCGGCTTCGAGCCGTCGGTCACGGTGCCGCTGGACGCCGACGGCGCACGCAAGATCATGAAGCTGGTCGACGCCCTCGAAGACCTCGACGACGTGCAGGACGTCTACACCAACATCGACATTCCCGACGACGTCGCGGCGCAGCTCGACAGCGAGGATTAGCGGGGCTCAGTGGCTCCCGTTTGACCGCGCGAGTTCGTCGTCGCACTCGATGGTGTGATCGAACGCCTTGGCGCGTTCCTCGGCCTCCGGGCTGCCTGAGAACATTCCCGCCGCGACCCGCTTTGTCTGCCCGGCGATTTCGCGGTCGGTCCGCGCTTCCGGGGCGGGTGCCGCCGGTTCGATGCGCTGGATGGGCACCACGCCGCCGGTGCGCTGCACCCAGTCGACCATCCCTTCGCGCACCGCGCATTGCAGGTCGAACAGTGCGCCGGCGTTGCGCGCGCTGACGACGATGCGCACCCGCACCACGCCGCCGACGGCGTTGGTCACCTGGAGCACGCCGCGCCGGCCGTCCCAGAGGTCGCTTTCGGAGAGCAGCCGGTCCAGCTCGGCGCGCATGTCGTTGAAGGGAACCGAGAAGTCGACGTCGAACTCGACCGCGCCCATGATCTCGGTGGCGCTGCGGGTCCAGTTCTCGAACGGTTCGGTGGTGAAGTAGCTCGACGGAAGCACCAGCCGCCGCTCGTCCCAGAGCCGCACGACGACGTAGGTCAGCGTGATCTCCTCGATCCGGCCCCACCACTGGCCGTTTTCGAGCTGCACGATGTCGCCGACACGGATCGCGCCCGAGAATGCGATCTGCATGCCCGCGAAGACCGCGCCTAGTGAGGTCTGCGCCGCCAGGCCGGCGACCACCGACAGCACGCCGGCGGAGGCGAACACCGTGGTGCCGATGTCGGAGAACGACGGGAACGTCATCAGGATCGCGGCGGCGCCCAGGATGACGACGATCGCGATCGCGAGCCGGCGCAGCACCGTGACCTGGGTCCGGACCCTCCGCCACAACCGGTCGGCGTCGGAGATCTCCTCGCCACCGCCGCCGTAGCGGGCGATCATCCGCCGTTCGGCGACGCGGACGAGACCGGTGAGCAGCCAGGTGATCGAGGCGATCATCAGGATCAGCAGCCAGTGATCGACCCATCCGCGCCACGAGTCGGCGGTATCCGATGTCCGTCGCACCGCGAACGTCGCCGCGAGGACCATCAGCAGCACCCGTACCGGCTTGCGGGTGAGCACTTCGATGTCTCTGATCAGGTCGCTGCGCCTGCTGACCCGCGTGAGCAGCCAGGTCACGGCGACTCCGAGGAGGTACACGGCGGCCACCGCTCCTGCGGCCCACGCCAGGGTGACGGCGATGTTGGTGGCGGTCTCCAGTTCGGTCTCGTCCGGCATAGGGATGAAAATCAGCTCCAGAGGTCGGGGGCAGGGCTCTTCGCGACCGTAGTGGCGATACCGGCCGCCGTCACATCGCGAGCGCGTCGTCAGCGGTGAACTCGGCCGTCTCACAAGCACAATTGCGGGCGGCAGTGGGACGCGACACAGGCGGTCTTCGCCGGGCGTGTCATTGCCGTGCACTGTCCGGCGGGCGGCTAAGCTCTCGAACAAGTGTTCACAGAAGGGCATGCCGTGCGGGTGATGGGAGTCGATCCCGGGTTGACGCGCTGCGGGCTGTCCGTCATCGAAGGCGGTAAGGGCCGGCAGGTCATCGCGCTCGACGTCGACGTGGTCCGTACGCCGTCCGGTGATCCGCTACACCGACGGCTGCTGGTCATCAGCGACACCGTCGAATACTGGATGGATACGCACAAACCGGACGTGATCGCGATCGAGCGGGTGTTCTCCCAGCAGAACGTCTCGACGGTGATGGGCACCGCGCAAGCCGGTGGTGTCATTGCGCTGGCCGCGGCCAGGCGGGACATCGACGTGCATTTCCACACTCCGAGCGAGGTCAAGGCGGCGGTCACCGGCAACGGCAACGCCGATAAGGCCCAGGTCACCGCGATGGTGACCAGAATCCTTGCGCTGCAGACCAAGCCGACGCCGGCTGACGCGGCCGACGCGCTGGCGCTGGCGATCTGCCATTGCTGGCGGGCTCCAATGATCGCGCGGATGGCAGCGGCCCAGGCGTTGGCCGCCGAACATCAACGCAAGTACAAGGCCACACTGAAGGCGAAAGCGAAGGCGGCACGATGATCGCATCCGTGCGCGGTGAGGTGCTCGACATTGCGCTGGACCACGTCGTGATCGAAGCGGCAGGGGTCGGCTACAAGATCATGGCCACTCCGTCGACACTGGCGACGCTGCGGCGCGGCAGCGAGGCGCGCCTGATCACCGCGATGATCGTGCGCGAAGACTCCCAGACGTTGTACGGCTTCGCCGACGCCGACGCGCGCGACCTGTTCCTCACACTTCTCGGGGTGTCGGGGATCGGGCCCAGCATCGCCCTCGGAGCGCTCGCGATGTACGACGGGCCCACGCTGCGGCAGGCCATCGGTGACGCCGACATCACCGCGCTGACCCGAATTCCCAAGGTAGGCAAGAAGACCGCAGAGCTGATGGCGTTGAGCCTGCGCGACAAGGTCGGCATCAGTTCACCGTCCGCCGTCGCAGCGGCGGGCGGACACTCGGTGCGCGGGCCGGTCGTGGAAGCGCTTGTCGGCCTCGGTTTTGCGGCCAAGCAGGCCGAAGAGGCCACCGACAAGGTGCTGGCCAATGATCCGGAGGCCTCACAGTCGGCCGCGTTGCGCGCGGCGTTGTCGATGCTGGGGAACAAATGAGCCGGTTCACCGACGATGCCGAACCGGAGGACCGGGAGGTGTCCGCGGCGCTGACCGTCGGCGAGGGCGATATCGACGCCAGCCTGCGGCCGCGATCGCTGCACGAGTTCATCGGCCAGCCGCGGGTGCGGGAGCAGTTGCAGCTGGTCATCGAGGGCGCCAAGAACCGCGGCGGAACACCGGATCACATTCTGTTGTCCGGTCCGCCGGGCCTCGGGAAAACGTCGCTGGCGATGATCATCGCGGCCGAACTCGGCTCGTCGCTGCGGGTGACTTCCGGGCCGGCGTTGGAACGCGCGGGCGACCTGGCCGCAATGCTGTCGAACCTCGTCGAGCACGACGTCTTGTTCATCGACGAGATCCACCGCATCGCCCGGCCGGCTGAGGAGATGCTCTACCTCGCGATGGAGGATTTCCGCGTCGATGTCGTCGTCGGCAAAGGCCCGGGCGCCACATCGATTCCGCTCGAGGTCGCGCCCTTCACGCTCGTCGGTGCGACGACCCGCTCCGGCGCGCTGACGGGCCCGCTGCGTGACCGCTTCGGTTTCACCGCGCACATGGACTTCTACGAGCCCGCCGAGCTGGAGCGGGTGCTTGCGCGATCGGCGGGGATTCTCGGCATCGGGTTGGGCGCTGACGCCGGGGCCGAGATCGCGCGACGCTCGCGCGGCACGCCGCGCATCGCCAACCGGCTGCTGCGCCGGGTCCGCGACTACGCCGAGGTGCGGGCAGACGGGGTGATCACCCGGGACATTGCCAAGGCGGCGCTGGAGGTGTACGACGTCGACGAGCTCGGGCTGGATCGCCTCGACCGGGCCGTACTGTCTGCGCTCACAAGGAGTTTCGGCGGGGGGCCGGTCGGCGTCTCGACATTGGCCGTCGCGGTCGGGGAGGAGGCGACCACCGTCGAGGAGGTTTGCGAGCCCTTCCTGGTGCGGGCCGGGATGCTCGCGCGCACGCCGCGCGGACGCGTCGCCACCGCGCAGGCGTGGACGCATCTCGGCATGACGCCACCGAGCGGGGCCAGTGGTCTAGGGCAAGCCGGCCTGTTCGACTGAGGAGGACACCAATGGGAAGCGGCACGATCAGGCTGGGTGGATTGTTCGGCGTTGTGTGTGCCGGTGTCGTCGTGCCGGCGTATATGGCCGGTTCGCCGGAAACGCCGAAGGATCCCGGTGCGGTGCAGTCCTATTTCGACAGCGCGGCAACGTTTCTGACGATGAACGGCACGCTGCCGCTGCTGCATGTGCTGTTCGGCCTGCTGTTCCTCGGTGTGCTCGTGTCGATGTTGCGGTCGGCGGCAGGGCCCGCCGGCGCGGTGTACACGGCAGCGTTGGGCGGTGCGGTGTTCCTCGCGCTCACCGCTGCCGGGCTGGCCGCCGAGGTCGCGGTGGCCGCCGCGATCGTGCGGTTCGGCGACGTGAGCATCACGGATTACTCGCAACCGTTCCTCGGCCTGGCGGTGTGGCTGTACCACTACAGCCATATTGGTTCCGCGACGCTGATATTCGCCACGGCGTACGTGGTTTGGCGCACCGGCGTGCTGCCGAAGTGGTCCGCGGTGCTGGCGGTGCTCGGCGTGCCGGCGTTGTTGCACACCTGGATCGGCGTGCCCGCCGCGTACTGCGTGATCGCCTGGATCGGGTTGACCGGGTTGGTGATGCTGGCGGTCCCGCCGGTGGTTCGAGTGGAAAGTGTTGGTGCCTGATGGGTTTCGTGGGGTTGTTCTTCGCCGGACTGGCAGCACTGCTGCACGTCTACATCTGGGTGATGGAGTCGCTGACATGGACGTCGCCGCGCACCCGGGCGACGTTCGGCATCACCGAGGAAGAAGCCCTGGCCACCAAGGAGTTGGCGTTCAACCAGGGCTTCTACAACCTCTTTCTCGCCGTCATCACCTTCACCGGGCTGATAGTCGGCAGCGTCGGATACAACTACATCGGGCTCGCACTGATCTTCGCCGGGGTCGGCTCCATGCTCGCCGCGGCCCTGGTGTTGCTGGTGTCCTCGCCCGACAAGGCGCGAGCCGCCGTGACCCAGGGGATCTTTCCTCTGATCGCGGTTGTGCTACTGGCATTCGCGACGACGTTGTAGGGCCGCCGACTACAACAGACCCAGCAGCTCCAGATCCGTCACGTACTTGACGATGACCTCGCGCGTGACGTGCGGGATGTCCTTGTCCGGACCGATCTTGGCGTCCTGCACCGCTGTGCGGAAGCGATCCGTCGGTGCGATCGAGCCGCGGATCGGCACCTCCGGCCGCTGATAGTTGTGCAGCAGCGGAAGCAGCGACCCCTGACGCTGCCGCTCGGGCAGTGCGCGGACCGCGGTGGCGAACCGGCTCAGCCAGGTGGCGTAGTCCCCGACGCGCTCGACCCGGTATCCGGCCTCGATCAACCAATCGGTGTACTCGTCGAGGCCGATGCCGTCGTCGTACGGGTTCATCACGTGGTAGGTCTCGAAACCGAGACCCGGATCGCGGCCCACCTGCACCCCCAGCGTCGAGATCGCTTCGGCGATGAACTCGACCGGCAGCCCGTCGTAGTGGGCCCGTTGCCGGTTGCCGTCGGCGTCGAGTTCATAAAGCGAATGCGGCGCGATCCCGGTGGCCACCAGGCTGAGCATCAACCGGGTGAACATGTCGGGCAGGTTGAGCTGGCCGGCGTAGGTGGTGTCGGCGAGGATCATGTCGCAGCGGAACACCGACGCGGGCAGGCCGCACAGGTCGTGTGCTTCGCGCAGCAAGACCTCTCCGGCCCACTTGCTGTTCGCGTAGCCGTTGGCGTAGCTGTCGTCGACCGAGCGGGTCGCGCTGATCACCCGGATGTCGCCGTCCTCGGTGAACTGCCCAGGCGTGATGCCCGCTCCCACCCCGATCGTCGAGACGTACACGAACGGCTTGATCTTCGTGGTGATCGCCAGCCGGATCAGCTCAGCGGTGCCGACGACGTTGGGGCCGAACAGCTGGCTGTAGGGCAGCACATGGTTCACCAACGCGGCGGGGTCGACGATCAGGTCGACGGTGTCGGCCAGCCGCTGCCAGGTCTGCCGATCCAAGCCTAGGTCCGCTTCGCCTTTGTCGCCGGCGAGGACCTCGAGGTGATCTGCCGCCAACGCACGGAAGTGCCCGAGCAGTTCGGGGTCGCCCGAATCGAACGTCCGATCCAGCCGGTCACGCGCGGCGCCGTCGTCCTTGGCCCGCACCAGGCAGATGACCTTGCCGCCGACAAGCGACATCCGCTCGAGCCAGTCCAGTGCGAGGTATCGGCCCAGGAATCCGGTTGCGCCGGTAAGCAGTACGGTGCGCACCTCGGGGCTCGGGCCGGGCAACGCCGACGCGGCCTCGAGCGTGGCCTGGTCGATGAACTTGTCCAGGGTCAGGTCGCCGGCGTGTGCCTCGACCGCGTCGCGACCGTGCACCGATGCGAACGTCGGCCGCTTGCTGCCGGGTTGCCGGGCAGCTTCGATGTAGGCGGCCACCGCAGCCAGGTCGTTGGCCGGGCTGACGATGACCCCCACCGGCACCTCGACGTCGAAGATCTCGGTCAGCAGATTGCCGAAAGTCAACGCCGACAACGAGTCTCCACCGAGGTCGGTGAAGTGTGCGCCGGGCTGCAGGTCGGCTGCCGATGCGCCGAGCAGGGCGCCGGCGGCGCGGCTGACGGTTTCGGCGACGGGGCGGTCGGCACCGTGCAGGCGTAGCTCGCGCAGTTCCTGCGCCTGGCCGTCGGCGAGCTCGGAGTAAAGCTGTTCCAGCCGTTCGCCGTACCGCTCCTTGAGTTTCGGCCGTGCGAGCTTGCGGATACCGGTGAGCAAGCCGTTCTCCAACGTGAACGGCGTTGTCTCGACGAGGAAATCGCGCGGGATCTCGTAGGACTGCAGATCTACGTCTACGGCAACAGCGCTCGCTCATACCTGCTGGCCGTCATCGTGCCCACCGCGGATGCGCTCGACCGATACGACGGCGAGGCGCTCAAGGCAGCGCTCAGCGAGTCGCTGCAGGACGTTGCGCGATCCGCCGATCTGCAGTCCTACGAGATCCCGCGCGATTTCCTCGTCGAGACAACGCCGTTCACGTTGGAGAACGGCTTGCTCAC
>NZ_LZKP01000203.1 GCF_001672895.1 Mycobacterium sp. E740
CGCGGCTCTCGCGACGTCGTCGAGACCGCCGTCTCGCAACTGTTCGACGCCGCCGTCCAACCGCATGGTGTCGAGCAGTCCGGGGAGTACCGCATCGAGGAGTTGGCGCGGCTGGCGGGCACGACCACCCGCAACATCCGGGTCTACCGCGACCGCGGCCTGCTGCACCCGCCGCTGCGGGTGGGCCGGATCGCGCTGTTCAACGACACGCATCTGACGCGCTTGCGGTTGATCACCTCGCTGCTGGATCGCGGCTACAACATCTCGCACGTGCACGAGATGCTCTCGGCGTGGGAGCAGGGCAAGGGCGTGGGCGACATCCTCGGGCTGGAATCGGCGATCGCGGGCAGTTGGGCGACCGAGAAGCCCGAGCGGATGAGCGTCGCCGAAGCCAAGCGGCTCGTCGACGACGACCCCGGCTTCGACCGGATGGTCGGCCTCGGGGTGATCCGGCTGGAAGACGGTGAGGCCGTCATAGTGCGGCCCAAGCTCATCGAGGCGTTCAACGAGATCCGCCAGTACGGCGTCGGCACCGAGAAGCTGATCGATTTGCACGAGCGGATCGCGCCGCTGCTCGACCAGATCAGCGAGATGCTGGTGCAGGCCGGTGTCGAAGAGGTGCTGCACCGCATCAACCCCGGCGCCGCACTGCCGCCGGACACCGAGATCGCCGAGCTGATCACGATGCTGGTGCGGTTCCGCACACAAGCGGTGTCGGCGGTGTCGGCGACCCTGGCGTTCTCGATCGAGTCGACGATCGAGTCGCTCGTCGGCCAGATCCTCGGCGAGGTCATCGACAGAGACGCGCAAGCCAACGGCGAGCCCTGAGCGCTACTCCCACTCGATCGTGCCGGGCGGTTTGCTGGTGACGTCCAGCACCACGCGGTTGACCTCCGCGACCTCGTTGGTGATGCGCGTCGAGATGCGTTCGAGCACCTCGTAGGGCACCCGCGTCCAGTCGGCGGTCATCGCGTCCTCACTGGACACCGGGCGCAGCACGATCGGATGCCCGTAGGTGCGGCCGTCACCTTGCACACCCACCGAGCGGACGTCGGCGAGCAGCACGACGGGGCACTGCCAGATCTGGTTGTCCAGCCCGGCGGCGGTGAGTTCCTCGCGGGCGATCGCATCGGCGCGCCGCAGCGTCTCCAGTCGCGCGGCAGTGACCTCGCCGACGATCCGGATACCCAAGCCCGGACCCGGAAACGGCTGGCGCGCAACGATTTCCTCCGGCAGGCCCAATTCGCGGCCCACCGCCCGGACCTCGTCCTTGAACAGCAACCGCAACGGTTCGACCAGCTTGAACTTCAGGTCGCCGGGCAGGCCACCGACGTTGTGGTGGCTCTTGATGTTGGCGGTGCCAGAACCTCCGCCGGACTCCACCACGTCGGGATACAGCGTCCCCTGCACCAGGAACTCGACGTCGGTGCCGTCGTCGCCGGCACCGCCTTCCACCAGATCGCGAACCGCCCCCTCGAACGCCCTGATGAACTCCCGGCCGATGATCTTGCGCTTGCCTTCGGGGTTGGTCACGCCGGAGAGCGCCTCGAGGAACCGGTCGGCGACGTCGACGGTGACGAGGTTGGCGTGGGTGGCGGCGACGAAGTCACGCTGCACCTGCGCCCGCTCCCCCGCCCGCAGCAGGCCGTGGTCGACGAAGACGCACGTCAACCGGTCGCCGATGGCCCGCTGCACGAGCGCGGCGGCCACCGCGGAGTCCACCCCGCCCGACAGCCCGCAGATGGCCCGCCCGTCGCCGATCTGCTCTCGGACCTGCTCGACGAGCGCATCTGCGATGTTGGCCGGCGTCCACGTCGAGTCGATACCGGCGAACTCGTGCAGGAAGCGGCTCAGCACCTGCTGGCCGTGCGGCGTGTGCATCACCTCAGGGTGGTACTGCACGCCGGCCAGTCGCCGGCCCCGGTTCTCGAACGCCGCGACCGGCGCACCGGTGCTGGCGGCGACCACTTCGAAACCGTCGGGAGCTTCGGTGACCGCGTCGCCGTGGCTCATCCACACCGGCTGCGTCACCGGAAGATCCGAATGAAGTTCTCCACCAATGACATTCAACTCGGTGCGACCGTATTCGCGGGTTCCGGTGTGCGCCACGGTTCCGCCGAGCGCCTGTGCCATCGCCTGGAAGCCGTAGCAGATGCCGAACACCGGCACGTCGAGATCGAACAGCTCGGCGTTGAGCTGCGGAGCACCGGCTTCGTAGACGCTGGCCGGCCCACCGGAGAGCACGATGGCCTGCGGATCGCGGGCCTTGATCTCCTCCACGCTGGCGGTATGCGGTATCACCTCGGAGTAGACCCGGGCCTCGCGGACCCGGCGGGCGATCAGTTGCGCGTACTGCGCTCCGAAGTCGACCACCAGTACGGGCCGGGGAGATCCTGATGTCACCGGGTCAGTCTAGTTGGGCGCGCCTTGCGGGCAGCGAACCGTTGATCCGCAGCACGCGCAGCACCGCACAAGCATGTCTGCGAGCAAAAACGGGAATGGAGTGAGGGTGCCTGGAAGCCCCGCACCCGGAGAACGGACTGAAGAACTTGGTCTACCCGCCGGAATCCGTGCCGCGCTGTTCGATCTCGACGGCGTGCTGACGGACACCGCGAGCGTCCACAAGAAGGCGTGGAAGGCCATGTTCGACGACTTCCTGCGCCGGCGATCGGAGTGCAGCGGTGAGGCGTTCACACCGTTCGACGCGCAAACCGACTACCTCACCTACGTCGACGGCAAGAAGCGGGAGGACGGCGTGCGGTCCTTCCTGGAGAGCCGAAGTATCGAGTTGCCCGAAGGCGATTCCGACGACGGACCGCAGCAGGAGACCGTGGCCGGGCTGGGCAACCGGAAGAACGACATGTTCCAGGAGGTTCTGCAGACCGACGGCATCGAGGTGTTCGACGGATCGCGCCGCTACCTGGAAGCGGTCTCGAACGCGGGCCTGGGCATCGCCGTGGTCTCCTCTAGCGCCAACACCCGGCAGGTACTCGAGCTGACCGGGCTGGCGCGGTTCATCCAACAGCGGGTGGACGGCGTCGTGCTGCGCGAGGAGAACATCCCGGGCAAGCCCGCGCCCGACTCGTTCCTGCGCGCCGCGGAGCTTCTCGGTGTCGAACCCGGGCAGGGCGCGGTGTTCGAGGACGCGTTGTCGGGAGTCGCGGCCGGGCGGGCCGGACATTTCGGGGTAGTGGTCGGCGTCGACCGGGTCGGACAGGCAGAAGCCTTGCGGGACAACGGCGCCGACATCGTGGTGACCGACCTCGCGGAGCTGCTCGCATGATGTTCGAGGACGACGTCTACCCCGTCGAGCCGTGGCATGTCCGGGAGAAGTCGCTCGACCTCGACACGCTCGCGCAGTCGGAGTCGTTGTTCGCGCTGTCGAACGGACACATCGGATTGCGCGGCAATCTCGAGGAGGGTGAACCGCACGCGCTGCCGGGCACCTACCTGAACTCGTTCTACGAATGCCGGCCCCTGCCGTATGCCGAGGCCGGATTCGGCTATCCGGAGGACGGGCAGACCGTCGTCAACGTCACGAACGGAAAGCTGATCCGGTTGCTGGTCGACGACGAACCGTTCGACGTGCGTTACGGAGCACTGCACGAGCACGAACGCGTACTCGATCTGCGAGCGGGCACCCTCACGCGCACCGCGCTCTGGGAGTCACCGGCGGTGAAGAAGATCAAGGTCGTCTCCACGCGGCTTGTCTCACTCACGCAACGCAGCGTCGCCGCAATCGAGTACACCGTCGAGGCGGTAGACGAGTTCGCAAGAGTCACCGTGCAATCCGAGCTGGTCGCCAACGAGGAGTTGCCGCCGTCGTCGAACGATCCGCGGGTTTCGGCCGTCCTCGACAAGCCGTTGGAGTCGGTGCAACACGAGCACTCCGACCGCGGCGCGATCCTGCTGCACCGCACCCGCAACAGCAATCTGATGATGGCCGCCGCGATGGATCACGACATCGAGGTGCCCGGGCGCGTCGAGATCGACACCGGCGCCGGACACGACTGGGCCACCACCACCGTAATCTGCGGCCTCCGGCCGGGCGAAAAGCTTCGGATCGTCAAGTACCTCGCCTACGGGTGGTCCAGTCTGCGGTCTCGCCCGTCCCTGCGCGACCAGGCCGCGGCCGCGATCAGCAGCGCGCGGTACACCGGCTGGCAGGGCCTGCTCGACGGTCAGCGGGCCTATCTCGACGACTTCTGGGACGGTGCCGACGTCGAGGTGGAGGGCGACCTCGACTGCCAGCAGGCCGTCCGTTTCGGGCTCTTCCACGTGCTGCAGGCCAGCGCCCGCGCCGAGCGGCGCGCGATCCCCGGCAAGGGCCTGACCGGAACCGGCTACGACGGCCACGCCTTCTGGGACACCGAGGGTTTCGTCCTTCCGGTGCTGACCTACACCCATCCCACGGCGGCGGCCGACGCGTTGCGCTGGCGCGCGTCGATCCTCCCGCAGGCCAGAGAACGGGCGACTCAGCTCGATCTCAAGGGGGCCGCATATCCGTGGCGCACGATCCGCGGCGAAGAGTGTTCGGCGTACTGGCCGGCGGGCACCGCGGCGTTCCACGTCAACGCCGACATCGCGATGGCTTTCGAGCGGTACCGCATCGTGACCGGTGACCATTCGCTGGAGGCCGAATGCGGGCTCACGGTGCTCATCGAGACCGCCAGGCTGTGGCAGTCGCTCGGCCACCACGACCGGCACGGCGTCTGGCACGTCGACGGCGTCACCGGACCGGACGAGTACACGGCCGTGGTGCGCGACAACGTGTTCACGAACCTGATGGCGGCGGCCAACCTTCGCGCGGCCGTCGACGCCTGCACCCGCAACATGGACGCGGCCCGCGCCGCGGGCGTCACCACCGAGGAGATGGCCGCCTGGCGTCACGCCGCCGATTCCGCGCACATCCCGTTCGACGAGGAACTGGGCGTGCACCCGCAGAACGACGGCTTCACCACACTGCGCGAGTGGGAGTTCACGAAGAACACGACGTACCCGCTGCTGATGCACGAGCCGTATGTCCGGCTCTATCCCGCGCAGGTGGTCAAGCAGGCCGACCTGGTGCTGGCCATGCACTGGCAGGGCCACGCGTTCACCGCCGAGCAGAAGGCTCGCAACGTCGACTACTACGAGCGACGCACGACCAGGGACTCGTCGCTGTCAGCGTGCACGCAGGCGGTGATGTGTGCCGACGTCGGCCATCTCGAACTCGCCCACGAGTACGCCTACGAAGCCGCGATGATCGACCTGCGGGATCTGCACCGCAACACCCGCGACGGCCTGCACATGGCGTCGCTGGCCGGGGCGTGGACCGCGCTGGTGGCCGGTTTCGGCGGGCTGCGTGACGACGAAGGAGTGCTCGAGCTGAACCCGCGGCTGCCCGACGGGATCTCGCGACTGCGATTCCGCTTGCGGTGGCGGAACTTTCGGCTGACCGTCGACGCCAACCACAAAGACGTCACCTACACGCTGCGCGACGGCCCGGATGGCTCACTGCGGATTCGCCACGGCGGCGAGGAACTCGACCTGGACTCTCAGGAGCCGAAGACCGTGCCGGTCAACCACTGCGAGCCACTGCTGCCCACCCCGCAGCAACCGCCAGGACGCGAACCGGTACGGCGGATCTAACAGCCTGGCTCAGGGTCAGGCCATCTCCTTGTGCACCGGCAGTCCGCCGGTCGCCTCGAACACCACGCGCCTGCCGATCTCCACGGCGCGGTCGGCGAACCGTTCGTAGTAGCGGCCGAGCAACGCGACGTCGACGGCCGAACACACCCCGTCCTGCCATTTGTGGTCGATCAGCAGCGTGAACAGGTGCCGGTGCTCAGCGTCGACGGCGTCGTCCTCGTCGCGCAGCCGCGCCGCCTTGTCCGGATCGCGCGACAGCAGCACCTCCTGCGCGGTGCGCGCGAGTTTCACTGCCCGCGCGCCCATTTCGGCGAAGCTCGCGCGCACGTCGGCCGGCAGCGCACAGTCCGGATGCCGCAGCCGGGAGATGCCGGCGACGTGGGCGGCCAACGCGCCCATGCGATCGATGTCGGCGGCGACGTGAATCGATCCCACCACGGTGCGCAGTTCGCTCGCCACCGGCTGCTGCAGCGCGAGGATCCGCAGCGCCGCCTCTTCGGTTCGCCGGTTCAGCGTGACGATGTGCTCATGGTCGGCGATGACCTGTTCGGCCAGCGACAGGTCGGCTTCGAGCAGGGCCTGTGTCGCCCGTTCCATCGCGGTGACCGCGAGCCCGCACATCTGCCCGAGCTGCGTGCTCAGCCCGGCCAACTGCTCGTGATACGCGGCCCGCATCGCGA
>NZ_LZKP01000204.1 GCF_001672895.1 Mycobacterium sp. E740
AGCGCCGGCCACGCCCCGGACTGGGCGCCGCTGCCGGTGCAGTACGTCGACTACACGCTCTGGCAGCGCGCACAACTCGGCGAGATCGACGACCCCGACAGCCGCATCGCCGCCCAGCTCGCCTACTGGGAACAGGCCCTGGCCGGCATGCCCGAACAGCTGCAACTACCCACCGACCGGCCCTACCCACCCGTCGCCGACTACCGCGGCGCCTGGGTCACCCTGAACTGGCCGGTCGAACTGCAGCAGCAAGTCCGCGAGCTCGCTCGTGCGCACAACGCGACCAGCTTCATGGTGATGCAGGCCGCCCTCGCGGTGTTGCTCGCCAAGTTGACCACCAGTTCCGATGTGGCCGTTGGCTTTCCGATCGCCGGCCGCCGCGACACCGCGCTGGACGACTTGGTGGGCTTCTTCGTCAACACCTTGGTGCTGCGGGCCGACCTGACCGGCAACCCCACGGTGGCCGAGCTGTTGGCCCAGGTCCGCACGCGCAGCCTGGCCGCCTACGAACATCAGGATGTGCCGTTCGAAATGCTGGTCGAGCGGCTCAAGCCGGCCCGCTCGCTGACCCACCATCCCCTGGTGCAGGTCATGCTTGCCTGGCAGAACTTCGCCCGGCACGTCACTGACGGCGCCGACGCGCTGCCGTTCGGCGATCTTCAGGTCACGCCCCTGCCCGCGGACACCCAGACCGCCCGCATGGACCTGACGTTCTCACTGGCCGAATCCTGGACTGCCGACGGTGAGCCCGCGGGCATCTCCGGGGCGGTCGAGTACCGCACCGACGTGTTCGACGCCCCCAGCGTGGAGGCGTTGATCGAGCGCCTGCGCCGCGTGCTGGTGGTGATGACCGCTGATGCGGGGCAGCGGCTTTCGGCGCTGGACGTCCTCGACGAGGTCGAGCACGCAAACCTCGACGGCATCGGCAACCGCGCCGCGTTGGCCGGGCCCCCAACCGCGTCGGTGTCGATTCCGGTGTTGTTTGGTGAGCGGGTGGGTCGTGCGCCGGAGGCGGTGGCGATTAGTTGTGGGGC
>NZ_LZKP01000205.1 GCF_001672895.1 Mycobacterium sp. E740
CGGGCCGGTCGCCCCGGTAACGGCCATCGCGAGCTCACCGTCCAGGGCGAGGCGGAGGCGATCGCCGACGATCGACTGGTGCACGGCCGCCGCGCCCGCGGTCAACGTCATCGAGGGTGCGGTGTCGAAGACCTGCCCCACTTGCAGCTCGTCGAAGTAGGGACCGGTCACGAAATCCGATCGTACAAACTGTCGGTATGGATGCCGAAGAAACCATGCTCGTCGCCACCGTCCGGGCGTTCGTCGACCGTGAGGTCAAACCGCGGGTGCGCGACGTCGAACACGCCAACGAATACCCCGAGGCGTGGATCGAGCAGATGAAGCAGATCGGCATCTACGGATTGGCGATCCCCGAGGAATACGGCGGATCGCCGGTGTCGATGCCCTGCTACGTCGAGGTGACCCAGGAGCTGTCGCGCGGGTGGATGAGCCTCGCGGGCGCGATGGGCGGTCACACCGTCGTCGCCAAGCTCCTCACGCTCTTCGGCACCGAGGAGCAGAAGCAGCGCTATCTGCCGTCGATGGCCACCGGCGAGGTGCGGGCGACGATGGCGCTCACCGAGCCAGGCGGCGGTTCGGACCTGCAGAACATGTCGACGACCGCGTTGCCGTCCGAAGGCGGCGGCCTGGCGATCAACGGATCGAAGACGTGGATCTCCAACGCGCGACGATCCGGGCTGATCGCGTTGCTGTGCAAAACGGATCCGACGGCCACGCCGCGGCACAAGGGGATCTCGGTGGTGCTCGTCGAGCAGGGCACGACCGGGTTGTCGGTGTCGCGCGATCTGCCGAAACTGGGCTACAAGGGCGTCGAATCGTGCGAGCTGGTGTTCGAGGACTGCCGTGTGCCCGCATCGGCGATTCTCGGCGGTGAGCCGGGCAAGGGTTTCGCGCAGATGATGAAAGGCCTTGAGACGGGCCGTATTCAGGTCGCGTCGCGAGCGCTCGGGGTGGCTACGGCCGCGCTGGAAGATGCGCTCCGGTACGCCCAGGAGCGTGAGAGCTTCGGCCAGCCGATCTGGAAGCACCAGTCCGTCGGCAATTATCTGGCCGACATGGCGACGAAGCTCACCGCGGCACGACAACTGACGCGATACGCCGCCGAACGATACGACGCCGGGGAGCGCTGCGACATGGAGGCGGGCATGGCGAAGCTGTTCGCCTCGGAGGTCGCGATGGAGATCGCGCTCGACGCGGTGCGGATCCACGGTGGCTACGGCTACTCGACGGAGTACGACGTGGAGCGGTACTTCCGCGATGCGCCGCTGATGATCGTCGGCGAGGGCACCAACGAGATTCAGCGCAACGTGATCGCCGCGCAGTTGGTAGCGCGGGGCGGCATCTAGATTTCGTCGACCAGGCCCCACCGCAGCGCGGTCGGCGGGTCGATCGTCCGACCGGACAGCACCAGAAAAGCGGTGCGCCAGCGGCCGATTCGCCGGGTGACGCTCACGGTGCCACCGGCGCCCGGGATGAGGCCGAGGCTCAGCTCGGGCAACCCGAAAACCGCGTCGGCGCTCGATCGGACATACCCGCAGAAGGCCGCCATCTCCAGGCCGCTGCCCAGCACCTGACCGTGCACGTCGGCGTGGCAGCGCCTGCCGAGACGGGCGGTCAACTCGTTGAGCACCAGCGCCGGGCTGTGCCGGATGCGGGCGAAGTGCGCGCTGGCGGGATCGGCGAAGGTGCCGAACTCCGCGAGGTCGCCGCCGCTGCAGAACGACGGCCCGTTGCCGGACAGGACCACCTCGGTGATCGACGGGTCGAGGCGCGCGACTTCGAGCGCCTCCAGTAATGCGGCCCGGGTGTCGGTGGAGAAGGCGTTGTGCCGCTTGGGCCGGTTGAACCGTACGTACAGCGTGTCCTGGACCCGTACGGCCACAACAGGATCGGGAGTCTGCGGAATCTCAGCGGGTCCACGCTCGGCGAGCCAACGCTCGAACTCCGGACCGGATTGCAGCGTCGAATAGGCCAACGACTCCGTGACCACGCCGGTGAACGCGGGGGCGGCGGGGTCGACGGCGCGCAGCACGTCGGTGCAGATACCTGCGGCGTGTGGCCATCTCGCGCAGCGCTCGCGCAGCTCGTCGAGTGTCGTGGCCACCGACGGTACGCTGACGACTCTGCGGTCGTCGGTTTCGTCCTCCGAGAGCGTGAAAGTAGCTTGGTCGCTGGGTGATCCGACCCCGACGATCACACCGTCGGCAAGCTCGACGTGGCTCACGAGTACTTCTTGATCAGCTCCTGCTTGTACAGCTTGCCGGTGTCGGTGCGCGGCAGCTGCGCTTCGAAGGAGATCGAGCGTGGACACTTGTAGTGCGCCAACCTGTCCCGCAGCCATGCGAGCAACTCCTCGCCGAACTGCTCGGTGGCGTCAGCCGGGTCGACGGTCTGCACCACGCCTTTGACACGCTGGCCCATCTCGTCGTCGGGGACACCGAAAACGGCCGCATCCAACACCTTCGGGTGCGTGACCAACATGTTCTCGGCTTCCTGCGGATAGATGTTGACGCCGCCGGAGATGATCATGTGATGCCTGCGGTCGGTGAGGTAGAGGTACCCGTCCTCGTCGACGTAGCCGATGTCACCGACCGTCGTCCAGCCGCGTTCGTCGCGCGACTTCGCCGTCTTCTCCGGGTCGTTGAGATACTCGAAGGTGTTGCCGCCCTCGAAGTAGATCTCTCCGGCCTCGCCGGGCGGCAGTTCGTTGCCGTCCTCGTCGAGGATGTGCAGGCTACCGGTCATCGGCTTGCCGACCGAACCCGGTCGCGTCAACCAGTCCTCCGCGCTGATCAGCGTCGAACCGTGCGCTTCCGAGGAGGCGTAGTACTCGTCGATGATCGGCCCCCACCAGTCAATCATCTGCTTCTTGATCTCCACCGGACACGGCGCTGCGGCATGGATGACGCGCTTGAGGCTGGAGACGTCGTACGAATTGCGCAGCGGCTCAGGCAGTTTGAGCATCCGGGTGAACATGACGGGAACGAACTGCCCGTGCGTCACGCCGTAGCGCTGGATGGCGTCCAAGGCGCTCTCCGGATCGAACTTCTCCATCACCACCGTCGTGTAACCGGCGGCCTGAACTGTCATCGAC
>NZ_LZKP01000206.1 GCF_001672895.1 Mycobacterium sp. E740
ATCGGGGTGCTGCCCGCGGCGCTGGTGCGCGAGATGGCCGCCACCGCCACCCTCAAACCGGTGCACATCCCCACCGACACACTCGCCCAGCGTGGGTATCGGCCCTCGACGGCGTTGGCCGAGTTCATTCGGTGTCGTGATCTGAGCTGCCGGTGGCCCGGGTGTGACAAGCCGGCGTGGAAGACCGATATCGATCACACCGTGGCCTATCCGCTGGGGCCCACACACCCGTCGAACACCGCCTGTTACTGCCGTTTTCACCATCTGATGAAGACGTTTCACTGCGGGCCCGGCGGCTGGAGTGAGCAGCAATCCCCCGACGGCACGATCGTTTTCACCTCACCGAGCGGACGGATCTACACCACCGAACCGCTGGGCGCGCAGTTGTTCCCCCAACTGGGGGTGCCCACCGGTGAGCTGGCCACCAGCACCGGCGCGCCACCAAGCCCATGGCGTGGCCTGGCGATGCCCAAACGAAAACACACCCGCGCACAACAACGCGCCTACCGCATCCACCACGAACGCGCCATCAACACCACCCGCTACACCAACGACCCACCACCCTTCTGAAGTC
>NZ_LZKP01000207.1 GCF_001672895.1 Mycobacterium sp. E740
CTTCCCGACGGCCCTGCCAACCGCGCCGCGGTCCCCCAGGGCCGGCACGTCCACCTGCTGATGGCTCGCGGCGCCGAGGAGTTCGAGAGCCACTTTCCCGGGCTGCTCGCCGACATGGTGGCCGACGGTGTCCCGATGCTGGAGAACCGCCCGGACTGTATCCACTTCGGCGCCGCGAGCCATCAGCAGGTGGACGTGCCGGCCCTGGGGGACCGCGGCGCGGTTGGCCGGGCCGTCGGGAAGCGCGTCGCGCTCGTAGACCGTGACGCGATCGCTGAAGTCGGAAAAGACGCGGGCCGCGCACATCCCGGCAAGGCTGCCCCCGATGACGACCACGTGTTTATAAGTCCGCCCCATCGGGTGCACAGTACTCGGTACATTTCAATGTCGGGCCTGGCACGGCCCTCAACAGGAGGACGCGATGGCGCGGCGGACGAAGTCGGTGGAGCAGTCGATCGCCGACACCGACGAAGCCGGCACCCGGTTGCGCAAAGACCTGAGCTGGTGGGACCTCACCGTGTTCGGCGTCTCCGTCGTGATCGGCGCCGGCATCTTCACGATCACCGCATCGACCGCGGGTAACCTCACCGGACCGGCGATCTCGATCTCGTTCGTGCTCGCCGCGATCGCCTGCGGGCTGGCCGCGCTGTGCTACGCGGAGTTCGCGTCCACGGTGCCGGTCGCCGGCAGCGCCTACACCTTCTCCTACGCGACGTTCGGCGAGTTCGTCGCCTGGATCATCGGGTGGGACCTGATCCTCGAGTTCGCCGTCGCGTCGGCGGTGGTAGCCAAGGGCTGGTCGAGCTATCTCGGGGAGGTGTTCGAATTCGGCGGTGGTACCGCGGATTTCGGTGTGGTGCAGCTGGACTGGGGGGCGCTGCTGATCATCGCGTTCGTCACCGCCATCCTCGCCTGGGGCACCAAGCTCTCCGCGGGGGTCAGCTTGGTGATCACCGTGATCAAGGTGGCGGTCGTGCTGCTGGTCGTCGCCGTCGGCGCGTTCTACATCAAGGTGGCGAACTACTCGCCGTTCCTGCCGCCCGCCGAGGCCGGCGAGGGCGGCGGCGGCGTCGAGCAGTCGCTGCTCTCCCTGCTCACCGGCGCCGAGGGCTCCAGCTACGGCTGGTACGGGCTGCTGGCCGGCGCGTCGATCGTGTTCTTCGCGTTCATCGGCTTCGACGTCGTCGCGACCACTGCCGAGGAGACCAAGAACCCGCAGCGCGACGTGGCCCGCGGCATCCTGGCCTCGCTCGCGATCGTCACCGTGCTCTACGTCGCCGTCGCCGTCGTGTTGACCGGGATGGTGCATTACACCGAATTGCGCGCGGCGGGGGAGAAGGCGAACCTCGCGACGGCGTTCAGCGCCAACGGGATCGAGTGGGCGGCGAAGATCATCTCGATCGGTGCGCTCGCGGGCCTGACCACCGTGGTGATCGTGCTGGTGCTCGGCCAGACCCGCGTGCTGTTCGCGATGTCGCGCGACGGTCTGATGCCGCGCTCGTTGGCCAGGACCGGAACCCGCGGCACACCCGTGCGCATCACGCTGATCGTCGGGGTGCTGGTGGCGATCACGGCGTCGGTGTTCCCCATCGACAAGCTCGAGGAGATGGTCAACATCGGAACGCTGTTCGCGTTCGTGCTGGTCTCCGCGGGTGTGATCGTGCTGCGGCGCACCCGGCCGGATCTGGAGCGCGGCTTCCGGGCCCCCGGGGTGCCGTGGCTGCCGATCGCCTCGATCGTGGCCTGCGTCTGGCTGATGCTCAACCTCACCGCCGTGACCTGGATTCGCTTCGTGGTCTGGATGGCGGTCGGCGTGGTGCTCTACTTCATCTACGGCCGCCGCCACTCGGTGCTCGGCCGTCGGGAATCCTCGGCGATTTCGGTGGCGTAGCTGGTCGTCAGCTAGCGGTTTACAAAAGACCGCATGATGTCTAGACAACAGACAAAGGCGCCGCTATAGTCAAGTCACGTCGTGACGGCACTCACACGAGGAGGCTTGGCAGTGACCACGCAGATGTCCGAACTCGATATCGCTCAATGGCGCGACAAGAAGCGCCATCTCTGGCTGATGGGACTGATCGCGCCGACGGCGCTGTTCGTCATGCTCCCGTTGATCTGGGCGTTCAACCAGTGGGGCTGGCATGCCGCGGCGCAGGTGCCGTTCTGGATCGGGCCGATCCTGCTATTCATCCTGCTGCCCGCGCTTGACCTGCGGTTCGGTCCGGACGGGCAGAATCCGCCCGACGAGGTGATGGAGCGACTGGAGAACGACAAGTACTACCGCTACTGCACCTACATTTATCTCCCGTTCCAGTACGCCAGCGTGATCATGGGCGCCTACCTGTTCACCGCGAGCGACCTGAGCTGGCTGGGCTTCGACGGCGGGCTGGGCTGGCCGGCCAAGATCGGCCTGGCCCTGTCGGTCGGCGTGCTCGGCGGCGTCGGCATCAACACCGCTCACGAGATGGGCCACAAGAAGGATTCGCTCGAGCGCTGGCTGTCGAAGATCACGCTGGCGCAGACCTGCTACGGCCACTTCTACATCGAGCACAACCGCGGCCACCACGTCCGGGTTGCCACACCCGAGGATCCCGCGTCGGCCCGCTTCGGCGAGACGTTCTGGGAGTTCCTGCCGCGCAGCGTCTTCGGTTCACTCAAGTCGGCGTGGGAGCTGGAGGCCAAGCGGCTCGAGCGCAGCGGGCGCAGTAAATGGCATTGGTCGAACGACGTGCTCAACGCATGGGCGATGTCGGTGGTGCTCTACGGAGTGCTGATCGCGGTCTTCGGCTGGGCGCTGCTGCCCTACATCGTCATCTCCGCGGTGTTCGGCTTCACGCTGCTCGAGACCGTCAACTACCTCGAGCACTACGGCCTGCTGCGGCAGAAGACCGAGAGCGGTCGCTACGAGCGCTGCGCGCCGGTGCACAGCTGGAACTCCGACCACATCGTGACCAACCTGTTCCTCTACCACCTGCAGCGGCACAGCGACCACCACGCCAACCCCACCCGGCGTTACCAGACGCTGCGCAGCATGGACGGCGCCCCGAACCTGCCGAGCGGCTATGCGTCGATGATCGCGCTGACGTACTTCCCGCCGCTGTGGCGCCGGGTGATGGACCACCGGGTGCTCGAGCACTACGACGGCGACATCACCCGGGTCAACGTGCACCCGCGGGTGCGCGACAAGGTGATGGCGAAGTACGGGGCGCCGGCATGACGGCCTACCGCTGCCCCGGCTGCGACTATGTCTACGACGAAGCCAAAGGTGCTGCGCGGGAAGGATTTCCGGCCGGAACACCGTGGAGCGACATCCCCGACGAATGGTGCTGTCCGGACTGTGCCGTTCGCGAGAAGGTCGACTTCGAAGAGATTGGAGCGTGACATGAGCGACTACAAGCTGTTCGTCTGCGTGCAGTGCGGGTTCGAGTACGACGAGGCCAAGGGCTGGCCGGAGGACGGCATCGCGCCCGGCACCCGGTGGGACGACATCCCCGACGACTGGAGCTGCCCGGACTGCGGCGCGGCCAAGTCGGACTTCGAGATGGTAGAAGTGGCCCGTCCGTGACGGCCTGGGCGAGCGAGGCGACGGGAGGCGATACTGTCGCGCGGGTGACCAGCGCGCGCGACAAGCGCATCCCGTACGCCGAGGCGTCGAGGGCGTTGTTGCGCGACTCCATCCTGGACGGCATGCGCGAGCTGCTGCTGAGCAATGACTGGTCGGCCATCACGCTGTCGCACGTCGCCAAGGCCGCCGGCATCAGCCGTCAGACGATCTACAACGAGTTCGGCTCGCGGCACGGCCTGGCGCAGGCCTATGCCCTGCGGCTCGCCGATCGGCTCGTCGACCAGATCGACGACGCCATCGAGGGCAACGTCGGTGACATCTACGCGGCGTTCTCGCACGGCTTCCGCGACTTCTTCGCCGAGTCCGCCGCCGATCCGCTGGTGATCTCGTTGCTGACCGGCGAGGCCAAGCCGGATCTGCTGCAGCTCATCACCACCGAGAGCGGGCCGATCCTCACCCGTTGCAGCCAGCGGCTGACCACCACCTTCATGGACAGCTGGGTGCGCGCCAGCGAAGCCGACGCCGGAGTGCTGGCCCGCGCGATCGTCCGCCTCGCCATCAGCTACGTGTCGATGCCGCCGGAGGCCGACCATCTGACCACCGAAGTGGTGGCGAATGACCTGGCCAGATTGATGACGCCGTTCGCCGAACGCTACGGTGTTACCGATACCCCGTAGCTGTCAGAGCGCACCGCTGTTCAACCGCACGAGCGCCTGTCCCGCGAGCCCGCAGGCTAGGGGTTTCGCACGGCCGTCGCCGGTGTGCCCGTCCGTGCGCCCACAAGCAATGACGAACGAATAGGGGCTCTACATGACTGAGCTGAAGGCCGACTCCCGCAACGGGATCGACTACAAGGTCGCCGACCTGTCCCTGGCCGACTTCGGCCGCAAGGAGATCCGCCTCGCCGAGCACGAGATGCCCGGCTTGATGGCGCTGCGTCACGAGTACCACGACGTGCAGCCGCTCAAGGGTGCGCGGATCTCGGGCTCGCTGCACATGACCGTGCAGACCGCCGTGCTCATCGAGACGCTGACGGCGCTGGGCGCCGAGGTGCGCTGGGCGTCCTGCAACATCTTCTCCACCCAGGACCACGCGGCCGCTGCCGTCGTCGTCGGCCCCAACGGCACCCCCGAGGAGCCCAAGGGCACCCCCGTGTTCGCCTGGAAGGGCGAGACGCTCGAGGAGTACTGGTGGGCGGCCGAAGAGATGCTCACCTGGGAAGGCGAGCCGGCGAACATGATCCTCGACGACGGCGGTGACGCCACGATGATGGTGTTGCGCGGCGCGCAGTACGAGAAGCAGGGCGTGGTCCCGCCCGCGGAGGACGACGACCCCGCCGAGTGGAAGGTCTTCCTCGGTGTGCTGCGCAAGCGCTTCGAGACCGACAAGGACAAGTGGACGAAGATCGCCGAGTCGGTCAAGGGTGTCACCGAGGAGACGACGACGGGCGTGCTGCGCCTGTACCAGTTCGAGGCTGCCGGCGAGTTGCCGTTCCCGGCCATCAACGTCAACGACTCCGTCACCAAGTCCAAGTTCGACAACAAGTACGGCACCCGGCACTCGCTGATCGACGGCATCAACCGCGGCACCGACGTGCTGATCGGCGGTAAGAAGGTGCTGATCTGCGGCTACGGCGACGTCGGCAAGGGCTGCGCGGAGTCGCTCGCCGGGCAGGGCGCCCGCGTCGCGGTCACCGAGATCGACCCGATCAACGCGCTGCAGGCGCTGATGGACGGCTTCGACGTCGTCACCGTCGAGCAGGGCATCGCCCAGGCCGACATCGTGATCACCTCGACGGGCAACAAGGACATCATCACCCTCGACCACATGCGCTCGATGAAGGACCAGGCGATCCTCGGCAACATCGGTCACTTCGACAACGAGATCGACATGGCCGCGCTCGAGCGTTCGGGGGCCAAGAAGCTCAACATCAAGCCGCAGGTCGACCAGTGGATCTTCGACGACGGCAAGTCGATCATCGTGCTGAGCGAGGGCCGGCTGCTCAACTTGGGCAACGCGACCGGTCACCCGTCGTTCGTGATGAGCAACAGCTTCTCCAAC
Source organism: Mycobacterium sp. E740 (assembly GCF_001672895.1). Lineage (GTDB taxonomy): Bacteria > Actinomycetota > Actinomycetes > Mycobacteriales > Mycobacteriaceae > Mycobacterium. The sequence continues at coordinate 5,627 of NZ_LZKP01000207.1, forward strand.
CAGGTGATCGCGCAGATCGAGCTGTGGACCAAGAACGACGAGTACGACAACTCGGTCTACCGGTTGGCCAAGCACCTCGACGAGAAGGTCGCGCGCATCCACGTGGAAGCCCTCGGCGGCACGCTGACCAAGCTCACCAAGGAGCAGGCGGAGTACATCGGCGTCGACGTCGAAGGCCCGTACAAGCCGGAGCACTACCGCTACTGACACACCCTGCGCCGAGCGTGCGCTCACTGTGAATCCGCCTTGAGTTTTTCACTGTGAGCGCACGTTCGGCGTCTTGGTCGTGATCGGACTGTTACTGTTCGCGCCGTGGAGCGGGGGTTGCGGGCTGGTTGGGCACTCATCCTGGCACTGTTCTTGGTGCTGACCGCGAGGGCGACGGCCGCGGCCGACGACCCGACCATCGACGCCCACAACCCGATCTTCAACGAGGACGAGTACCAGGCGTTCTACACGCCGCCCGACCCGCTGCCGCCGGGCAAGCCCGGCGACCTCGTGCGCACCGAGCCGTCTCGACTGGTGCTCGAGCCCTCCGGCCAGCTCGGCATGATCATGGCCGACGGCACGCGAATCATGTACCGCAGCACCGACGCTCGCGGCAACCCGGACGTCGTCACCGGCACCTACTTCGAACCGCACGCGCCATGGCCGTTCGGCGGGCCGCGCCCGCTGATCGTCTACGGCCCCGGCACACAGGGCCAGGGCGACCAGTGTGCGCCGTCGCGGCAGTTCAACCAGGGCATCCACTGGTCGCCGTACCTCGACCTGGCGTTCAACTACGAAGAACTGTTCGTCGCGACGATGGTGGCGCGCGGGTTCGCGATCGTCATGACCGACTACGAGGGCCTCGGCACACCCGGCCTGCACACCTACGCGAACCGGGCATCGCAGGGCCACGCGATGCTCGACGCGGCCCGCGCGGCGAAGAACCTGCCCGGCACGTCGCTGATTCCCGATGGGCCAGTTGCGTTTTGGGGGTACTCGCAAGGCGGTGGTGCGGCCGCGTCCGCCGCGGAGATGGCCCAGTCGTACGCGCCCGAGCTCCACATCGTCGGTAGCTATGCCGGGGCGCCGCCCGCCGACCTCAAGGCGCTGTTCCCGTTCATCGACGGCAGCATGCTGGTGGGAGCGGTCGGTTATGCGCTGAACGGGGTGATCGCGGCCTATCCCGAACACGAGGCGGAGATCCGGGCGACGTTGACTCCGCGCGGTGCCGACATGCTCTTCAAGGTGCAGGACCAGTGCGTCGCCGAGACGCTCACGAAGTTCATGTTCCGGCACCTGCAGCCCTACTTCAACCGAGACATCTTCGCGCTCGTCGAGCAGGAACCGTTCAAGTCGCTGTTCGACGAACAGAAGATCGGGCGCATGAAACCCAATGCGCCCGTGCTGATCAACTCCAACCGGTTCGACCCCTTGGTGCCGTGGGCGCCGGCGATGCAGATGGGCCGCGACTGGTGCGCCCAAGGCGCCGACGTCGAGGCGCGCACCAACGAGGAACCGCCGTTCCTCAACAAGGCGATGATCAACCACGCGCTGCCGATGCTGGTCGACGGCGAGCCCGCGATGCAGTGGATCGCCGACCGGTTCAAGGGAGTGCCGACCACTCCCAACTGCGGCCGGTTCTGACCGGAGTCCGATCAGCGGGACCCGGGCGGGTGCGGTGCGTTCAGGTCGAAACGCACCCCGATCATCCGGATCGCGAAACACACCGCTGCACACCCCAGTGCGGCGACGGTGCCGTGCAGCCCGAGTCGGTACGTGGCCGCGGCGCAGCCGGCGCCGATCAGCGCCGGGATCGCGTAGAGCTCGCTGCGGAGCACGGTGGGGATCTGTCCGATCATCATGTCGCGGATGGTGCCGCCGCCGACGGCGGTGATGGTGCCGACGATGAGCGCTTGGGGCACACCGAAATTCATGTCGAGCGCCTTGTAGGCCGCCAGCACCGCGAACACGCTCAACCCGATCGCGTCGAGCACGGTGATGGGCATCGTCAGCCGGTCCAGCCGCCGGCTGAGCGCGAAAGCGATCAGACCGCCCGCGACCGCCACGGTCAGGTAGCGCCAGTCCACGAACGTGGCCGGCGGCAGAGCGTCGAGCAGGACGTCACGGATCGTCCCGCCGCCCAGCGCGGTGAACATGCCCAGCGCGGTGACACCGAAGATGTCGAGCCGCTCCGCGCGCACCGCGGTCAGCGCCCCGTTCAGCGCGAACGCGAACGTGCCGACGAGATCGAGCACCAGCAGCAACGGCGTTTCGGTCGACATGGCCGGAGGTATACCCGCCCGATGACCACCTTGCGGACAACCGCCGACACGGTGCTCGACGGACTGACCCAGACTCGGGACTGGCAGCAGGACTTCTACCGCGATCTGCACCGGCATCCGGAGTTGTCGCACCAGGAATTCGAAACAGCGCGCAGCGTCGCCGCACGGCTCGGCGAATTCGGCTACGAAGTGCACGACGGCATCGGTGGGACCGGTGTCGTCGGTGTGCTCCGCAACGGGTCCGGGCCCACCGTCCTGCTGCGGGCCGACATGGACGCGTTACCGGTCGAAGAGGCCACTGGGCTGGACTATGCGAGCACCGTGCGCAGCACCGATGCCCACGGCGACGAGGTTCCGGTCATGCACGCCTGCGGCCACGACGTCCACGTCGCAGCGCTGCTCGGGGCGGCCCAACTGCTCGCCGAAGGTTCCGAGCATTGGGCCGGCACCGTCGTTGCGCTGTTCCAGCCGGCCGAGGAGACGTCCGACGGGGCTCGCGCCATGGTCGACGACGGATTGGCCGACCTGCTCCCGGGCGTCGACGTCGCGCTGGCCCAACACGTACTGCCCGCACCCGCGGGCCGGGTCGGTACCGCTGCCGGGCCGCTGCTGTCGGCCGCCGACAGTATGCGCGTCACCGTGTACGGCCGCGGTGCGCACGGCTCCATGCCGCAGGCCGCCGTCGACCCGGTGGTGCTGGCTTCGATGATCGTCGTTCGGCTGCAGACGATCGTCTCGCGTGAGGTGGCTCCCGGAGAGTCCGCCGTGCTCACGGTCGGGAGCATCCAGGCCGGCAGCAAGAGCAACGTGATCCCGGATCGCGCTGTGCTGCAGCTGAACATCCGCACCTACAGCGACCAGACCCGCACCACGATGCTGGACGCGATCCGGCGCATCGTGACCGCCGAATGCCGGGCGTCGGACTCGCCCAAGGATCCGGAGTTCGAGCTGTTCGATCGATTTCCGTTGACCGACAACGACCCAGCGGTCACAGCGCGGGTAACAGACGCGTTCACAACGTTTTTCGGAGATAACTGGCAGCAGCTGCCGCAGCAGAGCGCCAGCGAGGATTTCAGCGAGATCCCGGCAGCGCTCGGCGTGCCCTACACGTACTGGGGCGTCGGTGGCATCGATCCGTCGACGTATGAGAAGGCGGCGGAGCGCGGCCGGATCGATCAGGACATTCCGGTCAACCACTCGCCGACGTTCGCGCCCGTCGTCCAGCCGACGCTGGACACGGCCACCCAAGCGCTGGTCGTGGCCGCGCTGGCGTGGCTGACGCCCGATGAGCCTCGGCCCGAGGTTTAGTTCTGGCGGAGGCGGGAAATCGCGCTCCAACGGGGAGCGCCCGCGCGCGATCATGTCCGACCCCGGTTCAGGGCGGAAAACCAGTCGGGAGGAATCCATGTCGAAGAACGACGGGCCGAAAGAAACGATCAAGGGTGCGGTCGAGGAGGTCGTCGGAGAGGTGAAGGGGAAGGCCAAGGAGGTCGTGGAGGCTGCGACGGGTAAGGGTGCGGCCCCGTATGTGCCGGGCGCGCCCGGTCCGCAGCCGCCGCCGCTGACAGAGCCCACCGAGCCGCACGAGCCGCTGCCGCCCAAACCGGACCAGTCCGCGCCCGAACTTCGCACGGCGACAGGAACTTTCGTCGAGGGGCCGCCGACAGCGCGCGGGCAGCAGGGCGAATACCTCACCACGGCGCAGGGTGCACGACTGTACGAAACGGATCACTCGCTCAAGGCCGGTGAACGCGGGCCGACCCTGCTACAGGACCATCACCTGCGTGAGAAGATCACGCACTTCGACCACGAGCGGATTCCCGAGCGGGTCGTGCACGCGCGCGGCGCGGGGGCACACGGCGTGTTCCGCGGCAACGGCGCGGCAGAGAAGATCTGTAAGGCCGGGTTCCTGAAATCCGGTGCCGAGACGGACGTTTTCGTCCGGTTCTCCACCGTGGTCGGCAATCGTGGATCGCTCGACACGGCGCGTGACACACGCGGGTTCGCCACCAAGTTCTACACCGACGAAGGCACTTTCGATCTGGTGGGCAACAACATCCCGGTCTTCTTCATCCAGGACGGCATCAAGTTCCCCGACGTCGTCCACGCGGCCAAGCCGCATCCCGATCGCGAGATCCCGCAGGCGCAGACCGCGCACGACACGTTCTGGGACTTCTTCTCGCTGCACACCGAAGCGACCGCGCACACGATATGGAACATGTCCGACCGGGGCATTCCGCGGTCCTACCGGATGATGGAGGGCTTCGGCGTGCACACCTTCCGGCTGGAAGCGCCGGACGGGACCACGTCGCTGGTGAAGTTCCACTGGAAGCCGCGCCAGGGCGTGCATTCCCTGGTCTGGGAAGAGGCGCAGCTGGCCGGCGGCTTCGACCCCGACTTCCACCGCCGCGACCTCGCCGACGCAATCGAAGCGGGCGCCTATCCGGAGTGGGACCTGGGCGTGCAGGTCATGCCCGACACACCGGAGCAGATGTTCGAGGGCATCGATCTTCTCGACCCGACGAAGATCGTGCCCGAGGAGCTGGCGCCGGTTCAGGTCATCGGCACGATGCAGCTCAACGGCAACCCGACGAACTTCTTCGCCGAGACCGAGCAGGTCGCGTTCCATCCCGGCCACCTGGTGCCCGGAATCGACGTCACCGACGACCCGCTGCTGCAGGCGCGGCTGTTCTCCTACCTCGACACGCAGCTGAGCAGGCTGGGCGGACCGAACTTCGCCCAGATCCCGATCAACCGCCCGCACGCACCGGTCAACGACATGTTCCGCGACGGCTTCCATCAGCATGGCGTGCATCCCGGGGCGGCGCCGTACAAACCCAACTCCCTCGACGGCGGCTGCCCGTTCCTGGCCGCCGCTGAGACCGGCGCCTACATCGAAATCCCCACCGCGCTGCCGGCTTCGACGAAACGCCGTGCGGCGCCGGCCACTTACGACGACCACTTCTCCCAGGCGACGTTGTTCTACCGCAGCCTGCAACCGGTGGAGCAGGCGCATGTGGCCGACGCGTTCACGTTCGAACTCGGCAAGTGCTACGAGCAGACGATCAAGGAGCGAACCGTCGCGGTGCTCGCGAACATCGACGAGGAACTGTGTGCCACGGTCGCAGCCGGGCTGGGCCTCGAGCCGCCCGCGCCCAGCGTGCCGCCGACGACTCCGGAGGTGAGTTCGGCGTTGTCGCAGATCGGCGGGCGCTGGCCGGTGGAGGGACGGAAAGTCGGCATTCTTACGGGCGTCGATTCCGATCCCGCTGAAATCGCGGCGATCGTCGCGGCGTTCGCCGGTGCGGATGTGGTGCCCCTGGTCACCGCCTCGCATGGCGGCATGCTTCCCAACGGCGATGCCGGCCTTCCGATTTCCCGCACCTACACCACCGGGCGGTCGGTGGAGTTCGACGCCTTGGTGCTCGCGGGTTCACCGCCCGACACCGGGGCCAGGGTCATGGTCGACGAGGCGTTCCGGCACCTGAAGGCGATCGGCGTGTTGCCGCAGGGCGAGGGTCTGCTCGCCGCCGCGGGGGTCTCCGACGCAGCGGAAGGCGTTCTCGCGGGCTCGGACCCGGCCCAGCTCGCCGAAGCGTTGCTCGCCGGTCTCGGTGAGCACCGGGTGTGGAACCGCGTCGTCCCGGACTAGGCGGTCGCTGGCGTTGCCGGAGTGACCGATGTTCGATTCGCTGCTGGACTTCCTCGGTGACGCCTGGTGGGCCTATCCGCTGATCCTGGTCTTCTGCACATTCGACTCGGTCGTTCCAGCGCTGCCCAGCGAGACCGCGCTCCTCACCGGAGGCATTCTCGCGGCGAATGGCCGGATGGTGCTGGGCTGGGTGATTGTGATGGGGTCTGCCGGCGCGTTACTCGGCGACAACCTTGCCTACTGGATCGGCCGCTCGGCGCAGGGCTGGGCGCACCGCTGGATAACTCGCGGCGAAAAGGGCAGGCGCAGTTTGGATTTGGCGCAGCGGCAGTTGAAGCGGTACGGCGGCTCGCTGGTGATCGTGGGCCGGTTCCTGCCGGGTGGGCGTACGGCGACGACGATCGCGTGCGGTGTGCTGCGGTTTCCGTACCGCCAGTTCCTGGCATTCGACGCGGTCGGTGCGGCGCTGTGGGCGACGATCAACACGCTGCTCGGTTATCTGGGCGGGCACGTGTTCGCCGACCACGCCCTGTGGGCGTTCGCGCTGTCCTTCGGTGTCGCGCTCGCTCTCGCGGCGAGCATCGAGTTCGCCCGATGGCTTCGCCGGCGGACGGCGCCGACCGAGCCGGATCAGGACGGGGCGCGCCGCGTCAGGGAGTGACCATTGCGCCGCAACGGTTCTTGAGGTCCACCAGCGGTTGCCGGATCCCGGTCATCTCCGCGTTCTCCTGCGGATGGCCGGCCATGTACCCCTTCATCTGGTCGGCCACTTGCTCACGGGTCTTGCCCTGCATGGTGTGGATGAAGCCGTTCAGGTCGGGGTGGCTGAACAGGTAGGCCGACGTCGAGGCGTCCACCCCGGCCCGGACCCCTTCGAGGTCCGCGGCGGTACAGCCGGGCGGATTCATTCCCGATTCCGGGACGGCGTGCGCGAACCCGGCGGCGCCGGACAGTGCGGCGCCGCACAGCGCGGCGGTGCAGGCGAGCCTCGTCCTCCAGCGCGGCGTTCGGACATTCAACATCGCATTGCCTCCTCGTGTCGCGGCTGCGTATACCGCCAGTCTGTGCGTGATACTGATCCGATGCGCGAGTCCCCAAGGGCCTTGCCAGGCAACCGGCAGCGGATCGGCAGGCTGTCGTGCGAATCCTCGGTCGATCGGGTCGAACGCGGGTACTCCTCACCGAACCCGAACGCACCCGAACAGGGAGAAACCTCGGCATGACGCGCCGCACCGCCTCGTCGTCCGCACTGCGAATCTCCACCGCCCTCTACAACTTCCGCGAAAGCCTCTTCGCGCTACCGGCGCTGGTTCTGGTCGGCGGCATCGTGTCGGCTGAGGTGGCCGCCTATCTCGACGGCGTCGTCGGCGTGGACAGGTCGCTGCCGTTGACCGTCGAGATGAACAGCAACGCCGCCACCTGGCTGCTCAGTACCGTTGCGGGAGCGACGATCACGACCGCGGGTGTGGTGTTCTCCCTGACGGTGGTCAGCCTGCAGCTGGCCAGCAGCCAGTTCTCGCCGCGCGTGATGCGATCGTTCATCAGGGACAGGTTCAGCCAACTCGTCATCGGTCTGCTGGTAGCCACTTTCGTGTTCTGCGTGCTGACGCTTCGCCACATCAGCGGCGTACCCACCTCGAACGCGCCGCGTGTCTCGATGACCGCGGCCATGGTCCTGGCGGTCGCGACGGTCCTGCTGATCATCGCCTACCTCAACCGGCTGGCGTACGGACTGCAGGTCGGTGAGGTGGTGCGGACCATCGCCGCGGAGGCCGATTCCGTCATCGGCGAACAGGCGCGCCAGGCCCGCGCGGAGACTCCGGCGGAGGACGAGCCGGCCGAGGTCCCCGAGAGCCGGCTGACGGTGCGCGCGGGCAACGACGGGTGGGTCACCCAGGCGGCCAGCCGCTACATCCTGGCCGCGGTGCCGCCGTCGACGGTCGTGCGACTCGAGACCCGCACCGGTGCCTACATCCACCGCGGCGAGGTTCTGATGACGCTGTGGCCGGTGCCTCCCGATGCCGACCGCGTCGCGCGGAAGCTGTTGTCGACGGTGGAGATCGCCGACATCCGGACGATGCAACAGGACGTCGACTTCGGCATCCGGCAGCTGGTCGACATCGCGCTGCGTGCGCTCAGCCCGGCGATCAACGACCCGACGACGGCGACCGACGTGGTGCTGCGCCTGGGCAGCCTCATGCGCGAACTGTTGACGGCCGACATGCCGCCGCAGTCGGTGCGCGGCGCCGGCGGCAGAATCCTGCTGCGCCCGTGGGACCTGTCCCACGAGGAGTACATCGCGCACGCCTTCGACCAGATCCGCCAGACTTCGGGCAGCCAGCCGCACGTGGTCACCGCGCAGCTGCGTGTCCTGCGGATGCTGATCGAACACGTCAGGACCGCGGGCTGCGAGCAGTACGTGCCCGCGCTGCAGGAGCAGATCCGGTTGCTGATGGAGGAGATGGCCGAACGCGACGACATCCGTCCGGCCGATCTGCAACGGATACAAGCGATTTCGAAGGACATCGATCCGGCGGAGCACGACCTGTAGATCGTTTTGCCGGGTGGCAGCGGAGTCCGTCGGCCGCCGCGCGGTTACGCTCGCCGCGTGCTCATCGTGATCGAGGGCGTCGACGGAGCGGGCAAGCGCACGCTGACCAACGGGCTGCGGACCGCGTTCGAGGCGGCGGGCCGCACGGTGGCCAGCCTGGCGTTTCCGCGGTACGGCCGGTCGGTCGAGGCCGACGTGGCCGCCGAGGCACTGCACGGCGCCCACGGCGATCTGGCCGATTCCGTGTACGCGATGGCGGTGTTGTTCGCGCTCGACCGTCAGCGCGCCGCCGCCGAGATCGAGCGCCTGCGCGACGAGTACGACGTCGTCATCCTCGACCGCTATGTGGCGTCCAACGCCGCTTACAGTGCCGCGCGCCTGCACCAGGGCGCAGACGGCGACGTCGTCGACTGGGTGCGGGTCTTCGAGTACGAGCGGCTCGCACTGCCGAGACCCGATGCCCAGATACTGCTGGCCGTCCCGACCGAACTCGCGGCGCAGCGTGCCGAACACCGCGCCAACACCGAGGCCGACCGGCCCAAGGACGCCTACGAGCGCGACGGCGGGCTGCAGCAGCGCACGTCGGACGTGTACGCCGCATTGGCCGCCGGCGCCTGGTGTGGGCGCTGGGAGGTGGCCGGGCCCGACGTCGACGCCGCCGAACTGGCCGCCGAACTCGGCTAGCTTGCGCTCGACGCATACCAGCGCCCCGCAAATCCCGGTCAACACGCGAAACGCGCCGCGTGGTAGCCGGGGTTTATCGCAATTCGGTGACACCATGGACTCCATGAGGCAAAGGATTCTGGTGGTCGACGATGACCCTTCGCTGGCCGAGATGCTCACGATCGTGCTGCGGGGCGAAGGCTTCGACACCGCGGTCATCGGCGACGGCACCCAGGCGCTCACCGCGGTCCGCGAGCTGCGGCCCGACCTGGTGCTGCTCGACCTGATGTTGCCGGGCATGAATGGGATCGACGTGTGCCGGGTGCTGCGCGCCGACTCCGGTGTCCCAATCGTCATGCTGACCGCCAAGACGGACACCGTCGACGTGGTGCTGGGCCTGGAGTCCGGCGCCGACGACTACGTGATGAAGCCGTTCAAGCCGAAGGAACTCGTCGCGCGCGTGCGCGCACGGCTGCGGCGCAACGAGGACGAGCCCGCCGAGATGCTGTCCATCGGTGACGTCGAGATCGACGTGCCCGCGCACAAGGTGACCCGCCTGGGCGAGCAGATCTCGCTGACCCCACTGGAGTTCGACCTGTTGGTGGCGCTGGCACGCAAACCGCGGCAGGTGTTTACTCGTGATGTGCTGCTCGAACAGGTGTGGGGGTACCGGCACCCCGCCGACACCCGTTTGGTGAACGTGCATGTCCAGCGGCTGCGGGCCAAGGTCGAGAAGGACCCGGAGAACCCCCAGGTGGTGCTGACCGTTCGAGGAGTGGGATACAAGGCCGGACCGCCGTGAGTTTCCCGGCTCGGCGGTTGCCCGCGACCTATGACCGCTAGGTCGCTGCCGTGATCTTCAGCTCGAGGCGACGCATCCATCGTCGTTCGGCACCACTCGTACGGGGCCTCGGCGCGCTGGGCCGGGCACTGAGCCTCGCCTGGCGCCGCTCCCTGCAACTGCGCGTCGTCTCGTTGACTCTCGGCCTGTCGCTGGGTGTCATCCTCGTGCTCGGCTTCGTGCTGACCAGCCAGATCACCGATCGCATCCTGGACGTCAAGGTGCGCGCCGCCACCGAGGAGATCGACCGGGCGCGCACGACGGTCAGCGGCATCGTCGGCGGGGAGGAGAGCCGCTCCCTGGACAGCAGCCTTCAGCTCGCGCGCAACACGTTGATCGACCGCACCGCCGACTCGGGCCCGGGCCTCGCCGGCACGTTCGACGCTGTTCTGGTGGTGCCGGGCGACGGTCCGCGTGCGGCGACCGCGGCGGGCCCGGTGCAGCAGGTGCCGGCCGCGCTTCGCGAGTTCGTCAAAGCCGGCCAGGTCAGCTACCAGTACGCCGGAGTGCACACCGACAGCTTCTCCGGGCCCGCGCTCATCGTCGGCAGCCCCACGTCCTCGCCAGTGGCGAACCTGGAGCTCTACCTGATCTTCCCGCTGAACAACGAAGAGTCGACGATCGCGCTGGTACGCGGCACGATGGCGACCGGTGGGGTGGTGCTGCTCGGCCTGCTGGCCGCGATCGCGCTGCTGGTGGCGCGCCAGATCGTGCTTCCGGTGCGGTCGGCGTCGCGCATCGCCGAGCGGTTCGCCGAAGGGCACCTCACCGAGCGCATGCCGGTGCGTGGCGAGGACGACATGGCGCGGCTGGCGGTGTCGTTCAACGACATGGCCGAAAGCCTGCACCGCCAGATCACCCAGCTCGAAGAGTTCGGCAACCTGCAGCGCCGGTTCACCTCCGACGTCAGCCACGAGCTGCGCACCCCGCTGACCACGGTGCGCATGGCCGCCGACCTGATCCACGACCACATCCACGACTCGGCTGACGATCCCGATCCCGCGTTGCGCCGCTCCACGGAGCTGATGGTCAGCGAACTCGACCGGTTCGAGACGCTGCTCAACGACCTGCTCGAGATTTCGCGCCACGACGCCGGTGTCGCGGAGCTCTCGGTCGAGTCGGTGGATCTGCGGTCGACGGTGCGAAGCGCGCTGGACAACGTCGGGCACCTCGCGCAGGACGCCGACGTCGAACTGATCGTCGACATGCCCGCCGAGGACGTCATCGCCGAGGTCGATCCGCGGCGCGTCGAGCGCATCCTGCGAAACCTCATCGCCAACGCCATCGACCACGCCGAGCGCAAGCCGGTCCGGATCCGGATGGCCGCGGACGCGGACACCGTCGCGGTCACCGTCCGCGACTACGGCGTCGGGCTGCGGCCGGGCGAGGAGAAGCTGGTTTTCAGCCGGTTCTGGCGGTCGGATCCGTCGCGGGTCCGCCGATCGGGCGGCACCGGCCTGGGTCTGGCGATCAGCATCGAGGACGCCCGATTGCACCAGGGCAGACTCGAGGCGTGGGGTGAGCCGGGCAAGGGCGCATGCTTCCGTCTCACGCTGCCACTGGTGCGCGGACACAAGGTGACGGCCAGCCCGCTGCCGATGAAACCTGTTGGGCCCGAGGCGCCGCCGACGCGTACCCGCGGCCGGGAACCCGCCCAGGAGTCCGTGTGAGAAGGCTGCTGGCGGTCTTCTGTCTGCTGGCACTGGTACTGACGGGGTGCGCGGGCGTGCCGAGTTCTTCGTCGCCGCAAGCCATCGGGACCGTTGACCGGCCCGCGCCGCCCAGCCTGCCCAAGCCGACGCCGGGGATGGACCCCGATGTGCTGCTCCGCGAATTCCTCAAAGCCACAGCTGATCCCGCGAACCGGCATCTGGCCGCGCGCCAGTTCCTCACCGAATCGGCCTCGAGCACCTGGGACGACGCGGGCAGCGCGCTTCTCATCGACAACGTCGTGTTCGTCGAAACCCGTGGCCCTGAGCGGGTTTCGGTGAACATGCGCGCCGACATCCTGGGGTCGCTGTCCGACATGGGTGTGTTCGAGACGGGCGAGGGCGCGCTGCCGGATCCCGGACCGATCGACTTGGTGAAGACACCGGGCGGTTGGCGCATCGACAAATTGCCCAACGGGGTTTTCCTTGACTGGCAACAGTTTCAGTCGACCTACAAGCGCAACACCCTGTACTTCGTCGACCCTACCGGCGGCACCGTCGTACCCGACCCGCGTTACGTCGCGGTGTCCGATCCCGACCAGTTGGCCACCGAACTGGTCAGCAAGCTCATCGCTGGCCCGCGTCCGGAGATGGCCAAGACGGTGCGCAACCTGCTCGAACCGCCACTGAAACTGCGCGGTCCGGTGACCCGCGCCGACGGCGGGAAGATGGGCGTCGGCCGCGGTTACGGCGGGGCCAGGATCGATCTGGACAACCTGTCGACCACCGACCCGCACAGCAGGCAACTGCTTGCCGCGCAACTGATCTGGACGCTGTCACGCGCGGGCGTCAACGGACCGTACGTGATAAACGCTGACGGGGCGGCACTCGACGACCGGTTCGCCGACGGGTGGCAGACATCCGACGTGGCGGCCACCGACCCGGGGGCGGCCTCCGGTGTCGCTGCGGGTCTGCACGCGCTCGTGGGCGGCTCACTCGTCGCGCTCGACGGTCAGCGGGCGCCCCGGGTCGCGGGGGCGTTCGGCCAGATGCAGAACCAGGCCGCGGCGGCGGTGTCGCGCACCGGGCAGGAGGTCGCGTCGATCGTGTCGCTGCGTGCGGGCGCTCCCGACGCGGCGTCGTCGATGTGGGTGGGCGCGCTCGGCGGCAATGCCTCGCAGGTGCTCGACGCCAGGAGCCTGTCGCGGCCGAGCTGGGCGCTCGACAACGCGGTGTGGGTGGTGATCGACGGCAACAACGTCGTGCGCGTGATCCAGGACGCCTCGGGCCAGCCGGCGCGTATACCGGTCGACTCCACGTCGGTCTCGAGCCGGTTTCCCGGCGTGATCACCGAGCTGCAACTGTCGCGCGACGGCACCCGCGCCGCGTTGGTGATCGAGGGGCAGGTGATCCTGGCCGGTGTCGAGCAGACACCCGGCGGCGGCTATGCGCTGACCTATCCGCGACGGCTGGGCTTCGGCCTGCGCAACACGGTGGTTTCGCTGGCCTGGCGCACCGGCGACGACATCGTGGTCAGCCGCACCGACCCGCAGCATCCGGTGTCCTACGTCAACCTCGACGGCGTCAACTCCGACGGCCCCAGCCGCAACCTGATGATGCCCGTAACCACCGTCGCGGCCAACCCGTCGACGGTGTACGTGGCGGACGCTCGCGGCGTGGTGCAGCTGTCCGGATCGGTGCCCGAGGACGACCCGGCGTGGGCCGAGGTGCGTCCACTCATGGTGGCCGGCGCCCAGCCGGTGCTTCCGGGCTGACCGCCGGTCGCGGGAGCGGCCCGGATTCCGTCTGGTGTGCACTCAGATCGCAAATATGGCCGCCACGAGCATTTTTCGCGATCTCAGTGCACACTAGCGGCGTCACGCCGGCCGTTCGATCGCCCGTGCATCGCGAGGTTGTCACCCCTGCGCGGCACACTGCCGACATGCTGGACCTGGTGCTGCCGCTGCAATGCGGCGGATGTGGTGACCCGTCGACGCGGTGGTGTGCGGCCTGCGCCCGCACGCTGACAGTCCGGCCCGAGGACCCGCACCTGGTGGCGCCGCGGCTGGAGACGGGCGTCCCCGTGTACTCGCTCGGCCGGTACGCCGGGCCGCGGCGCGCAGCGGTCATCGCGCTCAAGGAGCACGGCCGGGCCGATCTGCTGCGGCCGCTCGCCGCCGCGCTGCGCGACGGCCTGCTGCATCTGCTCACCTGGGGGCTGGTCGACACCCCGTTGACCGTGGTGCCCGCGCCGACCCGCCGGTGGTCGGCCCGGCGTCGCGGCGGGGACCCGGTGACGCGGATGGCACGAGCGGCGACGGACGACCTGCCCGCAGTGGCCGTCGCCGCGGCCCTGCGGACCCGCGCGTCGGCCGCCGACTCGGTCGGGTTGTCACCGGCCGACCGGCAGCGAAACATCGCCGGGCGCGTCGCGGCGAAGCGTCGCGTCACCGGCGAGGTGCTCGTCGTCGACGACGTCCTCACCACCGGTGCGACGGCCGCCGAATCGGTCCGGGTGCTGCGCAGCGGTGGCGCCCGGGTGGCGGGTGTGCTCGTGGTGGCCAACGCGTGACGGTCGCGCATATCAGGTCAAGATGAAGAACTCGAAACAGGTGGGCGGATTCGCTGGCACTCCCGGGTGAACGCGGCTACGGTCGGCTTCAACACCCGTGAATGACTCACGGCCGGCGCTGAAGATGAAGGCGCCATATCGCCGAAGCGGTAGGAGGTGAGTAGACGACACCTTGCACCGGCGAGCGGCGAGACATGCAAAGCCACGTCGGTGCGGATCCCAACAGCCCGGGCACGCTCACGCGTGCGGACGCCGAAGAAACGAGTTGCCAAGCATGTCAACCCAATCCCTGGACTCGCGCACGATGGTGATCGAGGACGAGACGCCCGAATCACGACCGCACGCCGAGGTTGTGGTCACCGGCCGCAACGTCGAGATCCCCGACCACTACCGCAACTACGTCACAGAGAAACTGTCACGCCTGGAACGATTCGACCGCACGATCTACTTGTTCGACGTCGAGCTCGACCACGAGCGCAACCGACGTCAACGCAAGAACTGTCAACACGTCGAGATCACCGCGCGGGGCCGCGGCCCCGTGGTCCGCGGTGAAGCCTGCGCCGACAGCTTCTACGGCGCGCTCGAAGCCGCCGTCGCCAAACTCGAGAGCCGGCTGCGCCGCGCCAAGGACCGGCGCAAGATCCACTACGGCGACAAGACGCCGGTGTCGGTCGCCGAAGCAACGGCCGTCGCCACGGTGCCGGATTCACCCTCGGCCGAGGCCGAGCATGACGGCGCGACGCTCGACGACCACGAGCCCGGCCGGATCGTCCGCGTCAAGGAACACCCGGCCACACCGATGACCGTCGACGATGCGCTGTCGCAGATGGAACTGGTCGGCCATGACTTCTTCCTGTTCCACGACAAGGAGTCCGACCGCCCCACCGTCGTCTATCGAAGGCACGCCTACGACTACGGTCTGATCCGGCTGTCCTGAGCCGGCGGCCCTATTTCGCCTGGCCTGCCGTAGCGCGGCCGGGTCTGTCCGCACGTCACCTACCATGGTTTGAGCTCAAGACTTTCAACCCATAGGGGAACTAGCGTGCTGCAGAAGTTGCTGCGTCTCGGCGAAGGCCGCATGGTCAAGCGCCTCAAAGGAGTCGCCGACTACGTCGACTCGTTGTCCGACGACGTCGCCAAGCTTTCCGACGCCGAACTGCGTGCCAAGACCGACGAGTTCAAGAAGCGGGTGAACGACGGCACCAGCCTCGACGACCTGCTGCCCGAGGCCTTCGCCGTCGCGCGGGAGGCGTCCTGGCGCGTGCTCGACCAGCGCCACTTCGACGTGCAGGTGATGGGTGGCGCGGCGCTGCACTTCGGCAACGTCGCCGAGATGAAGACCGGTGAAGGCAAGACGCTGACCTGCGTGCTGCCCGCATACCTCAACGCGCTGGCAGGCAACGGCGTGCACGTCGTCACCGTCAACGACTACCTCGCCAAACGCGACGCCGAGTGGATGGGCCGCGTGCACCGGTTCCTCGGGTTGTCCGTCGGCGTCATCCTGTCCGGGCTCACCCCCGACGAACGGCGCACCGCGTACGCCGCCGACATCACCTACGGCACCAACAACGAGTTCGGCTTCGACTATCTGCGCGACAACATGGCGCACTCGCTCGCCGACCTGGTGCAGCGCGGCCACAACTACGCCATCGTCGACGAGGTCGACTCCATCCTCATCGACGAGGCCCGCACGCCGCTGATCATCTCCGGGCCGGCCGACGGCGCGTCGAACTGGTACACCGAGTTCGCCCGCCTCGCCCCGCTGATGGAAAAGGACGTCCACTACGAGGTCGACATCCGCAAGCGGACCGTCGGCGTGCACGAACTGGGCGTCGAGTTCGTCGAAGACCAACTCGGCATCGACAACCTCTACGAGGCCGCCAACTCGCCGCTGGTCAGCTACCTCAACAACGCGATCAAGGCCAAGGAGCTCTTCCAGCGCGACAAGGACTACATCGTGCGCGACGGCGAGGTGCTCATCGTCGACGACCGCGATGTACTTGGCCTCTTCGGTCTTGTAGATCAGGTCCGACTGGTCGGCACGGATCATCGGCTTGTTCGTGGGGATCGGCACGACGCCGAGCTTGTAGATCTCATGCAGCTCGGCCGCCTCGGTCTGGGCGGTACCGGTCATGCCGGCGAGCTTGTCGTAGAGCCGGAAGTAGTTCTGCAGGGTGATCGTGGCCAGGGTCTGGTTCTCGGCTTTGATCTCGACGTGCTCCTTGGCCTCGATGGCCTGGTGCATGCCCTCGTTGTAGCGGCGGCCGATCAGCACGCGGCCGGTGAACTCGTCGACGATGAGCACCTCGCCGTCGCGCACGATGTAGTCCTTGTCGCGCTGGAAGAGCTCCTTGGCCTTGATCG
>NZ_LZKP01000208.1 GCF_001672895.1 Mycobacterium sp. E740
CGGCGATCAGGAGGACAGGGCCGGCGCGCCGTTCGTCGGCCCCGCCGGAAAGCTGCTGGACAAGGCGCTCGTGCAGGCCGGCATCGACCGCGACCGGGTTTATGTGACCAATGCGGTCAAACACTTCAAGTTCACCCTGCCCGAACGGGGTAAGCGCCGCATCCACAAGACCCCCGGTCGCACCGAGGTGGTGGCGTGTCGGCCGTGGTTGCTCGCGGAACTGGACGCGGTGCGGCCCGAGGTGCTGGTGCTCATGGGCGCCACCGCGGCACAGTCGTTGCTGGGCAGCGCATTTCGGCTGACGGCACACCGCGGCGAAGCATTGCGGCTACCGGAGATCGACGAGATCGACATCGCACCGGAGGTGGTGGCGACTGCACACCCGTCGTCGGTGCTGCGTGGTCCGCCGCAGGATCGCGAGCAAGCCTTTCAGGCACTGGTGTCGGATCTGCGGTTCGCCGCCGGGCTGGGATCACGCCGGGTGTGAGCGTCCGCTTCGCGTGGACGCCACGAGGCCGAGTGCGGCGAGTACCGCGAACCCCGCCAGCAGCCACCGCGCGGGCGTGGCGTCGCCGGTGTCGCTGAGGTTCACCAACACCCCGGCCAGCCCCGCGCCGAATGCCCCGGAGATCAGCTGCACGGTGTTGATCGCAGCAGCCGCGGTAGGCCCTTCCGCCGGATCGTCCACCCGGCTCATCGCCCACGCCGACAGGTGCGGCCACGCGATGCCGACGCCGGCACCCGTCAGGACCAGTGCCAGCGCCCACACCGCGACCAAAGCGGGCGAGGCGTCGCCGCGCATGGTCGCCGCCGCCAGGGCGAGGCCCGCAGCCATCACCGCAGGAGCGACCGCGACGGTCCACCGGATGGTGCGCGCGTTG
>NZ_LZKP01000209.1 GCF_001672895.1 Mycobacterium sp. E740
CGGGCGCGTATCTGGATCGGCACGGGCTGCACGTCGACCCGAACGATGTTGTGATCACGACGGGTTCGTCAGGCGGGTTCCTGTTGACGTTCCTGGCCTGTTTCGACGTCGGCGACCGGGTGGCGATCGCCAGTCCCGGCTATCCGTGTTACCGAAACATCTTGTCGGCGCTCGGCTGTGAGGTCGTCGAGATTCCCTGCGGCCCCGAGACCCGTTTCCAGCCCACTGTGCAGATGCTCGAGGAGCTCGACCCGCCCGTGCGGGGCGTCATCGTGGCCAGCCCGGCCAACCCGACCGGCACGGTGATCCCGCCTGACGAACCCGTCGTGATCACAACATCGTTCGGGTCGACGTGCAGCCCGTGCCGATCCAGATACGCGCCCGCGATCGCGACCCGCAGTTCCGGAATGCCGAGCGCGACGGTGTAACCGAGCACCGTGGTGTCCAGCGCTTCCCTGGCCGCCGCCCGCACCGCCGCGGGCGCGCCGGCACTGGGCTGCCCGGCGGAGAGGTTGACCAGGTCGCCGTGGCTGCGCTGGCGTTCCGCGGCGGCCAGCCACACGTCCATCACGTAGAACGGCGGAACCCCGGACCGCAGCGAAGTACTCACGCTGTAACGCTAGAACACCTGCGACTCGAGCCGCCGCAGATATTCGCGCGGCGGCCCGAGCAGCTGCGCGCTGCCGTGCGCGCGCTTGAAGTAGAGCTGGATGTCGTGTTCCCAGGTGATCGCTATGCCGCCGTGCATCTGCACGGCTTCGGCTGCCACCTTTATGAGTGCTTCACTCGCCGAGAACCGGGCCAGCGCAGCAGATGTCGCCGACGGCGTCGCCATCGCCTCGTCGACGACGGCGCGTGCGGACTGCACCGCCACGTACAGGTCGGCCATCCGGTGCTTAAGCGCCTGAAAACTGCCGATCGGCCTGCCGAACTGCACCCGGTCCTTCGTGTACTGCACCGTGAGGTCGAGGCACCGGCTGGCCGCGCCGATCTGCTCAGCGGCGAGCAGCAGCGCGGCGGTGTCGGCCAGGCCGGGGTCGGCACCGATGTCGACGGTCTCCTGCGGCTCGACGCGTGCCAGCCGGCGCGTCAAGTCCATCGCCTCGACACGATGGGCCGTGAACTCCGTCCACCTGGCAAGCCGCTCACCGTCGGCGGCGATCACCACGTCGGCGACGTCACCGTTGACGACGTAGCCGGCGTCGAACACGACCGCGCCGAGCTTGACGCCCTCGGTCAACCCTTCGAGCGCGCCGGTATCCGGTTCGTCGGCCGCCAGCAGCGCGAGCTCGGCGAGCGTGGTACCGAGCAGCGGCGTCGGCACCAACGCCTTGCCCAGTTCCTCGAGTACGACGGCCGCGTCGGCGAGTTCACCACCCGCCCCGCCGAGCTCTTCGGGCACCACCAGCGCCGCCGCACCGACCTGCTCACACAGCAGCGTCCACAGCGATTCGTCGTATCCGCGTTCGGATTCCATCGCCTCGCGGACCGCGGCGGGCGAGGCATGTTTCTCGACAAGCGCCGCGACGGTCTCACGCAGAAGTTGCCGTTCTTCACTCACGAGAGGCCCTCCAATACTCGCCGACGGTGCACACTCGGGTCACCCCACGCCGAGCGCAAGGCCTGAACGCGCAGCAGCCACAACGACAGATCGTGCTCCTGGGTGAAGCCGATCGCGCCGTGCGTCTGCAACGACGAACGCGCTGCGAGCAGTGCTGCTTCGGAGGCGGCGACGTTGGCGGCGCTGACGTCACGCGCGGTGTCGGGCGACCCGTCGGCCAGCGACAGCGCCGCGCCGTATACCAGCGGGCGAGCCAGCTCCACCGCGATGTGCACGTCGGCGAGTTTGTGCTTGATGGCCTGATAGGTGCCGATGGCCTTGCCGAACTGGCTGCGCTGCTTGGCATATTCGACCGACATGTCCAGCATCGCCTGCCCGGCGCCGACCAACTGGGCGGCGATAGCAAGCACACCGAACTGGTAGGCGCGCGCTACATCGGCCGGGTTTGCGTCCCCGGACGCGTTGACGTCGAACAGCTTTCGGCTGGGGTCGACGGACTCGTGCTGGGCACCCGGGGTGGCGTCGCGCACTTGACCGTCGGCTGCCAGCAGGATCAGCCCCGCGGTGTCGGCGTCGACGGCACGCGGCACATGCGGCGGCATGGCCACGGTGGCGATCAGCTCGCCTGATGCCAAGGCTGCACTTCGTTCGTCCTCGCGCAGCAGCAGCGGTGCGACGGCGATCGATTCGGCAACCGGCCCGGGCACGCACCACCGGCCGAGCCGTTCCAGCGCGACCACCAGGTCGACCGGATGCGCCTCGATTCCGTCGTACTTCTCGGGGACGACGAGCGCGGTGACGCCGAGCTCCGCCAGCTGTGCCCACACCTTGCGGCCGGGAGCGGGGTCACCTGCGGCCCACGCCCGAACCGCCCCCGGCATGTCGGCGGCGCCCAGCGCAGCGTCGATGCTGGCGGCGAAGTCGCGCTGCTGTTCGTCAATCTCGAAGTTCATCTGTCTACTTTCGGGGGAGTCCCAGCAGGCGTTCGGCGATGATGTTGCGCTGAATCTCGTTGGTGCCCGCGTAGATCGGGCCGCCGAGAGAGAACAACAACCCTTCGGTCCAGCTATCGGCGAGCTCGGCGTCTGCTCCGCGCAGATCCAAGGCCGTTTGGTGGATGGCGACGTCGAGGTCCGACCAGAACACCTTGGTCACGCTCGACTCGGCTCCCAGCTCACCGCCTGCGCTCACTCTGGTGACCGTGCCGAACGTGTGCAGGCGGTACGCCTGCGCCTTGATCCAGGCGTCGGCGACCCGATCGGCGAACGCAGCCTTCAAATCGGTGTCCGGGCTCTGCTTCCATTGCGCGACAAGCCGTTCAGCCGGGGCGAGGAACCGCGCAGGGCTTCGCAGCGACATACCGCGCTCGTTGCTCGACGTGCTCATCGCCGCGCGCCAGCCGTCGTGGACCTCACCGATCACGTCGTGGTCGGGCACGAACACGTCGTCGAGGAAGATCTCGCCGAAGCCGGTGTCGCCGCCGAGCTGGGCGATGGGTCGCACCGTGATCCCGTCGGCCGCCAGATCGAACATGAAGTACGTCAGCCCCTTGTGGCGCTGCGCCTCCGGATCCGAGCGGAACAGACCGAACCCACGCTCACCGAACGGTGCACGTGAACTCCAGATCTTCTGGCCGTTGAGCAGCCAGCCGCCGTCGGTCCTGGTAGCGGTCGACCTGAGCGAGGCAAGGTCGCTGCCGGACTCCGGCTCAGACCACGCTTGCGCCCAAATCTCCTCGCCGCTCGCCATTTTCGGCAGTACCCGATCGAGCTGCTCTTCGGTGCCGTGCGCGAAGAGGGTCGGTGCCAGCATCGAGGTGCCGTTCGCGCTGGCGCGTCCCGGTGCGCCCGCCCGGAAGTACTCCTCCTCGTAAACGACCCACTGCAGCAGGCTCGCGTCGCGGCCGCCGTACTTCTCCGGCCACGTCACAACCGACAGTCCCGCGTCGAAAAGCACCTTGTCCCAACGGCGGTGCTGCTCGAATCCTTCGGCCGTGTCATAGGACTTTGTCGGGAAGGAGTCTTTGTTGCTCGCCAGGAACTCGCGTACCTCCGCCTGGAAGGCCAGGGTCGCGTCGTCGAAATTCAGGTCCACATCAGGCCCTTTCAGTCTGGTTGCGCAACAGGGGCTTGACCACCTTGCCGCCCGGGTTGCGCGGCAATGCATCGAGGAACTCCACCGAACGCGGTGTCTTGAAGTTCGCCAGATGCTGACGGGTGTAGGTGATCACTGTCTCTTCGTCGAGTTCGAAGCCGGGCTTGGTGACGACGAATGCCTTGCCCACCTCGCCGAGTCGTTCGTCGGGCACCCCGATCACCGCGGTCTCGGCGACGCCGTCGAGCCGGGCCAGCACCTGTTCGATCTCGGCCGGATAGACGTTGAAGCCGCCGCAGATATACATGTCCTTGAGGCGGTCGGTGATGCGCAGGTTGCCGTTCGCGTCGAGGGTGCCGACGTCGCCGGTGTGCAGCCAGCCATCGGAATCGATTGCGGCGCTGGTCGCGTCGGGATCGTCGAGATAGCCGAGCATCACGTTCGGTCCGCGCAGCAGCACCTCGCCCGCGTCGTCTTCGCCGGCTCCGTCGATGCGCAGCTCGAAATCCGCGATCGGTCGTCCGGAGGTGGTGGCGACGGTGACGGCGTCGTCGTCGGCGCGGCACATGGTGCCGAAACCGCTTGCCTCGGTCAGGCCGTACGCGGTCAGCACGATGTCGATGTCGAGTTCGTTTTGCATCCGCTCGATCAGCACGACCGGGATCGTCGCCGCGCCGGTGACCGCGAAGCGGAGCGAGGACAGGTCGTAGTCGGCGCGTTTCGGGTGGTCGAGCAGCGTCTGGTAGATCGTCGGTGGCCCGGGCAGCACCGTGATCCGGTGTTCCTGCACGGCGGCCATCGTCTTCTCGGGATCGAACGTCAACTGCGGTATGAGCGTCGCGCCGGTCTGCAGGCAGGCCAGGATGCCGGCTTTGAAGCCGAAGTTGTGGAAGAACGGGTTGATGCACAGGTAGCGGTCGTCGCTGGTGAGTCGCCCGCACTCCGCCCAGGCCGCGGGCGCGTCGAGCGATTGCCGGTGCGCGCACAGCACACCCTTGCTGCGCCCGGTGGTGCCGGAGGTGAACAGGATGTCGGACACGTCGTCGGGTTGGATTGCGGCCGCCCGCGTGTCGACGGCGTCGAGGTCCGTGCCGGCAGCGGTGAACTCGTCCCAGGTGCCGTCGTCCTTATCGACCGGTACCCGCACCACGTGGCGCAGGTCGGGCAGCGCGTGGCGGTCCAGGGATGCTGCCCTGTCGGCGCCGAGGAACTCGCCCGATGCGAACAGCAGGGGAGCGCGCGTCCGCCCGAGAATGTCGGTGGCCTCGCTGGCGGTGTAGCGGGTGTTGAGCGGGACCACGACGCCGCCGGCGTAGTGGGTGCCCAGGCAGGCGACGACCCAGTGCCAGGTGTTGGGTGACCAGATCGCGACGCGGTCCCCCGCGTTGATCCCGAGGGCGATCATCGCGGCGGCGACGCGTCGCACCTCGTCGCGCAGTTCGGCGTAGGTGATCCGACGATCGTCGGTGACCAGCGCATTGTGGTCGGAAAACTGGTCGGCGATCCGGTCCAAGACCCGGGGGACGGTCCGCCGATCGGCAATCATCGATGCTCCTCTAACAAAGCAAGTGCTTGGTAGGTTAGCCTACAAGGGTGATTGAGGTCGAGGAGTTCCGGGCCGAGGTCCGTCAGTGGCTCGCCGACAACCTGGTCGGCGAGTACGCCGCGCTCAAAGGGCTCGGCGGCCCGGGGCGCGAGGACGAGGCGTTCGAGGAACGCCTGAAGTGGAACAGGCACCTCGCCGAGGCCGGTTACACCTGTCTCGGGTGGCCGGAAGAGCACGGTGGCCGCGGGCTCTCCGTCGCGCACCGGGTCGCGTTCTACGAGGAGTACGCGATCGCGAACGCCCCGGCGAAGGTCAACCATTTCGGTGAGGAACTGCTCGGCCCGACGCTGATCGCGTATGGCACCGCCGAGCAGCAGCAGCGGTTCCTGCCGAAGATCCTCGATGTCACCGAGCTGTGGTGCCAGGGCTACTCCGAGCCGGGCGCCGGCAGCGACCTCGCGAACGTGTCGACGACCGCCGAACTCGACGGCGACGAGTGGGTGATCAACGGCCAGAAGGTGTGGACCTCGCTGGCGCACTGGGCGCAGTGGTGCTTCGTCGTCGCCCGCACCGAGAAGGGTTCCAAGCGCCACGCCGGGCTGTCGTACCTGTTGGTGCCGTTGGACCAGCCCGGTGTCGAGGTCCGTCCGATCGTGCAGTTGACCGGTGACTCGGAGTTCAACGAGGTCTTCTTCGACGACGCGCGCACCGAGGCTTCCCTGGTGGTCGGTGAGCCGGGTGACGGCTGGCGGGTCGCGATGGGCACGCTGACATTCGAGCGCGGAGTGTCCACGCTCGGTCAGCAGATCGAGTACGCGCGCGAGCTTTCCGGCGTCGCCGAGTTGGCGAAACGCACTGGCGCCGCCGATGACCCGCTGATCCGCGAGCGGCTAGCACGGTCGTGGGCGGGGCTGCGCACGATGCGGTCGTATGCGCTGGCGACGATGGACGTGGAACAACCGGGTCAAGACAATGTCTCAAAGCTGTTGTGGGCGAACTGGCATCGCGACCTCGGCGAGATCGCGATGGACGTGCTCGGCCGCGATGGTCTGACGCTGACCGACGGTGACTTCGACGAGTGGCAGCGGCTGTATCTGTTCTCCCGAGCCGACACCATCTACGGCGGCTCCAACGAAGTGCAGCGCAACATCATCGCCGAGCGGGTGCTCGGCCTACCGAGGGAGCCCAAGGGTTGAACCTGTCAGAAGCCCCGAAAGAGATTGCCGGACACGGTCTTCTGACCGGCAAGGTGGTCGTCGTGACGGCAGCCGCCGGCACGGGTATCGGCGCCGCGGTGGCGCGTCGGGCGCTCGCCGAAGGCGCCGACGTGGTGGTGTCCGACCATCACGAGCGGCGACTGAACGAGACGCGTGACCAGCTGGCCGAACTCGGCCTGGGGCGCGTCGAGAGCGTCGTGTGTGACGTGACGTCCACCGCCCAGGTCGACGCGCTGATCGCGTCGACCACCGCGCGGATGGGCCGGCTGGACGTGTTGGTCAACAACGCCGGACTGGGCGGGCAGACGCCCGTCGTCGATATGACCGATGAGGAGTGGGACCGCGTCCTCAACGTCACGCTGACGTCGGTGATGCGCGCGACGCGGGCAGCGCTGCGGTACTTCCGCGAAGCGGATCACGGCGGTGTGATCGTCAACAATGCAAGTGTGTTGGGTTGGCGCGCACAGCATTCGCAGTCGCACTACGCCGCTGCCAAGGCCGGGGTGATGGCGCTGACGCGGTGCAGCGCGATCGAAGCCGTCGAGTACGGCGTGCGTATCAACGCCGTGTCGCCGAGCATCGCGCGACACAAGTTCCTCGAGAAGACCAGCAGTTCGGACCTGCTGGACCGACTCTCGGAGGGTGAGGCGTTCGGCCGCGCCGCCGAGCCGTGGGAGGTCGCGGCCACGATCGCCTTCCTCGCCAGTGAATACTCCAGTTACCTGACTGGAGAGGTGATTTCGGTGTCGAGCCAACGAGCTTAGCGAGGGCGTCTCACTCAAGGTGTCGTCGTTGGTGTCGTCCATATGCCTGCCGTTTCACGAGCCAGCGTTTGCAGCCGTGATATGAGCCTAGGTACGCGACTGAGAAAATCCCCACTGTCATAACCGACAGTAGTCCGAATTGAACCTGCTGACCCGATGCAAGTCGCTGAGCCGTGGCTGCATCGCGGTATCCGAATGATAGTGCGGCACCAATGATTACGACACATCCCGCAGTCGGTACCCAAGCGCCGGCTCCGGCCACGTAGTACACGATGGCAATAAGGATGATCATGGCCACCCCGAGGGTCGCCAGCCACCACGCTTTTTTGGCTGTGAGTCCGCCGCCGTAATCATCGATGCGATGACTATCGGCGAAGAGAGTGTAGGTCTTGCCGCCAATCGAGATGAATTCAGTGTTGATGTATGCGGTGACAACGGTGGCGCATCCGACGAAAAGCGACATCAGAAGTCCCGACTGCCATTCGGGCGGATAAGTCATCAAGAAGACGGATACGCATGCACAAGCCGTACCGATCCAGAACACGACTCGACCGGTGGCCAAAGGCATCCACCGCGCAGAGATTGCGGCGCCGAGGCCGACGAAGGCAGAAAGCATGAACGCGTCGTTCATCAACTGCCCATGATCCACGTGTACGCGGCTTCTCCGCCTTCCTCGCCGGCGATGGCACCGATTGTGCCCAAAATGAAAGCGCCCGCGAACACGCCAACTGGTCCCCCCGGTGCACCGAGGTACGCCCCGAGCGTTCCCATTCCCGCAGCGCCGCCCATGCTGCCGCCTGTCTTGGCGATGACCTCTCCCGCCGGCGTGCCGGTTCGCCATTCGTAAACACCGACACCAACGTCGATCAGATTCCCGGCGAAGCCGAGGTTTCCGCCGACCTTCTTGAGCACCTCGATATCACTGGTTGAAAACGTGGCTATTTCCGGTCGCCAATGACTACCAGTCGGCAATGACTCCGCGAAATGGTTGAACGCCTCTTTCCCGCCCGCGATCGGCTTGCCGGCTGCAGAGGCAGCAGCGACAAGCTCCTGTGGAACGACGCCGTTTGCCATGCTGCTCGTCGCGGCGGCTGCACCTTCTGGCGACATTCCGAATCGCTGAAGCTCATCCTGGACACGCGAAATTACCAACGCCCGAGCTTCCGCCTCACTTCGATTGATCATCGCGGTGGCTTGATCTGGTGGCATCGGCGCCGTGTCGAGTAGGCCCTGTTCAAGCTTGGCCTGCATCTCCAACCGCGTTCGTGCTTGCGACCGTGCGTTACCGCCGAGCACCGGATCTGTTGGCAGCGGGCCGGAGGTCGTGGTCAGGTGGTAGTCGTCGAGTCGTTGTCCGGCATAGCGCACCTGATCGAGGCTTGCCGTCGGATCGTTGATCGTTGCGTAGTCCCGCAGACGGGCGGCGGCTGCTTTCTTCTCGGGAGTCCACGGTCCAGGAGCGTCTAGCAGCGCCTGATCGGCGTCTCGTTGGCCGCTGCCGTACCGGTCGGCGTCCTGATGCGCCTCCTGTACCGCCGGCGCTTCCTGTTGCCCCTCGCTGCCTCTCATCGCGTCGGGTGAGTAGCCCTCGGCGGCCATCTCCAGACGTGACCTGTCCAACTGCTCCGAGTAACTGTCTCGAACAGACTGCACGGCCTCGAGCGCCTCGCGCGTCCTATCCACCGCCGCCCTTTCGAGCTCTGAGATGTCGACGTGCTCACCGTTGGCCGATGCATTGGCGATCTCACGGTCGATCTGGTTGTCGATCGCCCGCAGCGCGGACTCGAGATTGCCGACCGCGATGTCGCCGCTTCGTTGGGCTTCGGCCAGCGATGCGGAAACGGTCTGGAGATCGACCGCGACACGAGTGATCTGTTCGCGGCTAAGGTGCAACGACTCGGTCGCACGCTGAACCTCTGCTGAGTCATTGATCGGATGTCCACCGCCGTCTTGACGATCCCACGCTGCCCCGAATCGCTGCTTCGCGCTATTGAACTCGTCGCTGGTCTCGCCGGTGCAGACTCCGGCCTTGTAGAACGCGGTAGCGAGTTCGCTGATCTCACCGGGAGATCCACTCTGCACCATGCGGTTCAGCTTCCAAGGGTCGCCACCGGCTCTCGAGGTCAGCTCTCCGACGTCAAGGTGCTCTAGTTCGACCGTCATCCTCGCTCAGTCGAAGCCTTCACCGGCTACGCGCACCGCCGCTGCACCCGCGTCATCCTGCTTTACGAAGTGTGCAGCGCCGTCATTTGCCTTCTCGGCCAGACCGCTCAGCCCGGCGTGGTGCGAATGCATCGTCGCGACCTGTGCCTCATGCGCGCGCCCGAGAGCATTGTGAAACGCGTGTGCAGCATCGAAGTCGCCGAAGATGCCAGCCGGTACGGGCGTCGATGCAAGTTCTGCAGCGCCCCGTTTCACAATCTCGCCGGCGCTCTTCGAGAAGTCGGCGCCCATCCGCAGCAAGTCGGTGTCGACGAACATGCCCCCAGCCTAGGGGAACGCGATGTTAGCTCGATGCGCCGAATTCCCGCTCTACCGGATGTGGAAGTCATAGCGTTGCAGCGGTGTCAGAGGTGCGGCGCTGTCCCCCTCGGCCAACACGAGCCAATGCTTGTCCATGTCGTCGACGCGAGTGGCATAGCGATGCGGAATGCGCAGGTCGGCGACATCGTCGTCGAGTGCCGAGCCGTCGTCGTACACACCTATCACCATCGAGGCGCCGCTGCCGGGCGCAAGGCACACCGCGTAGTCCTCTGCTCGCGGCAAGGGTGATTCGGGCAAGTCCTGCATGGTCATCGCGCCGCCGCACGCCGCGACGATCCATGCGAAACCATAGGACGTTTGAAGGGGTGACGGGGCCGCTGACGTCGTCGCTCTTGTCGGCGAGGCGTCTGACACGACCGGGTCGGGTCGGGATTTCTCCACGTACAGCGCGGCGACGCCGAGCAGGATCACCAGAATGCCCAGATCGGTGATGAGGACGATTTTCGTGCGTCGGGAGAGTCGACTCCAGGGTCCCGGCTTTTGTGGCGAGTCGGTCACCGTACATGTTTACCGAAGGACTAGCCGGCCGGCCCAACTGTTGTAGCCGAGCAAGCGCTTGGTTGATAGGCTGTCGGAGTGGGTCAGGCACCGCCGAGTCAGCCGGCGAGCAGACGTGACGAGCTTCTCGAGCTCGCCGCGACGATGTTCGCCGAGCGCGGCTTGCGGGCGACCACTGTGCGTGACATCGCCGACTCCGCCGGCATCCTCTCGGGCAGCTTGTACCACCACTTCGCCTCCAAGGAGGAGATGGTCGACGAGGTGCTGCGCGGATTTCTCGACTGGCTGTTCAAGCGTTACCAGGAGATCGTCGACACCGAACCCAATCCGCTCGAGCGGCTCAAGGGTTTGTTCCTCGCCTCGTTCGAGGCCATCGAACACCGGCACGCCCAGGTCGTCATCTACCAGGACGAAGCCAAGCGGCTGGCCGGCCAGGAGCGGTTCTCCTATGTCGAGAAACGCAACCAAGAGCAACGCAAGATGTGGCTGGACCTGCTCAACCAGGGCATCGAGGAGGGCAACTTCCGGCCCGACATCGACGTCGACCTGGTCTACCGGTTCATCCGCGACACCACCTGGGTTTCGGTCCGCTGGTATCAACCCGGCGGGCCACTGACGGCCGAAGAGGTCGGCCGGCAATATCTGTCAATCGTGCTTGGCGGCATCACTAGAGAAAAGGACTGACATGGCTGGCTCTTCTGAGGCATACGTCATCGACGCCGTACGCACCGCGGTCGGCAAGCGCAACGGGTCGCTGGCCGGTGTGCATCCCGTCGACCTGGGCGCCGCGGCGTGGCGCGGACTGTTCGAACGCGTCGACGTCGACCCGGGCGCGGTCGACGACGTCATCGCCGGATGCGTCGACGCGATCGGGCCGCAGGCCGGCAACATCGCGCGGCTGTCGTGGCTGGCGGCCGGCTACCCCGAAGAGGTGCCCGGCGTCACCGTCGACCGGCAGTGCGGATCCAGCCAGCAGGCGATTTCCTTTGGCGCACAGGCGATCATGTCCGGCACCGCCGACCTGATCCTGGCCGGCGGCATGCAGAACATGAGCCAGATTCCGATCTCGTCGGCGATGACAGCGGGCGAGCAGTACGGATTCACCTCTCCGACAAACGAATCCAAGAGCTGGCTGCACCGGTACGGGGACCAGGAGATCTCCCAGTTCCGCGGCGCCGAGCTCATTGCGGAGAAGTGGAGCATCTCGCGCGAGGAGATGGAGGAGTACTCGCTGGCCAGCCATCAGCGCGCGCAGGAGGCGATTCGTTCCGGCTACTTCGAGAACGAGATCATCCCGGTCGACGGCTTCGTCACCGACGAGGGGCCCCGCGACACCTCGCTGGAGAAGATGGCCGGGCTCAAGACGCTGGTCGACGGCGGTCGGCTGACTGCCGCGATGGCCAGCCAGATCTCCGACGGCGCCAGTGCGGTGCTGCTGGCCTCGGAGCAGGCCGTCAAGGACCACGGCCTCAAGCCGCGTGCCCGCATCCATCACATCAGCGCCCGCGGTGCCGATCCGGTGTTCATGCTGACCGGTCCGATCCCGGCGACCGAGTACGCGTTGAAGAAGACGGGGCTGACGATCGACGACATCGACACCGTCGAGATCAACGAGGCGTTCGCGCCGGTCGTGATGGCGTGGCTCAAGGAGACCGGCGCTGATCACGCGAAGGTCAATCCCAGCGGCGGTGCCATCGCGCTCGGTCATCCGCTTGGCGCGACGGGTGCAAAGCTCTTCGCCACGATGCTGAACACGTTGGAGCGCACCGGCGGTCGCTATGGCCTGCAGACGATGTGCGAGGGCGGCGGCACCGCCAACGTGACGATCATCGAGCGCCTCTGAGCCTCTGTTCTTAGCGCGAGCGTGCGCGAAATGCTGTGCGCGAGCGGCGTGTCGCCGACAGACACGCACGCTCGCGCTCAGGGGAGGGGCCTTCAGTGGTCGTGGATGATCACGCCGCGGATGTTGCGGCCGGCGAGCATGTCGTCGTAGCCGTCGTTGATGTCGTTGAGTTTGTATTCGGCCGTGACGGTTTCGTCGAGCAGCAGCTTGCCGTCGCGGTAGAGGTTGAGCAGACGCGGGATGTCGGCGCGCGGATTGGCCTCGCCGTAGAGGCTGCCCAGTAGCCGCTTCTGGAACAGCGTCATCATCGCCATGGACAGCGTCGGGGTCACGTCCGCCATCGAGGCGATCGCGGTCATCACCACCGCTCCGCCTTTTCGGACGATGTTGAGCGCCTCGTCGATCATCCGGCCCTCGAGCACGCCCATCGTCAACAGCGCGGAGTCGGCCATCACGCCGCGGGTCAGCTCGCCGACGATTTCCATGGCCTCGGCCATCGACGTCACGAAGTGCGTGGCACCGAATTCAAATGCCTTGTCCCGCTTGGTTTCCACGATGTCCACCACGACGATGTGTTCCGCGCCGGCAAGTCGCGCGCCCTGGATCGCGCCGCTGCCGATGCCGCCGCAGCCGATGATCACCACCGTGTCGCCCGGGCTGATGTCGGCGGTGTTGACCGCAGACCCCCAGCCGGTCATCACCCCGCAGCCCAGCAGGCACGCGCGCGCCAGAGGAAGGTCGTCGTCGATCTTCACGACCGACGCCTCCGACAACGTGCCCAGCTGCGAGAAGCTCCCCACGCCCGACAGGATCCCGACGTCCTTGCCCCCGACCTTGCGACGATAGGTGCCGTCAGCCTGCAGACCGACCAGGATGAGCGCGCCGAGGTCGCAGAGGTTCTGGTGCCCGCTGGCGCACCAGCGGCAGCGTCCGCACGCAGGCAGGAACGAGGTGACCACATGGTCGCCGACTTTGAGATCACGCACGCCGGGCCCGACGTCGGCAACCACACCCGCGCCTTCGTGGCCGCCGATGATCGGCAGCGGCACACCGGCGAAATCGCCCGTGACGACATGGTGATCCGAATGGCACAGGCCGGTGGCCTCGAACGAGACCAGGACCTCACCCTCCTTGGGTCCGTCGAGGTCGATCTCCTCGATGCTCCACGGCTCGTTGAGTCCCCACAGGACGGCGGCGTTGGTTTTCATGGCCGCGAGTTTAGGAAAAGCGCGGCTGGAATACGGGCGAATCGAAAGGCTTACCGTTCAGTGTGCGAGAGCCAAGCCGCCGAGCGCGACGATCCAGCTCGCGAAGCTTCCGACGAGGAAGTACTCCGTCACGTCGTCGATGCCGATCACCCCGTTCTCGCGGGCCTTCTGCGCGTTGATCTCCGGGAAACGGATGACACTTTTCGCGGCGACGACGGCGGTGGCGGCGGCGAGCTGGCCGGCCAGGCCGAGGCCGACGATCAGCACGCGCTCCATCGGCCCGAGCAGGCGGCCGCCCTTCAACCGGTCCGACGCCTGCGGCTGCCCGGCGGGCTTCACCGCTCCGACGGAACCGAGCACCAGTCGCACGAGCTGATTCCCCGTCACGAGTTGCATCAACGTCACGCCGACGATCATCAGCAGCCGATCCGGGGGCACTGCGATACCGACCCACGACGGCCACCGGCCCAGCACACCCGCCACGTCGGAATCCCAGCCCGACAACAGGATCAGCACCGCCAGCGCGGTAGCGAAGACGAGCAACGGCGCCACCTGACCCCGGCCCATCCGCTCGGCGCGCGCGCCCCACACCACCCAGCCGACGCTCGCCAGCGCCGCGAAGGTCAACAGCACGATGTCGCCCAACCGCCACAGCCCGGCGAGTGCCGCACATGCCACGACAACGACCGGCGCCGCCGAAGCGGACACCCACAGCCGATCGGTCACCCGGCGGAGAACATCGGCGATGCCCATCGCGATCAACATCACCGCGACCGCGCTCACGGGACGCTCCGCAGGTAGCGCGAGGCCACCACGATCAGGTCCAGCCCGTCGCGGCCCGCGCGTTGCGACACCGCCGAGGCGCTGATGTGCTCAGCGGCGGCGATGTCCTTCTTCGTTCGATCGGTCAACAAGCCCTGCACAATCCGTAGTGAGCGGTCATCGAGCGATCCAAGCAGATGGTCCCGACACAACAGCGCGGCATTGACGGCATCGATGTCCGACCGGGTGCCTGCGTCCGCTCGAAAGGACGTCCGCACCAACGCCAGGCCCGGTTGCCGCTGCGCGTCCGCGGTCCATTCGATCGCCTCCCTGGCCGCCCACCACCCCGGGCCGTCCTGGATGCCCGCCTCGGAATCCAGGACCGCGACCCTGCCCCAACCGATGCCGAACCGGACATCGATGGTCGGGCTCACCGCCAGCCGGATGGTCAGAGCCGCTTCGATCGCCGCGCCGACGCTCGGATAGCTCCCCTGGAACTCGTCGCCGACGGTGAAGGCGGGGGGATGGATCGCCTCGTGGGCGGCGCCGGCCAGCGCCTCGTTGATCGAGTGGTGCGCAGCGGCCCTGTCGGCGACACGGCGTGACCCCACGACATCGCCGATCAGCGTCGCCCGCGGCGCTGATGAAGAAGGACGCTTCACCTCCGGCATATGAAGAGTATAGCTTCACAACACCGAATTTAAGCTAGGAGCTTCACTCCACGTAGGACTGAGCTTGCCGCAGCTGTCTGACGGCGTCCGCGACGATCGTCTCGATCAGCTCCGCGCACGACGGCAAATCGTCGAGAATGCCCGCGACCTGCCCTGAGGCCAGCACGCCCGCGTCGGTGTTGCCTTCGACGAGACCGGCCTTCAACAGCATCGGGGTGTTGGCCGCCATCACGACCTGCGACCAGGTGAGCTCCTTGCCGTGGCGCATCTCGAGACCGTCATGGACCATCGACCGCCACGTCATGCCGGACATCTTCTTGAACTTCTGCGCGTTGTGCACGGCCGCCGAGAACCCGCGCAGCCGTGATCCGCTTTCCAGCTTCTCCACCAGCCCGGTGCGCAGCACCCGGTGCGGCATACCGTCGACGCGGGTCGAGACGACGGTGCCGTCCAACCCGGATTCAAGGTATCGCCGCTTGACTGCATCCGGCACGGTCGAGTCCGACGTCAGCAGGAATCGAGTGCCCATCGCGACACCCGCAGCGCCGTAGGACAGCGCCGCCGCGAGGCCGCGCCCGTCGAAGAAGCCACCAGCGGCGATCACCGGCATCCCGGTGTCGGCGACGGCATCGAGCACCGACGGCAGCAACAGCGTCGTCGCGATCGGCCCGGTGTGGCCGCCGCCCTCGCCGCCCTGCACGATGACGGCGTCCGCGCCCCAAGCCGCCACCTTCTTGGCGTGCTTGGCCAGCCCGACCGACGGAATCACCACGACGCCGGCCTCTTTGAGTCTGGCGATCAGGTCGGGCTTGGGCGCCAAGGCAAACGAAGCGACCTTGACGCCTTCACGGATCAGCAGGTCGATGCGCTGGTCGGCGTCGCCCGCGTCCGCGCGGATGTTGATGCCGAACGGTTTGTCGGTGGACGCCTTGACCTTCGTCACCGCGGTCTGCAGTTCCTCGAGCGTCATGGTCGCCGACGCGAGGATGCCGAGACCGCCGGCGTTCGACGTCGCCGAGACCAGGCGGGCACCCGCCACCCAGCCCATGCCGGTCTGGACCACCGGATGCTCGATACCGACGAGCTCGGTCAGCGGCGTACGCAGTTTGGTCATGACCGTATCTCCCTGTCCCGCAGGGATTTCGGATCGATCACCTCGCGGAGCAACTGCTGCTCGTCCGCGGTCGGCAACCGGCTCTCCTCGGCGGAGTCCAGGCCATGGACCTCGAACGAGGTGTTCTCGGCTACCTGTTCGGCCTGCACGCCGGGATGCAGTGACACCGCGCGCATCTGATGGTCGGGCCCGTTGAAGTCGAACACGCCGAGGTTGGTCACCACCCGGTAGACGTTGGCGAACCGGTAGGCGGGGTTGGCGGGATCAACCTTGTCCCAGCCGATCCCAGAGACTACGTCGACCGAGTCACCGAAGACGCGCTTCGAGTGGTTGCCGACCCAGTAGCTGGTCGCGTGGTTGATCGTGTTGCCCGGCGCACCGCGGACACCGAACATCTGGCGCGTCGGATGCTGCAGCGGCCCGAACGCCGAGAGATTCTGGTTGCCGTACCGGTCAATCTGGTTGGCGCCCATGACCACATGGCGCCGGCCCCATGCCAGCGTCTCGAAGACCCGGCCGAACGGCATCCAGCCCTCGATCGCACCGGCGGCACCGATGGCCGGCGTGTCGGCGAGCAGGCGCGCCTCGCCGTCGGTGAGCAGGATGTCGGGGGAGAAGGTCAAGCGGGCGAGCCGGGCACCGACCGACACCATCGTGGCCATCGGGCTGACCATGATCTCACCGGCGTCGCGGAACAGTTCGGCGCACGCCACAGCGCACACCTCGGCGCGGGATACCGACATCATTGCTGTTGCTCCTTGAAGTTGCGCACCGCCGCTTGATAATCGGCCTCGCTGCCCGACAGGTAGGTCTGCACGAACTGCTGCCACGACTCGTCGGAACCCGCCGCCTCGGCGTAGTGCCGCTGGAACTTCTCGTCGCGCCGGTAGTCCGGTTCGGCCGTGGTGAAGTGCGCGCCGTTGGGCGCTTCGACGACGGTGTCGACCATCATCCGGTTGATCAGCAGCGCCTGCGGCGGCACCGCCTTGATCAGTTCCTCGGTGGACACCACGCGTTCCACCGACAGGAACCGCTGCTCGGCCGCCATCAGGTAGAGGTCGTCGAAATACGGATCGATACCCGTGTAGGCCGCATTGCCCTGGGCGTCACCGAGATTCATGTGGACGAACGCGGCATCGAGCGTCAGCGCAGGCATCGCGATGAGTTCCTCGTAGCCGTCGCCCGTCGGGTACGGCGACCTCACCGTCTTGAGCTCGTCACCCCAGAACGCGCGGACGTCGCTGCCGAGGCCGGCCCGGATCGGCAGGAACGGCAGTCGCTGCGCCGCCGCCTGCAGGCCGCACCGCAGCATGCCCTCGTCCATCTCGCGGGCCTCGATGGCTCCGCTGGTCCGGGCTTTGGCGAACCACGGGTCGTAGAACGGTGGCGAGTCCAGCGATACGAAGCCGTAGTAGACGCGCTTCACCTTGCCGGCCGAACACAGCAGGCCGAGATCGGGTCCGCCATAGGTGACGACGGTCAGGTCGGTGACGTCGGTGCGCAGCAGCGCCCGCACGAAAGCCATCGGCTTGCGGCGTGAGCCCCATCCGCCGATGCCGATGGTCATGCCACTACGAACGGATGCGACGGCCTCGTCGAGAGTTGTTCGCTTGTCGCTCATTTCGCGCCCTTGTCCGTCCCCGCGAATGCATCGCGATGCTCGTCCGACACGCCCGCCAGGTTCAGCTCGAACGTGAAGCCCTGCTCCATGCGGTAGCTCGAGTTCACCTTCTGTACGTCGATGAGGTTCAGTGCCTCCTTGGCGGCCCGGATCACCCGGGTGTCCTTGGCGGCGATGTCACGCGCGACGCGTAGCGCGGCCTCGTCGAGCTGGTCGCGCGGCACCACCTCGTGCACCGAGCCGAAGTGGTGCAGGGTCGCCGCGTCGACGGTGGCGGCGGTGAAGAACAGCCGCCGCATCATGTGCTGCGGCACCAACCGGGACAAGTGTGTCGCGGCGCCCAGCGCACCGCGCTCGACCTCGGGCAGCCCGAACGTCGCGTCATCGGAGGCCACGATGACGTCGGCGTTGCCGACCAGGCCGATGCCGCCGCCGACGCAGAACCCGTTGACGGCAGCGACCACCGGGACCGCACACTCGTACACCGCCTTGAACGCGGCGAAGCAGCCGCGGTTGGCGTCGATCAGCGCGGTGAAGCCCTCGGTGCGCTGCATCTCCTTGATGTCGACGCCGGCGTTGAAGCCGCGACCCTCCGCGCGCAGGATCACGACGTGCGTCGAAGGGTCGGCGCCGGCCTTGGTGATCTCGTCGGCGAGTTCGAACCAGCCGCGCGACGGAATCGCGTTGACCGGCGGGTAGTCGACGGTGACCGAGACGATGCCCGGTTCGGTGAGGGTGGAATCGATCGTCATGGCACTTCCTGGGTCCGGTAGGAAAGCAAGCACTTGCTTGGTACGCTAGCACAGTGACCGACCGCCAAGACATGAAGCTGGGGCTCGAAGGCAGGGTCGTGCTGGTGACCGGTGGTGTGCGCGGGGTCGGCGCGGGTATCAGCGCCGTGTTCGCCGGCCAGGGGGCCGTCGTCGTGACGTGTGCTCGCCGGCCGGTGGACGGCCTGCCGTACGAGTTCCATCCGTGCGACGTACGCGACGACGACGCGGTGGCTGCGATGATCGCGGCGATCGCAGAGCGCCACGGTCGGATCGACGTCGTGGTGAACAACGCGGGCGGATCGCCCTACGTGCTCGCCGCCGAGTCGTCGGCCAAGTTCAGCAGGAAGATCGTCGAGCTCAATCTCCTTGGGCCGCTTTCGGTCTCGACACATGCGAATGCAGTGATGCAGAAACAGGATCAGGGCGGCTCGATCGTCAACATCGCCAGTGTCAGCGGTCGCAGGCCCACACCGGGGACCGCGCCCTACGGCGCCGCCAAAGCGGGGATGGAAAGCATCACCGCGACCCTGGCCGTCGAGTGGGCGCCCAAGGTCCGGGTGAACTCGGTGGTGGTCGGGATGGTCGAGACCGAGCAGTCCGAATTGTTCTACGGCGACGCCGATTCCATCGCGGCGATCTCGCGCAACGTGCCCCTCGGCCGCCTGGCCAAGCCCGACGACATCGGTTGGGCCGCGGCGTTTCTGGCCTCAGACGCGGCGTCCTACATCAGCGGCGCCTCGCTCGAGGTGCACGGTGGCGGCGAGCCGCCGCACTACTTGCAAACCACAACGGCAGACATCAAGAAATAAGGGAGACAGCAGATCATGGGATTGCTCGACGGCCGCGTGGTCATCGTGACGGGTTCGGGCGGCGGCATCGGGCGCGCG
The DNA here is from genome assembly GCF_001672895.1 of Mycobacterium sp. E740. GTDB lineage: Bacteria > Actinomycetota > Actinomycetes > Mycobacteriales > Mycobacteriaceae > Mycobacterium. Next base: position 19,104 of record NZ_LZKP01000209.1, read on the forward strand.
CATGCGCTCGCGTTCGCCGCCGAGGGCGCCCGCGTCGTGGTCAACGACATCGGTGTCGGCCTGGACGGCTCGCCGGCCGGCGGCGGTAGCGCCGCCCAGAGCGTCGTCGACGAGATCACCGCCGCCGGCGGAGAGGCCGTCGCCAACGGCGCCAACGTCGCGGACTGGGCGCAGGCCGAGGGCTTGATCCAGACCGCGGTCGACACGTTCGGTGGGCTCGACGTCCTGGTCAACAACGCGGGCATCGTCCGCGACCGGATGTTCGCCAACACGAGCGAAGAAGAGTTCGACGCCGTCATCGCCGTCCACCTCAAGGGCCATTTCGCCACCATGCGGCACGCCGCGGCGTACTGGCGTGCGCAGTCGAAAGCCGGCAACGCCGTTGACGCCCGGATCATCAACACCAGTTCCGGCGCCGGCTTGCAAGGCAGTGTGGGACAAGCCAATTACAGCTCCGCCAAAGCGGGGATCGCTGCGCTGACGCTGGTGGCCGCCGCCGAGATGGGCCGCTACGGCGTCACGGTCAACGCGATCGCGCCGTCGGCACGGACCCGGATGACCGAGACCGTGTTCGCCGAGATGATGTCCACGCAGGGCCAGGACTTCGATGCGATGGCGCCGGAGAACGTCTCGCCGCTGGTGGTCTGGCTCGGCAGCGTGGAATCGAGAGACGTCACCGGCCGCATGTTCGAGGTCGAGGGTGGCATCGTGCGGGTCGCCGAGGGCTGGGCGCACGGCCCGCAGGCGGACAAGGGCGCACGGTGGGACCCCGCCGAACTCGGACCCGTCGTCGCCGGCCTCCTGGACAAGGCGCGCCAGCCGGTTCCGGTGTACGGCGCCTAGCGGGAACTCCTATGCTCGGTCGATGGGCACACTGTCTGACACCGACCGCATCGCCGCCGCTGAGGCTTACATCGACGCACTGGTCAGCCATCGGGCCGACGACGTCGCCTTCGCCCCGGACTGCGTCCGGATCGAAAACGGCCTCAAGACCGGTTTCTCGGGAAAACATCTGCGGCGCAGCCTGGATCGCGGACCACAGTTCCGGATCATCGAGGCGATCGTCGACCGCGATTTCCGGGTCGACGGCGACGAGGTGCACGCGACGTTCACCGTCGTCACCAAGCCGAGGATCGTCGGGCGCCGCGTGGTCGCGCGCACCGAGGAGACCTTCCTCATTCCCGCTTCCGACGGGCAGATCCACCACATCAGGGCGCGCGTGCGCCCGGGACTGCAGCGCGCCTAGATCCGTTCGATGATCGTGCCGGTGGACAGCGCACCACCGGCGCACATCGTGATCAGCGCGGTGCTCTTGTCGGTGCGCTCCAACTCGTGCAGGGCGGTGGTGATCAACCGGCTACCGGTGCTGCCCACCGGATGCCCCAGCGCGATCGCGCCGCCGTTGACGTTGACGCGGTCCATGTCGGGTTCGTGCACCCGCGCCCACGACAGCACGACGGATGCGAACGCCTCGTTGATCTCGACGATGTCGATGTCACCCATCTTCATGCCGGCTTTTTCCAGCACCTTGGCCGTCGACTGAACCGGGCCGTCGAGGTGGTAGTACGGCTCGGCGCCGACCAGCGCCTGGCTGACGATGCGCGCCCGCGGCTTCAGGCCGAGCGCCCGTGCCTTGTCTTCGTCCATCCACAGCACGGCGGCGGCGCCGTCGGAGATCTGCGACGACGTGCCCGCGGTGTGGATGCCGCCTTCGAGCACGGGCTTCAGCGATGCCAACCCCTCGATCGTGGTGTCGCGCAAGCCCTGGTCGCGAGTCACGACATGACGCTCGCTGGTCGGTTGCTTCTGCTCGTCGAGCACCGGCGCCTCGATGCCACTGATCTCGCGGTCGAACCGGCCCTCGGCCCACGCCTGCTTGGCCTTGCGCTGAGAGTCGAAACCGAACCGGTCGATCTCCTCGCGAGTGATCCCGCGCCGCTTGGCGATCCGCTCGGCGGCGGTGAACTGGTCGGGCAGGTCGATGTCCCACGAGGCCGGCCGAAGGATGCTGCGGTCGGGCCCGGCGTTGGCGCCCAGCCCCACCCGGCTCATCGCCTCGATACCGCAGGCGATGCCGATGTCGATGGCGCCCGCCGCGATGAGACCGGCGATCAGTCCGTTGGCCTGCTGCCCGCTGCCGCACTGGCAGTCGACGGTCATCGCGCCGACGTGCTCCGGCAGCCCGGCCACCAGCCAGCTCACCCGCGTGATGTTGTTGGACTGCTCGCCGTACTGTGTGACGCAGCCTCCGACGATCTGCTCGACGTCGCCGGCGTCGATGCCGGCCTTGTCGATGAGCGCTTTCTGCGTGGCGCCGAGCAGTTCGGTGGCGTGCAGGCCGGACAGCCAGCCGTTGCGTTTACCGATAGGACTGCGGGTGGCTTCGACGATGACGGGGTTGCCCATTCGGTCAGGCTAGAACACGTTTCATTACTCTGACAAGCGAGGTTGGCGACCTGCCTTTTATCTGCGCAGAAGCCATGTTTTACTGGCACTAGAACACGTTGCAATTCTCGTCGCAGAGGAGCTTTTCCATGCCTTGCCCCAACATCCCTGACGGCTTCGACTTCCTCGACGCGAGCCTGAACCTCGAGCGGCTGCCGGTCGAGGAGTTGGCCGAACTGCGCAAGTCGGAGCCGGTGCATTGGGTCGACGTACCCGGTGGCACGGGTGGCTTCGGGGACAAGGGCTACTGGCTGGTGACCAAGCACGCCGACGTCAAAGAGGTGTCGAAGCGCAACGACGTCTTCGGCAGCTCCCCGGACGGCGCCATCCCGGTCTGGCCGCAGGACATGACGCGCGATGCCATCGACCTGCAGCGCAGCGTGCTGCTGAACATGGACGCGCCGCAACACACCCGGCTGCGCAAGATCATCTCCCGCGGCTTCACCCCGCGGGCTGTCGGCCGGTTGCAGGAGGAACTCGACCAGCGCGCGCAGAACATCGCCAAGCAGGCGGCCGCCTCGGGCAGCGGAGACTTCGTCGAGCAGGTGTCATGCGAGCTTCCGCTGCAGGCGATCGCCGGTCTGCTGGGCGTGCCGCAGGACGACCGCGACAAGCTGTTCCGGTGGTCGAACGAGATGACCGCCGGTGAAGACCCCGAGTACGCGCACATCGACCCGGCACTGTCCTCGGTCGAGCTGATCCAGTACGCGATGCAGATGGCCGAGGAGCGGGCCAAGAACCCGACCGACGACATCGTCACCACGCTGATCGAGGCCGACGTCGAGGGGGAGAAGCTCAGCGACGACGAGTTCGGCTTCTTCGTCGTGATGCTCGCGGTGGCCGGCAACGAGACCACCCGGAACTCGATCACCCACGGCATGATCGCGTTCTCGCAGAACCCCGAGCAGTGGGAGCTCTACAAGCGCGAGCGGCCCGAGAGCGCCGCCGACGAGATCGTTCGCTGGGCCACCCCCGTCTCGGCGTTCCAGCGCACCGCCCTCGAGGACGTCGAGCTCGGCGGAGTGCAGATCAAGAAGGGCCAGCGGGTCGTGATGTCGTACCGCTCAGCGAATTTCGACGACGAGGTCTTCGAGAACCCGCACACCTTCGACATCATGCGCAATCCCAACCCGCACGTCGGGTTCGGCGGCACCGGCGCGCACTACTGCATCGGCGCCAACCTGGCGCGGATGACCATCAACCTGATCTTCAACGCGGTCGCCGACCACATGCCCGACCTCAAGCCGATCGGCGAGCCGGAGCGGCTCAAGTCCGGTTGGCTCAACGGCATCAAGCACTGGCAGGTCGATTACACGGGCCAGTGCCCGGTGATCAAGTAGCTTAGCCACGGCGCAGATTTCCCGGTATCAAGGAGGATTCGGGTGGACTTCAGTCCAGACGAAGGGCAGCAGGCTGTCGCCGACGTGGTGACCTCGGTGCTCGGCCGCGACAACAGTTGGGACGCGCTGGTCTCCGGCGGCGTGACCGCGCTGGCCGTACCCGAGCGCCTCGGGGGCGACGGGGTCGGCCTGCCCGAGGTGGCGACGGCGCTCACCGAGATCGGCAGGCACGGCACCATCAGCCCCGCGTTGGCCACGTTGGGCCTGGGGTTGTTGCCGGTCCTCGAGTCGGCGACCGAAGAGCAGCAGGACCGCTACCTCGCCGGGGTGGCGAAGGGCGGCGTGCTCTCGGCAGCGCTGAACGAAGCCGGTGCGCCGTTGCCGGACCGGCCGGCGACCAGGTTCGCCGACGGCAAGATCAGCGGGACAAAGGTCGCAGTTCCCTATGCGGGACAAGCGGATTGGCTCGTCGTGACGGCGGACACCGCGGTCGTCGTGGTGTCGCCGAAGGCCGACGGCGTCGAGGTGACCAAGACGCCGACGTCGAACCACGGCGACGAGTACTCGGTGACGTTCACCGACGCGGCGGTCGACGGAGTGCTCGAGGGTGTCGACGCCCGCCGGGTCAACCAGCTGGCACTGGCGGCGATCGGCGCGTTCGCCGCCGGTCTGGTCGCCGGCGCACTGCGGCTCACCGCCGACTACGTCGCCACCCGCGAGCAGTTCGGCAAGCCGCTGTCGACTTTCCAGACGGTCGCCGCCCAGCTGGCCGAGGTCTACATCGCTTCTCGCACACTGACGTTGGTTTCGAACTCGGTGACCTGGCGGCTTTCGGAAGGCCGCGACGCGGACGACGACATCGATGTGCTGGCTTACTGGCTGGCCTCGCAGGCCCCTCCCGTGATGCAGCTGTGTCATCACCTGCACGGTGGCATGGGGATGGACATCACCTATCCCATGGACCGCTACTACTCCTCGATCAAGGACCTCGCCCGCCTCGTGGGCGGCCCGTCACACCGGCTCGACTTGGTGGGAGCTCAATGTTCATCGAACTGACGCCCGAACAACGGCAACTGCAAGCTGAACTGCGGGAGTACTTCTCGAATCTCATCTCGGCCGAAGAGGCCAAGGAGATGGAAAAGGACCGCCACGGCAAGGCCTACCGCACCGTCATCAAGCGGATGGGCTCGGACGGCAAGCTCGGCGTCGGCTGGCCCAAGGAGTTCGGCGGGCTCGGCTTCGGCCCGATCGAGCAGTCGATCTTCGTCAACGAGGCCCAACGCGCCGACGTGCCGCTGCCCGCGGTGACCCTGCAGACCGTCGGGCCCACGCTGCAGCAGTACGGCACCGACGCGCAGAAGAAGAAGTTCCTGCCTGCCATCCTCGCCGGTGAGGTGCATTTCGCGATCGGCTACACCGAGCCGGAGGCGGGCACCGATCTGGCGTCGCTGCGTACCACCGCCGTGCGCCAAGGCGACGAGTACATCGTCAACGGCCAAAAGGTGTTCACCACAGGCGGACACGACGCCGACTACATCTGGCTGGCTTGCCGAACCGATCCAGAGGCGGTCAAACACAAGGGCATCTCGATCCTCATCGCCGACACAAAGGATCCCGGCTATTCGTGGACGCCGATGATCCTGTCCGACGGTGCGCACCACACCAACGCCACCTACTACAACGACGTGCGGGTGCCCGCCGACATGCTCGTCGGCGAGGAGAACGGCGGATGGAAGCTGATCACCACCCAGCTGAACAACGAGCGCGTGATGCTCGGTCCGGCAGGGCGATTCGCCAGCCTGTATGACCGTGTGTACGAGTGGGCGTCCAGGCCGGGGGGTAACGGCGACATCCCGCTGGACCACGACGACGTCAAGCGTTCGCTCGGTGAGCTCAAGGCGATGTGGCGCATCAACGAACTGCTCAACTGGCAGGTCGCCGCGGCCGGGGAGACCATCGACGTCGCCGACGCCGCCGCGACGAAAGTGTTCGGCACCGAGCGGATCCAGTACGCGGGACGTCTCGCCGAGGAGATCGTCGGCAAGTACGGCAACCCGGCCGAACCGGAAACCGCAGAACTGCTGGAATGGCTTGACTCACAGACGAAACGAAACCTGGTGATCACGTTCGGCGGAGGTGTCAACGAGGTGATGCGGGAGATGATCGCGGCCGCGGGCCTGAAGGTCCCGAGGGTCCCCCGGTGAGTGCCGTCGACGACATCAAGGCCGCCGCGGAACGGGTCAAGGCCGAGGGCAAGAGCAAGCCCCGGGTCGGCAGGCACCCGGTGAACCAGCCGATGATCGACCACTGGCTCGACGCGATGGGTGACAGGAACCCGATCTACGTCGACGACGCCGCCGCCAATGCCGCCGGGCATCCCGGCGCGGTCGCACCTCCGGCGATGATCCAGGTCTGGACGATGATGGGGCTCGGCGGTGTCCGGCCCGACGACGACCCGCTCGGCAAGATCCTCGACCTGTTCGACGAGGCCGGCTATATCGGTGTCGTCGCGACGAACTGTGAACAGACCTATCACCGGTATCTGCGGGTCGGCGAGGAGGTCAGCGTCACCGCGGAGTTGACCGACGTCATCGGCCCGAAGAACACCGCGCTGGGCGAGGGCTTCTTCATCACGCAGAAGATCACGTGGTCGGTCGGCGATGAAGACGTGGCCGAAATGATGTGGCGCATCATGAAGTTCAAGCCGGCCGACGCCGATCAAGAGGGGTCGGCTGGCGCAACCGTGCCCGATGATCTGGACGCGGCCATGATGATGCGGCCCGCGTCGTCGCGCGACACCAAGTTCTTCTGGGACGGCGTCAACGCGCACGAGTTGCGCATCCAGAAGCGGGCTGACGGCACGCTGGTGCACCCCCCGGTGCCCGCACTGTGGCAAGACAAGAGCGAGCCCACCGACTACGTCGTCGCCAGCGGCAACGGCACCGTGTTCAGCTTCGTCGTGCACCACGCACCGAAGGTGCCGGGTCGCACCTTGCCGTTCGTCATCGCGCTCGTCGAACTCGAAGAAGGTGTGCGGATGCTCGGCGAGCTACGTGACGTCGACCCGGCTGCCGTGGAGATCGGAATGCCCGTTCGCGCAACATATATCGACTTCCCTGAAGGCGACTCCGGTCCGGCGTGGACGCTGTACGCGTGGGAGCCCGCCAAATGAGCGCCCCGGCTGTCGAGGTGGGCACCAAGCTGCCCGAACTCGCGCTGTACGGCGACCCGACTTTCATCGTGTCGACCGCCATCGCCACGCGGGACTATCAGGATGTCCACCATGACCGGGACAAGGCACAGGCCAAGGGCAGCAAGGACATCTTCGTCAACATCCTCACCGACACCGGTCTGGTGCAGCGCTACATCACCGACTGGGCGGGACCCGACGCGATCATCAAGTCGATCTCGTTGCGTCTCGGCGTGCCCTGGTACGCGTATGACACCGTGACGTTCTCCGGTGAGGTCACTGCTGTCGACGACGGCGTGATCACGCTGAAAATCGTTGGCAGCAACAGCCTCGGTGACCATGTGATCGCCACTGCCACCTTGACGATCGGAGGACGAGCATGAGTGGCAGCCCGTTGTCCGGCAGGGCCGCGATCGTCGGCATCGGCGCCACCGACTTCTCCAAGGACTCCGGGCGCAGCGAACTGCGGCTCGCATCCGAAGCGGTGCTCGACGCACTCGACGACGCGGGTCTCACGCCGGCCGACGTCGACGGCATGGTGACGTTCACGATGGACTCCAACACCGAGGTCGCCATCGCGAGGGCGACCGGCATCGGCGACCTGGAGTTCTTCTCGAAGATCCACCACGGCGGCGGGGCGGCCTGCGCCACCGTGCAGCAGGCCGCGATCGCGGTGGCGACCGGTGTCGCGGATTGCGTTGTGGCATACCGCGCTTTCAACGAACGCTCGGGTGTGCGGTTCGGCCAGGTGCAGATGCGGTTGGTGGAGAACGCCGACTCGACGGGCGTCGACAACTCGTTCTCCTATCCCCACGGGTTGTCCACGCCCGCGGCGCAGGTGGCGATGATCGCGCGGCGCTACATGCATCAATCCGGTGCGACCAGCAGAGATTTCGGCGCCATCTCCGTTGCCGACCGCAGGCACGCGGCCAACAATCCGAAGGCGTACTTCTACGAGAAGCCGATCACGATCGAGGACCACCAGAATTCGCGGTGGATCGCCGAACCGCTGCGACTGCTGGACTGCTGTCAGGAGACGGACGGCGGTGTGGCGCTGGTGATCACGTCGGCCGAGCGGGCCAAGGATCTCAAGCACCGGCCCGCGGTCATCGAAGCGGCCGCCCAAGGCGCCGGCCCCGACCAGTATTCGATGACCAGCTACTACCGGCCCGAACTCGGGTTGCCGGAGATGGGGCTGGTCGGCAGACAGCTGTGGGAACAGTCGGGGCTCGAGCCGACCGACATCCAGACCGCTGTCCTCTACGACCATTTCACCCCGTTTACGCTGATCCAGTTGGAGGAGCTCGGGTTCTGCGACCGCGGTGACGCCAAGGACTTCATCAAGGACGGGGCGATCGAGATCGGCGGAAGGCTGCCGATCAACACCCACGGCGGTCAGCTCGGTGAGGCCTACATCCACGGCATGAACGGAATCGCCGAGGGTGTGCGGCAGTTGCGCGGCACGTCGGTGAACCCGGTCCCCGACGTCGAGCATGTGCTCGTCACCGCCGGCACCGGCGTGCCGACATCGGGTCTCATCCTCGGTTGACCCAGCGGGACAGGATGCGGAACTCCGTCGCGCTGATCAGCGCAGTGGATCCCTATCCGAGCGACGCCGGCAAGAAGGTGGTGTTGGCCGGATTCGTGGAGTACCTGGCCGAGCGCGTGGGCAGCCGCAACGTTCATTACGTGCTGGTCGGCGAACCAGTGGACGGTCAGTTCCCGGTGACCGCTCACTGCGTGGCCAAGCCGGCGAAAGCCAGCGCAATGGGGAGCCTGCTCTCGCGCACCCTCACCGGTCGGTCGAGTATGCAGGAAGCGTTGCTCAACACTGCAGATCTGCGTGACGCGATTCACCGAACCCTGGCGGACGTCGAGCCGGACCTCACGATCTACGACACCGTCCGGATGGCTCAGCATGTGCGCGAGGGACACGGCGCGACGGTGTGCTACCTGGACGACTTGTTCTCCGAGCGCTACCGGGGGATGCTGCAAGCCGCCAAACGCAATGCGGACGTCGATCTGCAGGCGCTGGGCAACTTCGGCACCCATGTGCCCGCGGTGGTGCGTCCGCTGGCACAGTGGCAGCCGACCCAACGCGCGCTCCTGCGCTGGGAGCAGAGCCTGGTGCGGCGCAGTGAAGATCGGACGGTCCACCGCTTAGACACCACGCTGCTGATAAACGAGCACGAAGCGGCCCTGCTGCGCCAACGCTCCGGCCTCGGCCCGGACAGGGTGCGGGCGATACCGCCGTTGCTCGGTCATCGTCCACCGATTGTTCGCGAATATCGCGGTGCACCGGAATTCCTTTTCCTGGGCCAACTTTCGCTGACCCACAACGAAGACGGCCTGCGGTTCTTCCTCTCCGACATCTGGCCGCTCGTGCTCGCTGCGCGGCCCGACGCACGATTGACCATCGTCGGCCGAGACGCGCGCGCGGGATTGATCGCGTCGGCCAGGCGGCACGCCGACAGCGTTGATCTCCTTGGCTACGTACCGGAACTGACGACCGTCCTCTCCCGCACCGCTGCGTTGGTCAACCCGCTGCGCTTCGGGTCCGGCGTCAAGCTCAAGATGATCGAAGCGCTCAGCGGCGGCGTGCCGATCGTCTCCACGTCGATCGGCGCCGACGGCGTCACGGCGGGAGCCGAACACGGTGTCGTGTTGGGGGACACCCCGTCCGACTTCGCGCGGGCGATGCTCGAGACAACCGAACCGTCGCACAACATCGAGCTCTCCGAGGCCGCCCGCGAGCACTTCGAGGTGAGCTACTCGCGTCAGGCCGTGTTCACCCGCTACGACGAAGCGTTCGGGCTCGGCTGATTCGCGGCCGATCGGGGGATTCCGCGAAGGAAGCGGGCCGCGACCTCGTCCCAAGAGGATCGTCCGGAAAGCGCTTGTGCCCCCGCATCTCCCATCCGCCGTGCCGCCTGCGGATCGGTCAGGAGCCGGATCAGCCCATCCGCCAGCGCCGCCGGATCGTCCGGAGGCACCAGCACACCCGAGACGCCGTCGTCGACCGCGGACGGAATGTCTCCCACGCGCGACGCGACGACCGGACGCCCGAATGTGTGCGCCAAGTGCGCGACACCCGACTGACTGCTGCGCTTGTAGGGCAGAACGACGCACCGCGCCGGAGCGAAGTAGGACGGCACGTCCGCCGCGGCGACGTAACCCAGGTCCAGCCGTGCGCGCTCGAGGCGCGAAACCTGCGTGCGCAGCTCGCGCTTGTCGATGTCGGCGTCGGGCGCGCCGGCGATCACGAGCTCCGCGCGGGGAACTGCTGCCAGGACGAGAGGCCATGCCGCGCACAATGTGTCGACTCCCTTGTACCGGGTGATGGTCCCGAACGCGAGCACTACCTGACCCGTTTCGTCCGCCGGCGGGACCGCCTCGGCGAGGATGGCTTCGTTCCCGTGTGGAATGACGTGGATCGGAGCACTGACCGGCCACGTCTCGGACAGCGCCTGCCGAGCTGACTCACCGAGCACGAACGCCACATCCAAATCGGCGTACGCCTGCCTCAGCGCGTTGCTGGAAGACGCTGCCGTGTCGTACATCCCGGGTTGATCGCGGCGCCGGACCAAATGGCGTGGCTCATGGCAGATCAACGCCAGGACGGCATCCGGAAGTGCTCGGCGTACCGCGTGCACACCCCAGCCGTCGAGCGAGAACTGCCACAGCGACCAAACGACCACGGCCGGCCGCTTTCGGACCAGATAGGCGATCAAGACCGCCCAGGCGGCAGCGTGGCGGCCCGCCCGGATGCCACGCCGGGCGCGGCGCCACCAGTCCGGAACGTCTTCACCGGCGTTGGGATGCCATGTCGGCAGGATGCTGCGGACGCGGCAGCCGGGTTCGCGCGAAGCGAACTCGGGAGCGTGCCCGGTGATCACCTCGACGTCCGCACCCGCCCGGGCAAGTCCCTCGCCCAGCTGCAACGTGAAGTGGAAGAGCCCACCAGACGGCGGGAACTGTACCAGCACAATGCTTTTCGGGTCCGCGTTGTGTCCGGCCCGCCGCGCGATGGTCTGCTCGTACAACGTCCGCAGTCTGCGCGCCCACGTGTCGGCGCTGAAGGTCGATTCGTAGCGCTGCCGTGCCGCCTGCTCGATACGCAGTCGAGATGGACCGTCCTCGCGGACCGTTGCCGTCATCTCGGTGACGGCAGCAGCCAGGGCGGCCGGGTTGCCGGGTTCGACGAGCAGCCCGCACTCGGGCGAAACGATGTCGGTGATGCCGCCGGCGGTGGTCGCGACGATCGGCCGTGCGGCCGCCAAAGCGGAGATCAACGACGTGGGTAGCGCGTCTTCTCGGGAGGGGTGCACGACGAAGTCGCACGCGGCCATCAAATCGGCTACGTCGCTTCGGAACCCGAGGACCAGTACCCGATCTTTGAGCCGCGGATCGCCGTCGACGGCATCGGTGATCTCGTCCAGCAGTGGGCCGTCTCCGGCGAGCGCGAGCAGAACGGGAAGGTCCGGCGACGCGATACGCATCGCTTCCAGCAGGTCGGCGTGCCCCTTCTCCGGGCGCATCAGGCTGACGCACAGCGCGAGCGTCTGGTCCGGTGTCACCCCGAGCTCGGCGCGGACGGCTTCGCGGTCTCGTGACGCGTGTGGCTCGCCCACGCCGTTGGGCAGGACCGTGACGGGAGCGTGCGCACCCGCCAACTCCGCATACCAGCGCCGCTGGGCTTCGGAGAGCGTGACGACCGTGTCGGCCAGCCGGCTGCGGACGCTCAGGGCGGCGCGCACCCGCACCAGGTCGGCCCCGGATTTCGGCTTGTCGATCACGTGCAGGGTCGACACCGACGTCACGCCGGCCAGATGGGCCGCGACACCGCCGACCACATCGGCGTGCTTGAGATGCGTGTGGACGATGTCGACACCCTCCTCGCGCAGGATCCGCGCGAGCCTGCGTGCGACCAAGGCGTTGTAGCGCGACGAGCGCAGCTCGTGGACCACCACACCCAGCGCCTGCAGGGGGGCGACCACCCGGTTGTCGACGCCACCGGACGTATGGGCGTCCGACAGCCCGATCACGATCATGCGCAGACCTGCCGCAGGAGCGACGCGGGCCAGTTCGACGAGTACCGCCTCGGCACCCCCGGCGCCCAGCGAGTGGATGACGTGGGCGACTGTGAGCGGAGCGTCAGACGGCACCACGGACCTCCGCGTACAGATTGTTCAGGTTCTCGACCCAGCGGTCCAGCGAATACTTCTGTTCGACCAGGGCGCGCCCGGCCCGTCCGAAGCCGGCGGCGCGCACGGGGTCACCGATCGTGCTCAACAACGCTTCGGTGAGGGCGTCGACGTCGCGCAACGGAACGAGACGGCCGGTGACGTCGTTCACCACGATCTCGCGCGTGCCCCCGGCGTCGGTGGCCACCACCGGGAGACCGCAGGCGGCCGCCTCGATCAGCGCCGTGGGCAACGCCTCGTCGACAGACGCCGAGACGACGCCGTCGACCGTGGCCAGGATGTCGGCGACGTCTTCGCGGCGACCCAGGAGAGTCACCGAGTCGGCGAGGCCGAGTTCGGAGATCGCGCGTTCGATATCCGGGCGGGCGGGCCCGTCACCGACGATCAGCAGGGTGGCGTCGGGATGAGCGGCGACCACCGCGGCCCACGAGCGCAGCAGATCCCCGTGGTTCTTGTCGGGGCGCAGCGCCGCCACACATGCCCAGACAGGGCCGCCGGGCGAATCACCGGTGCGCCCGATGTTGAAGCGCTCGGTGTCGACGCCGTTCGGAATCATCCGCCAGGTACGCCGGGCAGGTCCGTGCAACCGCGCGTACTCGTCGAAAGCGTGCTGCGACACCAGCACCAGCCGGCCGAAACGCTCCGGCACCCGCACCGAGAGGCGCTCCTTCAGCCACTCCGCGCGGCTGCTGTGGCGCTGGGGGCTCAAGTGCAGGGTCGCGACGACCGGCTTACGCGCCAGGTAACTGGCGAGCGTCACGACGACGGCCGAATACCCGAGATGCGCATGAACCACATCCACGGGCGCGCGCCGCAGAGTGCGGACCAGACGCGCGAAGCCGACCACGTCGAGAAGCCGTGAGACGTTCAGGTAGGTCGGGTTCAGCCCGGCCTCGGCGAGGCGACCGAACAGCTCGGTGAGGTTGCGGGTCGGCGGCGCCAGGCTCGCGGCGGAGATCGACAGCGATGCGGGAGCGCGCAGTCCCAGCTCGGCGACGAGGTTCTCGGCGCCGCCGAAGCTGAAATGGTCGAGCACCATCAGTACCCGGGTGGGCCGCGACGGCGCCGAGGGGTGCGACTCTCGGACCGGCATCAGGCCAGGACCTGCAGGCGCTCCCAGGGAATGCCGTCGATACGGCTGTAATCCCACTGCAGGTCGTGTTGTTCGTACGTGGTTCCCGGTGACTCGGCGGCGGCGGTGAGATCGCGCTCGAACGCGACGCTGAGCGGAGCGCCGCCGGTGTCGACGACGTAGGCGCCGTACGTCTGCAGCGCCTGGGCGATCACCCGGTCAGCCGGCCCGAGATTCAGTTCGTCGATGTTCACATCCGGGTCCAGCCGGATGCGGGCACCTTCCGGCACGCAGTCCGGTCCGCGGTATGTCCCGTCGGTCTTGATGGCAGGCGACCGGAACACGTCGGCGCATGTGCTGTCGCTCTGCAGTGCCAGCGCATGCGGGATCTCGCCGCGGCGCATCTCGTCGACCCGGATCACTCCCGCCAGCCGCGACGCCCCCGAAGCGGTGCTGAATCCGTTGTCGTAGGTGCCCCAGCCGGAACCGTCGAGGTGATTGACTGCCCCGAAACTTGTTGTCCACTGGTTGTTTTCGTGTCGTGCCTGCCAGAATTCATATAGTAATCGGTTGTCGTGGTCGATCACGACCATGGCTCCGTCGGATCCGGGTGAGGGTTCTGCGCCGTCGGGAATCGGAACCGGGTGGCCGGCGAACGGACATGCGCCCCATTTGGTGATCCGGCACGTCACCGTCGTGCGCGGGGTGTCGCTGTCGGCCGAATAGACCGGGATGGCGAATTCCACGAGGTTGGCGTAGATGGCGGCGTCCCGGGTCATCCTGGCCACCATCGGGGCACTGTTGACGTCCACCGAAGCGCTGTCGGCCAGCGCTGTCCGGAACGGACTGTCCTCGGCGAACGGTTCGGCCGCTGCGCTCGAATGCCAGCCGACCGCGGTGATGCACAGCGCGGCGATGACGAGCACCGGCAACGCGACCGACAACATCCATCGGGGCATCTTCAGCGCCGACGGGCGCGGCTCGTGCTCGGTCGGTGACCGACCCAGGGCCTGCATGGTGTGCTCTCCTCAACCACACTGTCGTGTGGGTACCACCCTACGCATGCCCCCGCTGTGTCTTCGCCGTTGCAACAGCGAGAAGGCTGCGACGCCGACCGCCGTCCCAGCCGCCAGCGAGACCACCATGGCTGTCGCGGAATGCCGGTATCCGTCCTGCTGAACGACCGTGCCGACCGGGTAGAGCTCGTACAACGAGTCGGCACCGAACCGGGTGAGGTTGCTTCGCGCGCGCTCCACGGCGGCGTCGAGGAGATCGCGTGCGGCGGCGTGGTCGCGCGCGGTCACCGTGATCGTGACGACGCCGCGGACGGTGTCTGCGACCGCGGTGCTCTGGGCGCTGCCGGCGGACATCAATGCCGCGTAACTGGGCAGCACGACGTTGCGACTGCGCATGTCGAGGGCGTAGGCGTACCCGTAATCCGTCCCGGGGTTGGGCAGGATGGTGACGCGCTGACTCGCGGTATGGACACGGGTGGCCGTCGCGGTGAGGAACGCGGACAAGACGACAACTCCGAGCGCCACCGCGGCGGCGGCCGCACCGATGGTCCTCGGCCAGGCGCGCGTCGCTTCCTTCCAGTCCGGGCCGACCTTCGCGGCCATCGCACCGGCGAGCGCGAGGAGGATCCCGAAGGTTCGCAGGTAGGACAAGTGGATGAAGATGCTGGCCGTCGACCAACCGATGATCGCGGCAAGCGCGGCAGCAGCCAGGCAACGCTCGACGACGTCCGACCGCAGGGCCAGCTGTGACACCCGGACAGCGATGCACACGACGATGCCACCGACCAGGATCGCCCAACCGATGAGGCCGACGACACCGCCTTCGCAGGCGAGCTCGGCATACAGGTCGTGGGGTGCCGCTGTCGCGGGTTCGGTCACCGCCGTCGGCACGAGGCCCGAATAGCGGGGCACTTCCAGTCCGAAGCCGCCGAGCCCGAAGCCGAAGATCGGACGGTCGTCGAACATCGCCCACGCGACCTCTTGCGCTGCCATCCGCCCCGCGACGGACGGGTCGATGGTGTAGCCCGGCTGTGACCCCCAGAGATCGTTCATCAGTGCGACGAGTCGATTGCCGACGCCGGGCACCAACAGGATGAGCACCACGACCGGCAGCATCTTGACCGCCCGCCGCCGCGCGCCGGGGCCGCTTGCGACGGTCCAGACGATGAGCACCACCAGCGTCGAGATGAAGGTCCCCCGCGACTGGGTGAGGTAGATGCCGATCAGCAAGGCGAGCATCGCAGCGGCCCAGGCGACGACCACGCGCTGCTGCCCTGCGGCCCGGGCGCGCACGATCAGCGCGCCGGCCAACGGCAGTCCCATGATGAGGTGGCGACCCCAGAAGTTCGAGTCGGGCAGCGGCCCCCCGTAGCGCGGGGTGGTGACCAGTTCCCCGCTCGCTTCGGTGACTGTGGCGAACCCACCGAACGACGCGGCGCCACCGAAGAGCAACTGGTTGACCAACGTCAGGACGCTGAGAACGGCAAGGGGCACCACCACCGCTGCGGCGACCGCCCATGGGCGCTCGGTCACCTGGATCAGCATCAGCACCACGATGACGAAGAGGAAGTCGGCTACTTCGTTGGTCAGCAGACCGAGCGAGGCGCCGACATCCTGGGCGCCGATCGCGGAGAGCAACCGGGTCAGCAGAAAGACGCCGACCAGTCCGATGAACCCGGCTGTCCACCAATTCAGTCGAGCGCGGGCGACGGGGTCACGCAGCGCCAGTCCGAGCGCGACCAGTCCGAGCAGCAGCGAAAGGCGGAACACCGAGAATGGGCCCTTACTGCCCACCACGCCGCTGACGTTGGCCACCTCGCAGACGACCATCACGACCGTCACCAGAACTGTGCCCCGATGCCCGGACACCGCAACGCTGTCGGACACCGGCGTTCTCACCGAGACGGCGTCCCGGGCGGTGGTGAGCTGGTGTCGAGTTCCGCGGTGTCGGCGTCGCGCGTGCCGGGGGCGCTGCCGCTGCGGTCACGGTGCAGTCCCCGTCGAGGTCGGCTCCCGGTCCACCAGCTGATGAGAATTCCGATGCCCGCACCGAGCACCAGGCCGACGATTCCGGCGGTGCCCAGGACTTGAATGCCGCTGGGGCCCAACGGCTGTGCGCTACCGGCCGGCGGTTTGACCACTTCGAGGCGGAACGGACCTGATACCGCGGTCGCCGCGCCGTCCGCGTCGTACAAGACCGCGCTCAGTGCGGCTTCTGCGGCCGCTGCGGAGTTGGCGTCGATGGTCACTTCGATCAGCGTCGTGTCGCGCACCGCGCCGGCCGAAAGGGCCAGCTCCGAGGCGGGCACCCCGGCGGCCGCGGCAGCGGCCTGCAGCCACGTGGGTTGACCCAGGACGATCGCCGCCGAACGTGTCGCCTGGCCGTGGTTGAGCACCTCCCAGTAGCCGGCGGCGTCGCTGGTGGGTATGTAGGAAGCCGGCAACATCGCGAGCGTCGCCTGGGCCCGGAATTTCTGTAGATGCCCGACGAGAAAGAAGGCGACCAGAACGCTTGCGAGCATTCCGATCGCCGCGCAGACGGCCACGAAAAGCCACCGCCGCCCAGACAGGTTTCTGAGCACGGCGTCCCCCTTTCCGCGACCCTCAGTCGCGCCGCGCCGCATACGCCGGTCGCCGCAGCAGCGAGCGAATAGCTGACAACCCCTGATCGAAGAGCCCGCGTGCAGTGAGTCGTAGCACCAATAGGTAGCACACGATCCCGGCGAATGCGGCCAGCGTGAGTTCTATCGGGTCGGCCAGTTTCCTGGTGGCGTAGGTGATGCCCACCATGACGAGCGCCATCGCGGCCGCTGCCGGGATCGGCTGCAGAGTCGCCTTCGCCAGGCTGCTGATGGGCAGCCCCGTCACCACTCTCACCAACGCGAAGTTCGCCACGAGGGGAATGAACTCGGCGATCAGCAACACCAGGGCGACCATGACGATGCTCCGCCCAGCCGCCCAGTAGATCGGCCATGCGAGGACGAGCAGTTTCGCCGCGCCGGTCGCAGTGAGGAGCCCCGGGCGTCCGATCGCCTTGAAGACGTCGCCGGCGTGAAACGACGTCGAGTGGACCAGCCCGTACATGGACAGCACCGCCAGCACGGGCGCTGCCTCGGCGTATTGATGCCCGTAGAGAGTGCCGATCACGGCTGGGGCCGCGGCGGCCAGGGCAACGCAGATGGGTGCTGTGAGCGGAACGACGACGGACAGGACCTGCCGGTAGTGCTCGCCGACGTCGCGACGCTGCTCCTGCAGCCGGGAGAGCGAACTGAACAGCACCTCGCTGATGACCACGCACAGGTTGAGGACGAGCAGCTCGGGGATGCGGAACGCCAGGGTGTACAAGCCCAGCGCGGTGTCGCCGAGCCGCAATCCGATCGCCGCGTAGTCGACGTTCGCGATGCCGAACGCCAACAAGGTGACACCCGTGACGGATGCTCCGTACCCCACGAGATTGCGCGCCTCTGCGGCGTCGAAGCCGTACCGGAGTTTGGTGCGAGCGACCAACCAGTACAAGACGGTGAGCGCGACGGTGCCGGCGAGCTGACCGTAGACCAGGCTCCAGACGCCGAAACCCGCAACCGCCAACGCGATTGTGAGAGCGGCCTTGATGACGGCGGCGAAGAACTCCGGCCACAACCTTCTTCTGAAATCGAGCCGCCGGCGCAGGAACGAGTTCGGCAGGATGCCGATGGCGGAGATCGTGACCGCGACGGCGAGTACCCGCACGATGTTGGTCAGCTCGGGTTGTCCGAGAAGCGATCCGGCCAGCGGCGCGGCTGCGGCGAGTGCCCCGCCGGACAGCAGGCCGAAGACGGTGACGATGGTCAACCCCGTCGGCGCGAATCGGCTCCAGGAACCGGGGCTCTGCACCAGGGCGGCGCCGACACCGAGGTCTTTGATGTAGTCGAAAAAGTTGATGATCAGCAGCGCCAGCGCGAACAGGCCGAAGTCGGCGGGATCGAGCAGCCGCGCCACGACCACCGTGGTGATCAGGGCAGAGCTCTTGCTCAGGCCGAAGACGAGGTAGTTCCAGGCGGCCTGACGTCCCGTCGACGAGACGGCGGGGGGAGTCGGTTCGTCGACGTCGGGGCTCGCTGGTTTCTGTTTCCTCAGCCGCATGGCATCGGGTGGTGCTCAGCGCGTTGCGAACAGGTAGTCGCTTGCCCAGGGACGCGGGTCGTCATCGCGCCTGCGCACGGTGAAACCCGCGTCCACCAACAACTCGTACACGGCATCCTTGGTCCGGTAGGAACCGTCTCCCGTTTCCTCGGCCAAGAAGTCGTGGCATCCGATCGCCGCGTGACGCACCAGCGGCAGCACCTCGGAACCGCCTTGCAGCGCAGGCAATTCGGCGCCTTCGATGTTCATCTTGAGGAAGTCGATGCGTTCCAGACCATACTTGCCGACCAGATCGGTGAGGGTCAGCGCCGGCACCTCGACCCCGTCGGAACCGATTCTGTTCTCGTAGCTGACTTCGGTCGGCAGGTCGCTGATCATGACCGGTCGGTCGGAATCCATGACGGCCGCATGAACCAACTTCACGTTGGTCACCCCGTTGAGTTGGCAGGTGCGTTGCAGGGTGGCAAAAGTCGCGGGATGCGCTTCGACCGCAACGACATTGCCCGAGGGGCCCACCCAGCGGGCGAAGGGCAGTGTCTCCGAGCCGATTCCAGCGCCGATGTCGAGTACCACGTCGCCGGGCTTCACCGTGTAATGGGGAAGGAAGACGTCCCGCGTGAAAGCTTCGCTCTCCTCGATGCCCATTCCTTGTGGCCTCGGCAGCAGCGTGACCCCAGCCGGGGTGCGTTTCAGCCAGGACCCCGACGGGCGGTCGTACGTGAATCGTGCTTGTTCCCCTGCGGCTTTGGCTCGTCGATTCGCCACAACGGTGATCAGCGGTCGGCCGGGCCCACGGTTGAGCGCACGAAAAATCGCGTGTTTGAGGGCCACATCGCGACGATAACATCGCCGTAGTGGCCACACGGTCCATTGAAAGACAGCCGTATGACGGCATAGGAGTGTGCGGTGAGAGTTCTGGTTACGGGCGGGGCAGGCTACATCGGTTCGCACGTCGTGCGGTCATTGCAGAACAGTGGCCACACGGCCGCGGTCCTCGATGACTTCTCGACCGGCAGCCGAACCCGCCTGTCCGCCGAAGCCCCTGTCTTCGCCGGATCGTTACTGGACGCCGCCTTCGTCGAAGAATCGCTGAACGCTTTCTCTGCAGACGCCGTCGTTCACATCGCCGCCAAGAAAGCCGTCGAGGAGTCGGTCGCCAACCCGCTCTTCTATTACGAGGAGAACGTCATCGGGCTGCAACGTGTGCTCTCGGCGATGATCCGAGCCGGGACACGCCGGATCCTGTTCTCGTCCAGCGCGGCGGTATACGGGGCACAAGCCTGCAGCCCGGTCACCGAGACCTCGCCGACCGAACCCTCGTCTCCATATGGCTGGACGAAACTGATGTGTGAGCAGATGATCCGCGACGTCGCAGCAGCCCACGACTTGAACTGGTCAGCACTGCGTTACTTCAACGTCGCGGGCGCCGCCGACCCGCAACTGGCCGACCGCGGTGAGAACAACTTGATACCGAAAGTATTCAGAGCGATCAGTTCGGGTGTGCCGCCCCAGGTTTACGGAGACAGCTACCCGACGCCGGATGGCTCGTGCATCCGTGACTACATCCATGTCAACGATGTCGCGGACGCGCATACCGCTGTGCTGAACCAGATGGCGAACGCCCCACTGGGCAGTGTCTACAACATCGGAACCGGCACTGGCACAAGCGTTCTGGACATCATGGCAGCGGTTCGTCAGGTGACGGGCGTCGATTTCGAGTACGAGATCAGCGCGCCACGACCGGGTGATCCCGCAGACGTCGTCGCCGATCCCACCAAGATCCGCACCGAGCTCGGCTGGGCATCGACCCACGATCTGCACGACACCGTCGAGAGTGCCTGGCGAGCTTGGTCCGCCCCGCCAGCCTGACGACATGCATGCGGTGATCAGCGACCGATTGCGCTGGTGCAACGCTACTATCGGGTACCCGCATCGACCCATCTCCGCGGCGAAAGGCAGGCTGTGATCGGGCGAATCTGGTCAGCACTGATCGTCACGGGATGCCTCGCTGCTCTACAGGTGATCGGTGTTCCGAGTGCGGCGATCGGCCAGCCGCCCGGCGATGCCCCGCCACCGGACATCACCTTCAGCGGGCAGCAACTCGGCATGAGCCAGCAGCTGTCTTTCAGAGGTCACGACGCGACACAGAAGGTCTCGATCCCCGTGCCGGAGGGACTCTCGCCGACCACCTTCTCCGGAATGCTCGAATCGGCCAGCAACATACCCTCGGGCTACCTGGAAGCGCAGACCGTGGACGGACGGTCCCTGGGCTCGGTTCCGGTACCGAACTTCTCCGCTGAGCGGCCGGCGGCACCCTTCTCCTTCGACATCCGCTCCGTTCCGGTGGTGGGCCATCAGGCTCAACTGAATCTGGCCCTGCGGGTCTCCGGTACCGAGGCGGTGTGTTCCCCACCGCCGACCCTGACCGTGGGCAACTTCAGCACCGCGTTCACCGGGAACGCCCGGCCCCCCACGACGATCGAGGAATTCCTCCCGGCGATCGCACCCGTCTTCGACATCTACGTCGATCCGCAGCCGACCGACGCCGAGAAACTCACCGCGCTCAGCCTCGTTGCCGCGGTGACCAAGTACTACCAGCCGGCACCGGTCAAGATCGATCTTCGCCCGCTGCCCCGCGCCACCCCGGTGCCCCCGCCTGACCGCGACGTCTCGACCCGCGCCATCCTCATCCGTGACGTCGACGAGCCGAATCCCGGTGTGCGTCTGGTCACCGATGCGGGGCCGCCCTTCCTCGCCATGTCGGGACAAGGCGACGCCCTGACCCGGCAGGCTCGGCTGTTCCGGGACGGCCTGCAGAAAGTGGCACAGGCGGGCGAGGTCAGCGTCGAATCCGCCGATCCCCCGGTGGTTGACAAAACCAGCAGGTCGACCTTCGGTCAGCTCGGCATCACCGGTCGTACCTCAGTGCTGGGAGAGTCCTACATCTATCTGAATCTCGCTCCCGCGATGGCCACAGCGGGCAAGCCGAGCGTCCTCGACATCCGCCTGCTGGCGAACTACACGCCGGTCAGCGAAGACCAGAAGGGGACGATGATCGTCGCCATGGGCGACATCGTGCTCGCCACCGTGCGCCTCGACGCGTCCGGACGTGTGGACAGCCGCATCGCGATACCCGCCGACCTCTCCGCCCGCGATCAGGACGTGACCCTGACCATCAGGTACGAGCCCGACCCGCGCGCCTGCAGCCCACTGACCTTGCCGATGAACTTCGAGCTCGATCCCATGTCGACGACTTCCCTTCGGCCCGGCGGTCCCGTGGCGATGGGCGGCTTCGCTTCGCTTCCGCAGGCATTCGTGCCCAAATTCAAAGTGGCGTTCGACAACAGCGACCCCGACGAACTCGTTCACGCGGCGACGATCATCGGTCTCATCCAGCGGCTGTCGCCGACCGCGCTGACACCCGAGCTGGTGAGCCTCGACGATGCCGCGGCGAGCGACACCAGCGCGTTGATCATCGCCAGCGGGCAGTCGGTGCACGAACACGCCCTCGATCCACCGATTGACCCGACCGGTGACAAGTCCAAGATCGACCTGCCGTCTTCGGCAGTGGTCGACGTCGCCTCCGGGCTGGCCGCACTCCAGAGCTATGCGCAGAACAATCGGACGGTCGTGCTGTTGACCGCGTCGGGCCCGTGGACCCTCGCGACACCGCTCTTCGACTACTTGGCCAGGCTGAACCAGGGCTGGCGCGATCTGAGCGGCGATGTGCTCGTCGTCGGCCAGGGCGGGAACCCGCAAGACATCACGGTCCGATCCGATGGACCGGTGATGGTGGGCGCGAGCCAGCGTGCCGGTGCCTCGAGCTCAGGCGCCGAGCAGCCCGAGGACACGAGATTGCCCTGGTACGAGTGGATCCTGATCGGGGCGGGAGCGCTCATCGTCCTCGCCGGCGCAATCTATCTGGTCTCCAGAAGATTTCGCGAAGCCAACCGAGCGCCGCGGTAGCGGACAGTCGAACGGCCGGCGCCCACTCCTACTACTCTCTTGAAACGTGACCTCGTCTCAGCCACCGGACCGGTTCGACGCACCGCTGACGGTGGACCCGCGCCCGGCGCGGCGGCAGCGTGACCTCAAGCCCCTGATCGCCGGCGCCGCGGTCGTCGGCGCCGTGGCGGTGATAGTGGGCGGCGTTGTGCTCTGGTGGCCCTCCGCCGATGACACAGAACCGCATTCGAGCGCCGGCGAAACGTCGTCGGCGGCAACGGGATCGGCCGGCGGATCGGAACCCGCACAGGACGCAGAGCAAGCCCAGTTGTTGCGTCTCGTGCCGCGGGGGTATCCACCCGGGGCATGCAAGACCACCGCTACGCCGGAAAACGCACTGGCGCAGGTGGATTGCGATCGGAACAACGACCCGGACGGCCCGGTGTCGGCAAACTACCGCCTCTTCGGCGAAAAGGCTGCCCTGCAAGCCGAGTTCGACGCCGCGATCGCAACAGCCAGCCGGGTCAACTGCCCGGGCAATATCCAGTCTCCCGGGCCGTGGCGGCGCAACGCGACGCCCGACCGGGTGAGCGGGCAGTTGTTCTGCGGTCTTCAGGACGGCAAGCCGATAGTCGTCTGGAGCGACGAGCCCCGGATGACGGTCAGCGCCGTCCGAGCGGGGGCCGATGGCCCGACCTTCCCACAGCTGTACGCGTGGTGGTCTTCCCACTCGTGACGGCGCTGACCGTAAGCGCTATCCGTCAGGGAGTCGGCGCGTAGGTGTTCGGGGTCTGCACCTGGTCGCCCGTCGGCGCCGAAGTGCCGTGACTGGTCGCGGGCTGCGGAACACCCTGGGCACCGCTGGAAGCGGGCGTGGGCGTGCCGTGCGGCGTCCCCTGCGGCGCGATCGGCGTGCCCTGGCTGCCCTCGGGCAGCGGGGCACCCTCAGTGCCTTCCGGAACCTCGGCGCCGTTCGCGGCGGGAGCGGCCTGCGCGCCTTCGGGAGCCGCCGTGCCCGGAGCCTGCGCCGGGGCGGCGGTCGCCGGGCTGTTCTGCGCGCCGTACGCCGTCGACGGTGACGAGCTGCTCGAGCTCGAAGCCGGCGGCTGCGTCCACACCAACAGGTCCCGGCCGCCGGCGTTGTACACGACGCTGTCGGGGCTGGCGCCGGTGACGTCGAAGTACACCTTGCCCGACGTCTGCTGCCCCTGGGCGATCGTCGACGGGTTCACGCCCTGCGGCGTGGCGACGCCGAACAGCGCGCGGTAGGTCTGGCCATCGGCGGCCCTGGCGTTGAAATTGGACACGATCGGTGTCGCGGAGCCCTGCACCGCCTGGTCGGTCGCGGTCGCTTCCCACAACGTCCCGGCCGCGTGGTACGGAATGGCGTCGCTGCTCGGCTTGAGGCCGGTCACGGTCCAGCCCTGGACGACGGCCCCGTCGACCAGCTTGCCCTGGCTGCCAAGCGTCTGGGTCTGCGCGGCGGCCTCGCTCTGGGCGGCTTCGACTTCCGCGGCTGCGATCGGCGCGGCGATGAAACCCGCGGTCGCGGTTGCGGCAAATACGCTGGTGATCTTTGTCATCTTCATGATGTGCTCCTGACTCGTCCGACAATTGGGATGGTCACCGAAACCGAAGCTATCAGGTTGCTGTGAATTTGTGGATTCCGGATCAGCTGAAGCCATTGGGGTTCGGCGCCGTCGACTCATGCTGTGGCAATTGCCTTTTCGACAGCGCGATACAGCTGGCGTTGTGTTTCACGGAGATCAATGGGGAATAGCAAACGCGTATGCCGACCGGGGAGGCAATTAACCTCAAATCAAGCGGGAATCAATTCCACACTCGCAAGCGCCACAGCGTCGTCACGTTCGGGCGCCGTGACGGTCGCAACGAAACCATCGCCGTTCTGCCAAATTCGGGCCTTCAGCGTCTCGCCGGGAAACACGACGCCGGCGAAGCGTGCGCCGTAACTGCCGAGCCGAGCGGTGTCGCCGTCGAGCAGCGCGTCGACCATCGCCTTGCAGGTCATCCCATAGGTGCAGAGACCATGCAGGATCGGCCGGGGGAAGCCGGCCGCCGCAGCGAAGTCCGGATCGGAGTGCAGCGGGTTGCGGTCGCCGCACATGCGGTACAGCAGCGCCTGCTGCGGGGACACGGAAATCGACAATTCGTGGTCGGGTGCGCGCTGCGGCGGTTCAGACGACGTCGAGGGTCCGCGATCGCCACCGAAGCCGCCCTCGCCGCGGGCGAAGATCGAACGTTTCTGGGTCCACAGCGGTGTGCCGTCGGGCGCGGTCACCGTGGTCTCCGACCAGATCACCGCGGCCTTGCCCTTGTCCCAGATGTCGGTGAACCGGGTGACCGCGATACCGGTGCCGGCCGGGGGGATCGGTCCCGGAACCGACACCGCCTCGCTGGCGTGCAGCACCTTCGACAGTTCGATGTCGATGCCGGGGAACTTGACTGTCGGCGGCTCGGTCATGTGGAAACTCTGCGCGACGTTGCCGAATGTCGGTAGCACCTGCGGAGTTTCGTCGGTCAGGTAGCGCAGCTCGCGCTTGTCCATCGGGTCGGTGCCCGCGCCCAGCCCGAGGTGGTAGAGCTGAACGTCGCTGCTGGTCCAGGAAAACTCGGCGGCCGGAAGCTCGGCACCCAGTGCCTCGTCGAGATTGATGGGCACCGTTACTCCTTGCCGGCCAGGTGAAGAGCTGCCAGGTATCCGAACGTCATCGCCGGGCCGATGGTGCCGCCCGGACCGGGGTAGGTGTGTCCCATCACCGGCGCGCTGACATTACCTGCGGCATAAAGGCCTTCGATCACGGACCCGTCGTCGCGCAGCGCTCGTCCGTGCACGTCGGTGACCACACCGCCCTTGGTACCCAAGTCGCCGGGCACCATCTTGGCCGCGTAGTACGGCGGATGGCTGATTTCACCAAGGTTCGGGTTGGGCTTGTTGGTGGGATCGCCGTAGTAGCGGTCGTACGCGCTTTCGCCGCGCCCGAAGTCCTCGTCCTTACCGGAGCGCGCGAACCCGTTGAAGCGCTCGACGGTCGCCTTGAGCGCCTCGACCGGCAGACCGGTCTTCTCGGCCAGCTCCTCGAGAGTGCCGGCCGTGACGATGACGCCCGACTCCAGCCACTTCTTCGGAATACGTTGTCCGGCTTGCAGTCCGGCGAAGATGTAGCGGTCGCGGTACTGCTGGTCGAAAACCAGCCACGCGGGGATGTTCTCCCCGGGTCCCGGCCCCTGCCCGTATTGGCCGCCGTACATGTGGTGGCACGCCTCCACGTAGGGCATCGACTCGTTCATGAACCGCTTGCCCGCCATGTTGACGATGATCGAACCCGGCGAATTGCGTTCCGACAGCGCGAACCACGGCGCGTCCACCAGTGGCACCGTCGGGCCCCACCAGGCGTCCTCCATGACGTCGAGCGCGGCTCCCAGTTTCTCGGCGGCGATGATGCCGTCGCCGGTGTTGGCTTTGGCGCCGACGGTCCACTCGGTGGTGATCGGGGCGCGCTGGTACTTCACCCGCATCTGCTCGTTGTGCTCGAAGCCGCCCGAGCCGAGGATCACGCCGCGGCGCGCCCGAATCAGCTGCGGTTCAGCGCTTTCCGGCGCAGTGGCGTCACGGACGTAGATTCCCCGGACGACACCGTCCTCGACATACAGGTCGGTCATCGCGGTGTTCAACCGCACCGGCACACCGGCCTTCTGAAGCCCGATACGCAGCGGGGCGATCAACGCGCGGCCCATTCCGACCAGGTTCTT
Organism: Mycobacterium sp. E740; assembly: GCF_001672895.1. Lineage (GTDB taxonomy): Bacteria > Actinomycetota > Actinomycetes > Mycobacteriales > Mycobacteriaceae > Mycobacterium. The sequence continues at coordinate 45,209 of NZ_LZKP01000209.1, forward strand.
GCCGGTGGCATTGGCCCATACCGAGCGCACACCGACCTTGAGGCTGCGCAGCAGTCCGCGCGGGTGCCGCTTGAGCTGGTTGAGCCGGACGTAGTCCTGCTGCATCACGACCATGTTCAGCGGCACCTTGCCGTATGGCGGTTCCAGGCCCGCCAGGTCAGCGCCCAGCTTCTTGGCATTGAACGGCTTGGGTTCGACCGAGCGGCCCGTGGGCTTGCCGCCCGGCGTCTCGGGGTAGTAGTCGGAGTAGCCGGGCACCCAGCACAGCTTCAACGGCGAGTGCTCGAGCACGAACGACAGCATCTCCGGGCCGCGGTCGAGATAGGTGTCGATCTTCTCGGCGGGGACGACGTCGCCGATGATGTTGTGCAGGTACGTGCGGGCGGCCTCGGCGGTGTCCTTGACGCCGTCGCGCTCCAGAACCTCGTTGTTCGGGATCCACACGCCGCCGCCTGACCGCGCAGTGGAACCGCCGTAGTGCGGAGCCTTCTCGACGACTACTGTGGAAAGTCCCTGGTGGGCTGCGGTGAGCGCGGCGACCATGCCGGCCGCGCCGCTCCCCACCACGATGACGTCGTACTCCTGACCAGTCATGTAGAACACGTTATAGAATCGCCCGGCGGACCCACAACCGCGCCGGTCAATACGACGAGGGGACTTAACCAGGATGCTCAGCGACCAGGTGCGCCAGGAGCTCGCCGCCGACCTCGCACAGGCCGAGCGCAGCCGGGTCCCGATCGCGCCGCTGACCGACGGGCATCCGGACATCGACGTGGTAGACGCCTACGAGATCCAGCTGATCAACATCCGCCAGCGCGTCGCCGAGGGCGCCAAGGTCATCGGCCACAAGGTCGGGCTGTCGTCGAAGGCCATGCAGCAGATGATGAACGTCGACGAACCCGACTACGGACACCTGCTCGACGAGATGGCGGTTCACGAGCACACGCCCGTCAAGTCCGCGGACTACCTCTACCCCCGCGTCGAAGTGGAGGTCGGTTTCATCCTCGCCGACGACCTGCCCGGTGCGGGCTGCACCGAGGACGACGTGCTGGCCGCGACGGCGGCGTTCGCCCCGGCCATCGAGCTGATCGACACCCGCATCAAGGACTGGAAGATCAAGCTCTGCGACACCATCGCCGACAACGCCTCGTCGGCAGGGTGGGTGCTCGGCGAGGGCAGGGTCTCGCCCAAGGACATAGATATACGGGCCATCACCGCCACTTTGACCCGCAACGGCGAGGTGGTGGCGAAGGGCCGCAGCGATGCGGTGCTGGGGAATCCGGTGACGGCGGTGGCCTGGCTGGCCCGCAAAGTGGAGAGTTTCGGCGTCCGCCTCAAGGCGGGCGACATCGTGTTGCCGGGATCGTGCACGAAGGCGTTCGACGCCACCCCCGGTGCCGACTATGTGGCAGATTTCGCCGGGCTCGGCTCGGTGCACCTCAGTTTCGAATAGGAGCGTCATGCCCAAAGCAAGCGTCGCCATCGTGGGGTCGGGCAACATCAGCACCGACCTGCTCTACAAGTTGCTGCGTTCGGAGTGGCTCGAACCACGCTGGATGATCGGCATCGACCCGCAGAGCGAGGGACTGGCCCGCGCCCGCAAGCTCGGGCTGGAGACCTCGCACGAAGGCGTGGATTGGCTGCTGGCGCAAAGCGACAAGCCGGACATGGTGTTCGAGGCCACCAGCGCCTACGTGCATCGCGACGCGGCGCCGAAGTACGCCGAGGCGGGCATCCGCGCGATCGACCTGACCCCTGCAGCGGTCGGGCCCGGGGTGATCCCGCCGGCCAACCTGCGCGAGCACCTCGACGCGCCGAACGTCAACATGGTCACGTGTGGCGGGCAGGCCACGATCCCGATCGTGTACGCGGTCAGCCGCGCCGTCGAGGTTCCCTACGCCGAGATCGTGGCGTCGGTGTCGTCGGCGTCGGCGGGGCCGGGCACGCGCGCGAACATCGACGAGTTCACCAAGACCACCAGCAACGGCGTCCAGGTGATCGGCGGCGCCCAGCGCGGTAAGGCGATCATCATCCTCAACCCGGCCGAACCGCCGATGATCATGCGCGACACCATCTTCTGCGCGATCCCCGAAGACGCTGACCACGACGCGATCGCGCAGTCGATCCGCGACGTCGTCGCCGAGGTGCAGACCTACGTGCCGGGCTACCGGTTGCTCAACGAGCCGCAGTTCGACGAGCCGTCGGTCGTCAACGGCGGCAACCACGTCGTCACCACATTCATCGAAGTGGAGGGTGCGGGCGACTACCTGCCGCCTTACGCTGGAAACCTGGACATCATGACGGCCGCGGCCACAAAAGTGGGCGAAGAAATCGCCAAGGAAAGTCTCTCCATGACGGGAGCGCAGGCATGAGCACCGACGGCATCTACTTCAACCCGATCTGGGACGTCCGGATGACGGACACCTCGCTGCGCGACGGTAGCCATCACAAACGGCACCAGTTCACGAAAGAGGAAGTGCACGCGATCGTTTCGGCGCTGGACGCCGCCGGTGTGCCGGTCATCGAGGTCACCCACGGCGACGGCCTGGGCGGTTCCAGCTTCAACTACGGCTTCTCCAAGACGCCGGAGCAGGAGCTGATCAAGCTCGCGGCGGAGACGGTCACCGAATCCAAGATCGCCTTTCTGATGCTGCCGGGTGTGGGCACCAAGGAGGACATCAAGGAGGCGCAGAACAACGGCGGCTCCATCTGTCGTGTCGCCACGCACTGCACCGAGGCCGACGTGTCGATCCAGCACTTCGGGCTGGCCCGCGAACTGGGTCTGGAGACCGTCGGCTTCCTGATGATGAGCCACACCATCCCGCCGGAGAAGCTCGCGGCCCAAGCCCGCATCATGGCCGACGCCGGCTGTCAGTGCGTCTACGTCGTCGACTCCGCCGGTGCCCTGGTGCTCGAGGGCGTGCGGGACCGCGTCGCGGCGCTGGTCGCCGAATTGGGTGACGACGCGCAGGTCGGTTTTCACGGCCACGAGAACCTCGGCCTGGGCGTGGCCAACTCGATCGAGGCGGTGCGGGCGGGCGCCAAGCAGATCGACGGGTCGTGCCGCCGCTTCGGCGCGGGTGCGGGCAATGCGCCTGTCGAGGCGCTGATCGGGGTGTTCGACAAGATCGGCGTCAAGACCGGCATCGATTTCTTCGACATCGCCGACGCCGCCGAAGAGGTGGTCGCTCCCGCGATGCCGGCCGAGTGCCTGCTCGACCGCAACGCGCTGATCATGGGCTACTCCGGGGTGTACTCGAGCTTCCTCAAGCACGCGATCCGCCAGTCCGAGCGCTACGGCGTGCCTGCGCACAAGCTGCTGCACCGCGCCGGCCAGCGCAAGCTGATCGGCGGCCAGGAGGACCAGCTCATCGACATCGCGCTGGAGATCAAGCGCGAGATGGACGCCGCGGCGACGGCCGGCTGACCCGGCGGGCCTACCCTGCCGAACACGCCGTCTGTCCTGGGGCTTGTTTAGCCTTCCCCGGGGACCGGTTACGCCTTCTGAGAGCGGCCACCAGGTCGCAGACTGAAGGAGTGATTCGATGAACCTGTCCGCAACGACCGTGCGACGCGGCCTTTACGGCATGTTCGCAGGGGGCCTTCTCGCATTCGGTTCCGCCGCGATCATCGCGCCGGTTGCCAGTGCGCAGCCGGCCCCGACGCCCACCCACGACTCGTGCAGCGTGAGCGCGATCGCCAACACCTCGAGTACGGTGTCGGCGTCGACCAGCACCTACCTCGCCTCGAACCCCGAGGCCAACGAGGCGCTGACCAAGATCGCCACGCAGCCCCAGGACCAGGCCACGCAGGCTTTCCGCACCTACTTCGAGCAGAACCCGCGTGTCGAGTCCGAGCTGAAGGCGATCAACGAGCCGGCGGCGACGCTCTCCAGCCAGTGCGGCATTAAGGTGACGCCGACCCCGATCTCGGCCGCCTTGACTGACGTCTGATCGGCAACGCTCATCGCGCCGACCGTAAGGCCGGCGCGATGAGCG
>NZ_LZKP01000210.1 GCF_001672895.1 Mycobacterium sp. E740
CGCCGCGGCGGCGGGCGGATTGATCGGTGCAGCACTCTGGTTCACCCGTCCGCCGAGCAAGCGGCAACAGCGGGCGGGGGTGGTGCGGTTGGTGCTCGTCGGGTTCGCCGCCGCGGTGCTGGCCGTGTTCATCGGTCTCGGCCTGATCGACGTCGCGCGCTTTCCGCAACTGCTGATGCTGGTGCTGTATCTCGTGGTGGCGCTGGCCGCGCTGTTCCTGTTGCGTGTCGGCCTGCAGCTGGCGCTGCTGCACGAGGCGCACGACGAGATCCGCTCGGACGAACCGCTGCTGTGCCTACACTGCGGACATGTCGTGCCGGACACGGCGTTCTGCCCGGTGTGCGGGGTGGCGACGCGGGCGTCGTCGCGGTCGTCACGTGCGTTGCGGCGCACCGTGCGGCCGGTGCGCGGTGATACGCCGTGAGCGCGCCGACGGAGTTCTTTCCCGGGTACACAGCTCCGCCCGATTCGTCTCCGCGCGCGACGTCGCGAAAGCGGTTGGTGCTGACGTGGCTTCTCGCGATCGTCGGGCTCGCCGCGCCCCTGGTCGCGGTGTCGGCGATGTCGAGCAAGCCGCCGGTGCGCTACGTCTGCCCGCCGGACTGCGGACGGCCGCCCACC
>NZ_LZKP01000211.1 GCF_001672895.1 Mycobacterium sp. E740
GCACGCTGCCCGAGTTTTCGATGACGTCGCCGATACCGCGGACCAGGGCGGCGACGGCGAGCACAGCCAGCGCGGCGCCGGTTGCGGTCCGCGCCTGCCGCCACAGCTGAGCGGTGACAGCGGCCACCGCACCGAAGACCATCGCGACCCCGGTGATGCCCAGACACATCGCCGCGCTGTCCACGAGCCGGAAGCCGTTGGCGGCCATCGCAATCGTCATCGTCACCGCCAGCACGGCGTTGACCGCTCCGACGAGGATCACCGCGGCGGCGGTCCGGGCATACCGGCCGACGACCGACGACAACACCAACTCGGCTGCGCCGCTCTCCTCTTCGGCGCGGGTGTGCCGAATGACGGTGAGTATGGCCAGGATCGACGTCGCGACGATCAACGTCAGCATCAACTCGTTGGCAGTCATCGCGCCGAGGTCGGTCTCGTTGCCACCGAACATCGGTCCGGCCATCATCATGCCGGCGGGCGTCTTCATCAGGTTGACCCGCGCGAGTCGTTGGGTCTCCTCGGGATAGGCCAGTCTCACCGCGTTCGGCGCGTAGACCATCAGCAGCGTGAGCGACGCCCACCAGACACTCAGCCGGACCCGGTCGCGGTGCAGCGCCAGACGCAGCAGCCTCGCAGTGCCGGTCCACGCGCCGGCCGCTGAGTCGCGCCTCTCTGCAGGGGCGCCGAGTACGGCGATCATGAAGGGGCCCTTCGATATTCACGCAGAAACATGTCCTCCAACGAAGCCGGGGTGACCGAGAGGTCGATGATCCCCAGCTCGCTGAGCAAGGCCATCGCCTGGTCGAGATCCCCGCGGTCGACGGAGAACACGTAGTGGCCGTCCTTGACGGCGAAGTCGTGCACGAAGGGTGCGTCGGGCAATCGCCGGCCGTCGTGGCGGGTACGTACGGTCACGGTTGTGCGCATCAGGTGCCGCAAGTCGTCGAGGGCGCCGGAGCGCACGGTGCGGCCCGCCCTGATGATCGTGACGCTGTCGCAGAGCTTTTCGACTTCGGCCAGGATGTGGCTGGACAGCAATACCGCGGCGCCGCGGTCGGCGACCTCGTCGACACACTGCTGGAAAGCCTTTTCCATCAACGGATCCAGGCCTGACGTCGGTTCATCGAGAAGGTAGAGCTCGGCGTTGGTCGAGAAAGCGGCGACGATGGCGACCTTCTGCCGGTTGCCCTTGGAGTATGTGCGGGCCTTCTTGTGCGGGTCGAGTTCGAATCGCTCGATCAGCTGGTCCCGGCGCGCGGTGTCGACACCGTTGCCCCGAAGGCTCGCCAGGAAGTCGATCGCCTGAATACCGGTCAGGTTGGGCCACAACGTCACATCACCCGGCACGTATGCGATGCGCCGATGCAGTGCCACCGCGTCGTGCCACGGATCGCCGCCGAGCAGCCGGACGGTCCCGCTGTCTGCGCGCAGCAGCCCGAGCAGCACTCGGATCGCGGTCGACTTGCCGGCGCCGTTCGGACCGAGGAACCCGCTGATCTGGCCGGGTGCGACGGTCAGATCCAGCCCGTCGAGCGCTTTGGTGCGCCCGAACGCCTTTGTGAGACTGCGGATTTCGACGGCAGGTTCGCCGGCGTCAGCCCGCTGTGGAGCCTTGGCTGTCTGGGCCCTCATCGCCATCTCCTTCCCGACGTGTGCTGAACGGAATTCCTTTTTCGCGCTGCTCGAGAAATGCGTCGTACATCGTCGAGTCCGCCATCAACCCGTGGGTGTAGAGCTCCAGGGCGGGCAGCACCATCTCCTCGGCGTAGTCGTGGAGCACCTCGCGCAGGTCGTTCGAGGGGTGCAGCTGCAAATACAGCAGGAAGCCGCCGCCGCTCGACATCGACAGAAAGCGAGCTCGGGCCTTCGGGTCACGGCTGGGCTTGAGCAGCCCCGAGCGCACGCCCTCGTCGAAGTACTGCTCGGCGTTGTCGATCATCTGCTGCCAGAAGGCTTTCGCGAGGTCGTTGCCCGACTGCATGCTGCGCACCAGGTACGCCATCAGCGGCGCGTAGGACTCGATCTCGGCCATCTGCGCGAGCCAGGTCGCGGGGTCGCCGCCCTGCAGCGACTCCGACTTACTCTCTCGGATCACTTCGGCGACGTATTCGTCGCAAGCCTTGCGGAGGCGTGCCTTGGAGCCGAAGTGGTGAATGACCAGCGCAGCCGAAACGCCCGCCGCGTCGGCGACGGCCCGCAGGCCGATGTTGAACCCGTGCTGGCCCCACTGCTCGATCGCCGCGTCGCGGATACGCGCGACGGTGGTTCGATCGTCCTGCGCTGAACGCATGTTCAGTAGACTAAACGCGTGTTCAGTCAGCGGTCAATAGAGCCCTCGGAGATAGCGCGAGAAAAGTGTCAGTCGCGGGCGGCGGCGAGCAGGCCGTCGCCCAACGGCACCAGCACCGGGGTGAGCCGTTCGTCCTCGGCGATCAGCCGCGCCGCCTCGCGGACCGCCGTGACCTCGGCGTCACTTGCGCTCGGGTCGCCGGCGCGCCCACCCAGCGCGGCGCGGTGCAGCACGATCGCACCGCCGGGCCGCAGCAGCCGCACGGCTTCGGCGACGAACTGTGGTTGGTCCAGCGGATCGGCGTCGATGAACACCAGGTCGTAGGACTCGTCGGCGAGGCGCGTGAGCACCTCCTGGGCCCGGCCGCTGATCAACCGGCTCCGGCCCGGGCCGATCCCGGCCTCGCTGAACGCCTGCTTGGCGATGCGCTGGTGTTCGGGCTCGACGTCGATGGTCGTCAGCACGCCGTCCTCGCGCATACCGGACAGCAGCCAGAGGCCGCTGACACCGGCGCCGGTGCCGACCTCGACGACGGCCTTGGCGGCCGTCAGCTTGGCGAACACGCACAGCAATGCCCCGACCGCGGGCGTGACGGCGCCCGCCCCGATGTCGACGGCGCGCTCCCGGGCGGCCGCGACGATGGCGTCCTCGGAGATGGACTGCTCGGCATGGTTGACGATGGACTCGGCACGACTGTGCGGTCCGATGACGTCGTCGGTGCCGGCCATGCCCGCAGCGTAGCCAACCCCTATCGGCCAGCACCGCGACACGCCCGTCGCCGGAGGGCGGAATTCGACCGGTTCACGCAGGTCGAAAACGGGTACTGATGCATTCTCAGGAAAAGTTCAGTTTGCTCATATGCCTTGCACGGCACGGTCGGAGACGGTGTCTCCCATGGAACACGCTGGACGCTGGCATCCCGGGGAACAACCAGGGAATACCGACGGGGGTCTGTTCGTTGGGGCCAGTACCGAGCCGCCGCGCTGTGATGGCGGCTGTGACCAGGAGGATCTGACGACCACCATCAAGACGGCTCCCGTATCCATGTCCCATCTCGAACAGTTCGCGGACGCGGAGTGGGTCGAGCCTTCCGACGAACTGACCGGCACCGCGGTGTTCGACGCCACCGGCGACAAGGCGGCGATGCCGTCCTGGGACGAGCTGGTCCGCCAGCACGCCGACCGCGTCTACCGGCTGGCCTACCGCCTGGCAGGCAACCAGCACGACGCCGAGGACCTCACCCAGGAGACGTTCATCAGGGTGTTCCGCTCCCTGCAGAACTACCAGCCCGGCACGTTCGAGGGCTGGTTGCACCGCATCACCACGAACCTGTTCCTGGACATGGTGCGCAGGCGCAGCCGCATCCGCATGGAGGCGCTGCCGGAAGATTACGACCGGGTGCCGGCCGACGACCCGAACCCCGAGCAGATCTACCACGACGCGCGACTCGGCCCGGACCTGCAGGCCGCGCTCGACTCCCTGCCGCCCGAGTTCCGCGCCGCGGTCGTGCTGTGCGACATCGAGGGCCTGTCCTACGAGGAGATCGGCGCGACGCTCGACGTCAAGCTGGGCACCGTGCGCAGCCGCATCCACCGCGGCAGGCAGGCACTTCGCGACTACCTGGCCAGCCACGGCGAGGCGGCCTGCTCGGGTCGTCCCGAAGACGTGGCCAAGACGGCCTGAGGTCGCGCGTCCGCACGGCGCGCCGCGCTACATTCGAGTGAGCACCGCGACACGACGCGAGAGGAGCTGGGCGATGGTCGAGCCGGGACACGTGTTCCGTCGTGCCTTCTCATGGTTGCCCACTCAGTTCGCCTCCCAGAGCGACGCACCCGTCGGGCCCCGGCAGTTCGGCTCTACCGAGCACCTTTCCACCGAGGCCATCGCCGCTTTCGTGGACGGCGAACTGCGGCTGACGCCGCATCTGCGGGCGGCCCACCACCTGTCGCTGTGCCCGCAGTGTGCAGCCGAGGTCGAGGCTCAGCGCCAGGCCCGCGCCGCGTTGCGCGACTCCCGGCCCATCGCGATACCCAGCTCGCTGCTCGGCCTGTTGTCGGAGATCCCGCATCACGCTCCGCCGGAGCCGCCAGTCGACCCGCAACAGTCACAGTGGGCCGACAGCGCAGGCCGTCCGCGTCGTAAGCGCCGGTAGGGTACGTCGGGTGACGAATCTCGACCAGACCGGGCGTGAGCGCCTCGAGCCGCGTCCCGTCTCGCGTCCACCCGTCGACGCGGCCGCGCAGCGCGCGTTCGGCAGGCCCGACGGTGTTCGCGGGTCGTTCGTGGGCCTCGACAAGTACCGCGACCAAGGCGAGTTCACACCGAAGAACCAGCCACCCGACCCGGTGCTGGCCGAGGCGTTCGGCAAGCCGTACGCCGGCGGCGACTCGTTGCAGCGCCATCCGGCCGATGCCGGCGCGCTCGACGCCGAACGCGAGGCACAGGAGCCCGGCGAACAACCCGACCCATGGCGCGATCCGTCCGCGCCGGTGGGCCTCGGCGCCCCGGCCGTGCAGGAGTCGCCGCGCGCGTCGGCGAACGTGCCGATGGGCAAGCTCGGCGTGCGCGACGTGCTGTTCGGCGGCAAGGTCTCCTATGTCGCGTTGGCGGTGCTCGCCATCGTCGCGCTGGTGATCGGCATCGCCGGCGGGTGGGTCGGGCGTAAGACCGCCGAGGTGGTCGAGGCGTTCACCACGTCGAAAGTCACGCTCAACAACTCCGACGACGGACCGCCCCCCGAGGGGCGGATCGCGAAAGTCGCTGCGGCCGTTGCCGATTCAGTTGTCACCGTGGAGGCGACCAGCGATCAGGAAGGCTCGCAGGGCTCCGGCGTCGTCGTCGACGGCCGCGGCTACATCGTGACCAACAACCACGTCATCTCCGAGGCCGCGAACAACCCGAGCAAGTACAAGATGAAGGTCGTCTTCAACGACGGCAAGGAAGTGCCCGCCAACCTCGTCGGCCGCGATCCCAAGACGGACCTGGCCGTGCTGAAGGTCGACAACGTCGACAACTTGACCGTCGCGAAGATGGGCGACTCGGACAAGCTGCGTGTCGGCGACGAGGTGATCGCCGCGGGCGCTCCGCTCGGCCTGCGCAGCACCGTCACCGCCGGCATCATCAGCGCGCTGCACCGCCCCGTCCCGCTGTCCGGCGACGGCTCGGACACCGACACGGTGATCGACGGGCTGCAGACCGACGCGCCGATCAACCACGGCAACTCCGGCGGCCCGCTGATCGACATGGACGGCAACGTGATCGGCATCAACACCGCGGGCAAGTCGCTGTCGGAAAGCGCCAGCGGCCTCGGCTTCGCGATCCCGGTCAACGAGGTCAAAGCGGTCGTCGAGTCGCTGATCCGGGAGGGCAAGATCGCCCACCCGACGTTGGGCCTGACCGCCCGCTCGGTCAGCAACGACATCGCTTCGGGTGCACAGGTGGCCAACGTCAAGGCCGGCAGCCCCGCGGAGAAGGCGGGCATCCTGGAGAACGACGTCGTCGTGAAGGTGGGCGATCGGACCGTCGCCGACGCCGACGAGTTCGTCGTCGCGGTGCGCCAGCTCAAGATCGGCCAGGACGCGCCGGTCGAGGTGATGCGAGACGGCCGGCGGGTGACGCTGACCGTCAACCCGGGTCCCGACAACAGCGCCTAGCCGATGTTCGCGAACGTCGGCTGGGGCGAGATGCTGATCCTGGTGATCGCCGGTCTGGTGATCCTCGGACCTGAGCGGCTGCCCGGGGCGATCCGCTGGACGTCGAACGCGCTGCGCCAGGCCCGCGACTACATCAGCGGCGCCACCAGTCAACTGCGCGACGATCTCGGGCCGGAGTTCGAGGACCTGCGTGAGCCGCTGAGCGAGCTGAACAAGCTGCGGGGGATGACGCCGCGCGCCGCGCTCACCAAACACCTGCTCGACGGCGACGACTCGATCTTCACCGGGAAGTTCGACCGGCCCTCGGCCGACAAGCCTGTCAGCTCGCCGCTGCCCAGCCCGCAACCCCCGCCGCAGGCGCCGGACGCGACACCGTTCGACACCGACGCCACATAGCGCGCACGGGCAGCGTCAGATGAAGTAGTGCTCGTTGCCCGTCGGATAGCCGCCGCCGTTGGTGGCGATGTGGACGTGGTCGAAGTGATTCGCCGTCTCGTTGCCGTAGTCGGCCGTCCAGCTCGGTGCTTCCTCGGCGGGGTAGAACCCCTGCCGCCAGATCACGTGGATGACGCCCCATCGTTTCGCGTTGGCCAGGGCGTACCCCGCGATCTGGTTCCCGAGTGCGATGCCGTCAGGGCTGGAGTGGTTGGGGATCATGACGTCGATCGCCAGCCCGCTGGGGTGCCACTTCAACGCGTCCTGCCGGTAACCGCCGATGGTGGTGACCTCGGGGAACAACACGGCGATTGCGCGTGCCACCCGAATGGTGTTGACCTGCAACCCGCCCTCGGGCGCGATGCCCACCGAAGCGGAGTTGCTGGCAGCCAGCGCTCCCGTCGCCAGCGCGGCGACGCCGTTCGAGCCCGACGCCACATAGCGCGCACGGGCAACGTCAGATGAAGTAGTGCTCGTTGCCCGTCGGATAGATGC
>NZ_LZKP01000212.1 GCF_001672895.1 Mycobacterium sp. E740
CGGCGGGATCACCGAGCCGGCCCAGCGCCATCGAGAAGCCGCGCTCGTCGTCGGTGTCGCGCCAGGCGTCGGCGCGGGAGATCACGTCGGCCATCTCGTCGGTGCCCAGGTCACGGTGCCTGCGGATGCGGACGCTGGCGCCCGCGCGCCGAGCGCGTGTCACCGCCTGGCGCACTGCGCGCATGTCCGGTCCGGAGAGGCGGAAGTTGTCGGGATACAGGATGGCTTCGTCACCCAGTTGCAAGGCGTTGAGGCCGGCCTGGCGGAACGCCTCCGCGCCGTCCGAGCTGGCGCCCATCACTCCCGGCGCCCAGCCGTAGGCCTGGCACAACGCGAGCCACGTCTCGATGGCCGCCGGCCACGCCCTCGGGTCGCCGACGGGATCGCCGCTGGCCAGGCAGACGCCGACCTCGACGCGGTAGGTGATCGCAGCGCGCCCGTTCGGGGCGAACACGACCGCCTTGTCGCGGCGCGTCGCGAAGTAGCCCAGCGAATCGTTCTTGCCGAACAGCTCGAGCAGTCCGCGCAGCGCGGACTCGTCTTCGCCGGTGAGCGCGTTCTCCGCACGCTGGGACTGGAACAGCACGACCGCCGCGATCATCAGGGCCAGCGCGCCGAACAGCCCGAGCAAGGCGTTGACAAGCACGTGCGGATGCCCGGAGAAGTTGGACGAGTCCGCACCGGCGAACGCGCTCACCCGGTTCAGCGCGTACCAGAACCGGTCCGGGCGGGCCAGCGAGCCGGGGAACAGCTCGAGCATGCCCCACCCGATGACCGTGCCCACCGCCATGCCCGCCACCAGGACGGCGGCCGCCTTGAGCAGCGCGCCGCGGCGGACCTTCGCCCAGAACTCATGCCGGGCCAGCAGCAGGAACAGGATCGCGGCGATGTGGAAGACGAGCCCGATGACCTCGCCAATCTCCGGCATCACCGACTCGTCGCGGGCGACCAGCGCGCCGACGTTCCAGCCGATCGCCGCCACCATGTAGCCGAGCAGGATCCACCACGCGATCCGTTTGCGTGCTGCCAGCGCCGCGGCCAGCAGCGCGAGCACGAACGCCCACGCGAAGCTGGTGTCGGGGAAGTTGAAGATGTAGTCGTTGACGAACTCGCGCGGGACGCGGATGAGCGCCCGCACGAACGGCGAGACGCTCGCCAGCAAGGAGAGCGTGGCGATGATGCCGACGGTCCAGCCCGCCGCCGCGGGCACCCACCGGTGTGCGGACCTGCGGTGGGCGACGGGCGGGCTCGCGACGGTCATAGGCCCTCGACGATATTCGGTCGGGCTGTGAAATGGGTGCCGACTCACGGCCAGACGGGACCGGTGTACTTCTCGCCGGGACCGTGGCCGGGTTCGTCGGGGGCCGCGCTGGCTTCCCGGAACGCCAGCTGCAGCGTCTTCAGCCCGTCGCGCACGGGTCCGGCATGCGGGCCGAGGTACTCGGCCGAAGCGGTGACCAGCCCGGCCAGCGCGGTGATCAGCCTGCGCGCCTCGTCGAGATCGCGGTGCGGGCTGTCGTCCGGATCGGCCGCCGACAGACCGAGCTTCTCCGCAGCAGCGCTCATCAGCATGACCGCTGACCGGGTGATCACCTCCACCGCGGGAATGTCGGCCAGGTCTCGAACGTTCGAGTCATCGGTCATGGCTGCTAGACTGGCACGCGCGACCGTCCCGGCGAACGCCAGGGACAGCAAGTGGAGTCCCGCTCCCACCGCTGGCCACACCGGCTCAGCGGTCCGGTCACAGGCATCCGATGCCTGTCCTGGTCGGCTGTGGGCCCTGCTGTGAGCAGGGCCTTTCTGTTCGATAGAGCAGAGCGTCGACGGAAGTGGGCTCCTTTAAGACAACAGTAGGAGGCCCCATCAGCACTGAGACCCGCGTCAACGAGCGCATTCGCGTACCGGAAGTTCGCCTGATCGGACCGGGCGGTGAGCAGGTAGGCATCGTGCGCATCGAAGATGCACTCCGCGTCGCCGCGGATGCCGATCTCGATCTCGTCGAAGTAGCGCCGGATGCGAAACCGCCGGTCTGCAAGATCATGGACTACGGAAAGTTCAAATACGAGACGGCTCAGAAGGCGCGCGAGTCTCGCAAGAACCAGCAGCAGACCGTCGTCAAGGAACAGAAGCTCCGTCCCAAGATCGACCCGCACGACTACGAGACCAAGAAGGGTCACGTGATCCGCTTCCTCGAGGCGGGGTCGAAGGTCAAGGTGACGATCATGTTCCGCGGACGCGAGCAGTCGCGGCCCGAGTTGGGCTTCCGCCTCCTGCAGCGCCTGGGCGCCGACGTCGCCGACTACGGCTTCGTCGAGACGTCCGCCAAGCAGGACGGCCGCAACATGACGATGGTGCTGGCCCCGCACCGCGGCGCGAAGACTCGCGCCAAGGCGGCCCAGCAGGCCGAAAGCTCAGCAGAGCCGGCCGCAGCACCTGACAGACCCAGTTAGCACAACAGAGCAGAGGACATATGCCCAAGGCGAAGACCCACAGCGGCGCTTCCAAGCGGTTCCGGCGCACCGGAACCGGAAAGATCGTGCGCCAGAAGGCCAACCGTCGCCACTTGCTCGAGCACAAGCCGAGCAAGCGAACCCGTCGTCTCGACGGCCGCACCGTCGTGTCGGCCGCCGACAACGCGCGCATCAAGAAGATGCTCAACGGCTGATCGACCAACTCGTACGACCTGAACGAAGGAAACTCCCATGGCACGCGTCAAGCGCGCAGTCAACGCCCAGAAGAAGCGGCGCACAGTACTCAAGGCCTCCAAGGGCTATCGGGGACAGCGGTCGCGGCTCTACCGCAAAGCCAAAGAGCAGCAACTGCATTCGCTCAACTACGCCTACCGCGACCGGCGCGCCCGCAAGGGCGAGTTCCGCAAGCTGTGGATCTCACGCATCAACGCCGCGGCCCGCGCGAACGACATCACCTACAACCGGCTGATCCAGGGCCTGAAGGCCGCCGGCGTCGAGGTGGACCGCAAGAACCTTGCCGAGATCGCCGTGAGCGATCCGGCGGCGTTCACCGCGCTGGTGGAGGTCGCCAAGGGTGCGCTGCCGGCTGATGTGAACGCGCCGTCGGGCGAGGCTGCCTGACGCTCACCGAACGCTCCGCCCGGGTGGTCGCAGCGGTCAAGCTGCACCGTCATGTAGGACGACGCCGCGCCGAGCGCTTCCTCGCCGAAGGACCCAACCTCGTCGAGGCGGCGTTGCGGCGCGGACTCGTCACGGAGGTGTTCGCCACCGAAGCCGCGCTCGACCGCTTCGGTTCGATGCTGTCCGGCGCGCCGGTGCATCTCGTCACCGACCGCGCGGCAAAAGCGTTGTCGGAGACCGTGACTCCGGTCGGCCTCGTCGCCGTGTGCGCGCTGCCGCAGACTTCGCTGGGCGACGTGCTGTCCGGTTCGCCGCGGCTTGTCGCGGTGGCGGTGGAGATCTCCGAACCGGGAAACGCGGGCACGCTGATCCGGGTGGCCGACGCGATGGGCGCCGACGCGGTCGTGCTGGCAGGCCACAGCGTCGATCCGTTCAACGGCAAATGCCTGAGGTCGTCGGCGGGCAGCATCTTCTCGATCCCCGTCGTCACCGGGCCTGAGGTCGCCGACGCGCGCGCTGTCGTCACCTCCTTGCACGACGCCGGCCTGCAGATGCTGGCCACGACGGTCGACGGCGAAGTTTCGCTCGACGACGTCGCGCTGTCGACGCCGACGGCGTGGCTGTTCGGCCCAGAAGCGCACGGCCTGCCAGCCGATGTGGCTGCCGCGGCCACGCACCGCGTGCACATCCCGATGCCGGGTGGCGCGGAAAGCCTCAACGTCGCCTCGGCCGCTGCGATCTGCCTGTACCAGAGCGCCCGGGCGCATCGCGCTAACTGAGCAGCCCGCGTGCCACGTGGGTGATCTGCACTTCGTTGCTGCCGGCGTAGATCATCAGCGACTTGGCGTCGCGCGCCAACTGCTCGACGCGGTATTCGGTCATGTAGCCGTTACCCCCGAACAGCTGCACGGCCTCCATCGCGACGTCCGTGGCGGCCTGCGAGCAGTACCACTTGATCGCCGAGGCCTCCGGCAGCGAGATGGCAGTGCCGGTCTGCGATGCCTCGATGACCCGGAACAGCATGTTGCGCACGTTCATTCGGGCAACCTCCATGTTGGCGAGCTTCAGCTGGATCAGCTGGAACTGGCCGATCTCCTGCCCCCACAGCGTGCGGCTCTTGGCGTAGTCGACACACAGCCGCAGGCACTCCTCGATGACACCCAGCGACATCGCGGCGACGCCGATCCGCTCCGCGGAGAAGTTCGACCGCGCGCTGGCCCGGCCGTCGCCCTGCGCGTTGTCCTCGGTCTCGCCGAGCAGCCGGTCGCGGCCCAGCCGCACGTTGTTGAAGAACAGCTCGCCGGTGCGCGAGCTGTGAATCCCCATCTTGCGGAATGGCTTCGACTGCACGAAGCCCGCCATGCCGCGGTCCAGCACGAAGGTCAGCACCTTGCGGTCGCGTTTCTCGACCCCCGGCTCGTCGAGCTTGGCATACACCACCACGACGTCGGCGTCGGGCCCGTTGGTGATGAACGTCTTCTGGCCGTTGAGGATGTAGTCATCCCCGTCGCGCACGACGTAGGAGTTCATGCCGCCGAAGGCATCGGAGCCGGAGTCCGGTTCGGTGATCGCCCATGCGCCCACCTTGTCGTAGGTGACCAGATCGGGCAGCCAGCGCTCCTGCTGGGCGAGCGTGCCGCGGCTCATGATCGTCGGCACCGTCAGCCCGAGGCTCACGCCCATCCCGGTGACGACGCCCATCGCAACCCGGCACAGCTCGCTGACCACGACGAAGCCCATGCCGCCGGATCCCTCGCCGAACATGCCGCCGCCGCCGGACGATTTCTCCGACGAGCCTTCGCCGTCACGCAACCGGGCGAGACGCTTGTTCAGCGAGTCGCGCGCCATCTCGGCGATGCCGAACGTCGCGAACAGCTTGCGGACGATGGGGTAGGGCTCCATCTCGCCGCTTTCCAGCGCGTCGACGTGCGGGCGGATTTCCTTGTCGACGAACTCGCGCACGGCATCGCGCACCGCGAGATCGACATCAGACCATTCGAGCATGCACTCAGGCTGCCTTATGCCGTCCGCGGGCCGGACGCAGCCCCGCCAAAGAGAACGTCGTGTGCACCAGAGAACCGGCGCGGTCCAGCAGCGACTTGCGGGGCGGGAGGTAGTGCATCGGCAGGCCGCGCC
The DNA here is from genome assembly GCF_001672895.1 of Mycobacterium sp. E740. Lineage (GTDB taxonomy): Bacteria > Actinomycetota > Actinomycetes > Mycobacteriales > Mycobacteriaceae > Mycobacterium. Next base: position 5,229 of record NZ_LZKP01000212.1, read on the forward strand.
GGTCGTCCGGCGGCGCCATGAAGGCCGGCGCCTCGACCAGCGGCGCGTCGGCGGGAAGACGACCCTGGGCGCGCCGGTATGCCGTCAAAGCCCTTGGATGCAAACGGATTTCATCGGGCACCGCGACGAACGCGAACTCGACGAGCTTGCCGAACAAGCGCAGCAGCACCTCGTCGCCCTGGGTCCACCGCATGTTCGCCTTCTCGCGCAGCGCCTCGTCGAAGACACCCGCGGCGATCCACCGCTGCGCGCCGACCATCGGCTTGAACAGCTGGTCCCAGATGCCCGTCGGCATCAGCACGAACCACGGCTTGGGGATGCGGATCGAGAAGATGTCGAGCGTGGCGCGGTTGATCTCCAGCTCCTCGCGGCACTTGCGGTCCCAGTACCGGCAGAACTCCTCCCAGCTGCCGGGCACCGGCCGCATGCTCATGCCGTACATGCGGTACCACTGCACGTGCTCGTCGAACAGCTGGCGCTTCTCGGCTTCGGTCAGGCCGCCGCAGAAGTACTCGGCGGTCTTGATGATCAGCATGAAGAACGTGGCGTGAGCCCAGTAGAACGTCTCGGGGTTCAGTGCGTGGTAGCGACGGCCATCGGCGTCCGTGCCCTTGATGGTGTGGTGATAGCTCTTGATCTGCTCACCGGTCTGCGCGGCGCGGTCGCCGTCGTAGACCACCCCCATGATCGGGTACACCGAGCGGGCCACGCGCTGCAGCGGTTCGCGCAGCAGGATCGAGTGGTCTTCGACGCCCGCGCCCAACTCCGGGTACATGTTCTGGACCGCCCCGATCCACACGCCGAGCAGGCCGGTGCGCAGGTCGCCGAAGTACTTCCACGTCAAGGAGTCCGGGCCGAGGGGATGGGCGCGGCCGCGTGTCTCGTCGGGTGTCGATGTCAGCGTCATCGGGACCTCGCTGCCTGGCTCCTCGTCGTGACCGGTGGGTTCACGATAATGTTGACAACAAACGTTGTCTACAACTTGGCGGGGTGTGGCGCAGCAGTGTTATCGACCCTCCATCGACCGGCCACAACGTCGTAACCAGCCCCTTTGCCGGTGAGCTCGGTGATCGCCGCCGCTCGTTTGCCGCCCCGAAGAACGGCCGCATAGGCTCGACCCCGTGGATGCCGAGTCGTTCGATGAGCGATCCGGCAGCATCGGCGAACGGTCGCCGCTGGCATGGCTGAAGAACACCAACCACAGCCCGTCCGTCATCGCCTTCCTGCGGCGGGCGCGACGCGCGCTGCCCGGCGACCCGGACTTCGGTGACCCGTTGTCGGCGTCCGGCGTGGGTGGTCCCAGTGCGGCCGCCAGGGCCGCCGACCGGCTGCTGGAGCGGGAAGCGGCGTCGCGAGAGGTGAGCCTCGGCGCGCTGCAGGTGTGGCAGGCCGTCACCGAGCGCGTCTCGGGCAAGCCCGCCAACCGCGAGGCGACGCTGGTCTTCACCGACATCGTCGGGTTTTCCGCGTGGTCGCTGGACGCCGGCGACGACGCCACGCTGCGGCTGTTGCGCCGCGTGTCCCAGGTGGTGGAACCACCGATGCTCGAGGCCGGCGGGCAGATCGTCAAGCGCTTGGGCGACGGCATCATGGCGGTGTTCGACGACGCGCCGACGGCGGTGCGGGCCGCTATCGCCGCACGTGAAGCGGTCAAAGACGTCGACATCGACGGGTACACGCCGCGGATGCGGGTCGGCGTGCACACCGGCCGCCCCCAGCGGATCGGGTCGGACTGGCTCGGCGTCGACGTCAACATCGCGGCCCGGGTGATGGAGCGCGCCACCCGCGGTGAGTTGGTGGTGTCACAGGCGACGCTGGACCGGATCTCCGCCGAGGAATTCGAGTCACTGGGCGTGGTGGCAAAACGCGTCCGCAGGCAGGTGTTCGCACCGAAGCAGGACGGCGTGCCCGCCGACTTCGTGATGTACCGCCTGAAAACCCCCAGCCGATTTACAGGTGGCGGAAACGGCGAGGACACCTCGGCGGGGGAATAGTGGAATCCCGTGGTCGGCTGGCTCGGGCGTCTGGCGCAGGTGCGGGTGACCGTCGCGTACGCGGTGATCCTCGCAGCGGTGACGTCGGCCTTGCTCTGGCTTCCGCCGCGGGTCAAGGACCGGGCGATCTGTCACGCCAGCACGAACCTGCACAACCTTGCGCACGGACACGTCGGCACCCTGGTCGGGAGTGCGTTCGTCGTCGACGCCGGGCCGATGTACCTGTGGTTGCCCGGCCTGATCTGCCTGCTGGCGCTGGCCGAACTGCTCTGGGGTAGCACCCGGCTCCTGGTGACCTTCGCTGCCGGACACGTCGGTGCCACGCTCGTCGTGGCGGCCGTGCTGACGGCCGGCATCGAACAGGCGTGGTTACCCGATTCGATGGCGCGCGTCTCCGACGTGGGGGTGAGCTACGGCGCGGCCGCCGTTCTCGGGTCACTCACGGCGGCGATCCCCCTGCGATGGCGAGCGGGCTGGATCGGCTGGTGGCTGGCCATCGGAATCGCGGCCGTCGCGTTCGACCAGGATTTCACCGATGTCGGGCACGCGGTCGGGCTGACTCTGGGCATGCTGGTGAGCATCCGTTTCGGTCGCGCCGGCCCGTGGACGCCGGTGCGGTGCCTGCTGCTGGCGGTCGCGGTGGCGTTCGGCTACGTGCTGCTGGTCACCCCCGGCTGGACCACGGTGGTCGCGATGGCCGGCGGGCTGACGGCCGCCGCCTCCGGTGCGCTAGCGGTGCTCTCGGACCGCAGATCTGCGTTCGAAGCGCCGTCGCAGCATCCCCTATGATCGCCGGGTGGCTGAGCAGCCCGTAGACCTGTCCGAACAAGCGCTGGCCGAGGCTGTCAGCGCGGCTCGCCGTGCGTTCGATGGTGCGGGCGATCTCGACGCGCTGGCCCGGGCGAAAACCGAGCACCTCGGGGACCGTTCACCGATTGCGTTGGCCCGCCAGTCACTCGGTGCGCTGGCCAAGGCCGACCGGGCCGACGCGGGCAAGCGGGTGAACGTCGCGCGCGCGGAGGCGCAGCGCGGCTACGACGAGCGGTTGGCCGAGCTGCGGGCCGAGCGGGATGCCGCGGTGCTGGTGGCCGAACGCATCGACGTGACGCTGCCGTCGACGCGCGGACCGGTCGGTGCCCGCCACCCGATCACGATCCTGGCCGAGCGCATCGCCGACACGTTCGTCGCGATGGGCTGGGAGCTGGCCGAGGGCCCCGAGGTCGAGACCGAGCAGTTCAACTTCGACGCGCTGAATTTCGCGCCCGACCACCCCGCGCGCAGCGAACAGGACACCTTCCACATCGCTCCGGAGGACTGCCGGCAGGTGCTGCGCACGCACACCTCACCGGTGCAGATCCGCGCGCTGCTGGAGCGCGAGCTGCCCGTGTACATCATCTCGATCGGTCGCACGTTTCGCACCGACGAACTGGACGCCACCCATACGCCGGTGTTCCACCAGGTCGAAGGTCTCGCGGTGGACAAGGGACTGACGATGGCGCACCTGCGCGGCACGCTGGACGCGTTCGCCCGCTCGGAGTTCGGCCCTCAGGGCCGAACCCGGTTTCGGCCGCACTTCTTCCCGTTCACCGAACCGTCGGCGGAGGTCGACATCTGGTTCGAAAACAAGAAGGGCGGTCCGGGCTGGGTCGAATGGGGCGGCTGCGGCATGGTGCACCCGAATGTGTTGCGCGGCTGCGGGATCGACCCCGACGTATATTCCGGTTTCGCGTTCGGCATGGGGCTGGAGCGCACTTTGCAGTTCCGCAACGGAATTCCGGACATGCGCGACATGGTCGAGGGCGACGTCCGCTTCTCGCTGCCGTTCGGGGTTGGAGCCTGATGCGGCTGCCGTACAGCTGGCTGCGCGACGTCGTGCAGGCCGGTGCGCCGGGGTGGGACGTCGCCCCCGACGAACTCGAGCAGACGTTGATCCGCATCGGGCATGAGGTCGAAGAGGTCATCCCGGTCGGTCCGGTGACCGGCCCGCTGACCGTCGGCCGCGTGGCCGCGATCGAAGAGCTCACCGAGTTCAAGAAGCCCATCCGGGCCGTCAAAGTCGACGTTGGAGAGCCGGAGCTGCGTGACATCGTCTGCGGCGCAACGAACTTCGCGATCGGCGAACTCGTGGTGGTGGCCCTGCCCGGCACTGTGCTGCCGGGCGACTTCACGATCGCCAGCCGCAAGACCTACGGCCGCGTCTCCGACGGCATGATCTGCTCGACGGCCGAACTCAACCTCGGCGCGGACCAGTCCGGCATCTTGGTGCTCCCCGCCGGGACTGCCGAGCCCGGCACACCGGCCGCCGAGGTGCTCGGTCTGGACGATGTCGTGTTCCACCTGGCGATCACTCCCGACCGCGGGTACTGCCTGTCGGTGCGGGGCATGGCCCGCGAGATCGCGACCGCCTACGATCTGGACTTCGTCGATCCCGCTGGGGTGGCGCCGCTGCCCGCCGAGCGCGAGGCGCTGCCGGTCACCGTCGAACCGGGAACGGGTGTGCTGCGTTTCGGACTGCGGCCGGTGTCCGGCATCGACCCGGGTGCCGTGTCGCCGTGGTGGCTGCAGCGACGGTTGATGTTGTCCGGTATCCGGTCGATCTCGCCCGCGGTCGATGTCACCAACTACGTGATGCTCGAACTCGGCCATCCGATGCACGCCCACGACCGCAAGCTGGTCTCCGGCGGCTTCAAGGTGCGCTTCGCCGAACCGGGGGAGACGGTCATCACCCTCGATGACGTCGAACGCCGCCTCGACCCCGCCGATGTGCTGATCGTCGACGACGTCGCCACCGCCGCCATCGGCGGTGTGATGGGCGCAGGCACCACGGAGGTGCGCCAGAGCACCACCGATGTGCTGCTCGAGGCCGCGGTCTGGGACCCGGCAGCGGTGTCGCGCACTCAGCGGCGGCTGCGCCTGTACAGCGAGGCGGGCCGCCGATACGAACGCACTGTCGACCCGGCGATCTCGGTGGCCGCGCTGGACCGCTGTGCCCGGCTGTTGGCTGAAATCGCTCACGGCACAATCGAACCGGTGCTGACCGACTGGCGCGGCGAGCCGCCGCGCGACGACTGGTCGCCGCCGCCGGTCACCATGGCGATCGACCTGCCCGACCGCACCGCGGGCGTCGACTACGCCGCGGGGACCGCCGAACGGCGACTCGCCCAGATCGGCGCGCACGTCGCCGTCAGCGACGGCCAGTTGACGGCCAGGCCACCGAGTTGGCGGCCGGACCTTCGTCAACCCGCCGACCTCGTCGAAGAGGTGTTGCGCCTCGAGGACCTCGAGGTGATCCCGTCGGTCCTGCCCAAGGCGCCTGCCGGTCGCGGCCTGACAGCGCTGCAGAAGCGCCGCCGCGCGATCGGAAAGTCGTTGGGGCTCAACGGCTACGTGGAAGTGCTGCCGACTCCGTTCCTGCCCGCGGGCGTGTTCGACGACTGGGGGCTGCCGGCCGACGATCCTCGCAGGACGACGACCCGGGTGCTCAACCCGCTGGAGTCCGACCGCCCCGAGTTGGCCACCACGCTACTGCCGGGTCTGCTGGAGGCGTTGAGCCGCAACGTTTCTCGCGGAGCCAACGACGTCGCGCTGTTCGCCGTGCAGCAGGTGGTCGAGCCCACGGCACAAAGCGGTTGTGTCGACCGGATCCCCGCAGGCCGGCGTCCCGACGCTGACGAAATCGCGGCACTGGACGCGTCGCTGCCCAGGCAGCCGCAGCACGTCGCCGCCGTGCTGGCCGGGCTGCGCGAGCCCGCGGGACCGTGGGGTCCCGGGCGTCCCGTGCAGGCCAGTGACGCGTTCGAGGCGGTGCGGGTCATCGCCCGCGCCGCCGGCGTCGAACTGCACCTGCGGCCGGCGCAGTATCTGCCGTGGCACCCCGGCCGGTGTGCCGAGGTGGTACTGGGCGACAGCGAGACCGGAGTGGTCGTCGGGCACGCCGGTGAACTCCACCCCGCGGTCGTGGAGCGGTCCGGCTTGCCGAAGCGCACGTGCGCCGTCGAGGTGGACTTGGACGCTGTGCCGATCGTCGAGACGCTGCCGGCGCCGTCGGTCTCGCCGTTTCCGGCCGTGTTCCAGGACATCAGCCTGGTCGTCGGGGAAGACGTCGCCGCGGCCAGCGTGGTCGACGCCGTGCGGGCCGGCGCGGGGCCGCTGCTCGAGGACGTGCGGTTGTTCGACGTCTACACCGGCCCGCAGATCGGCGAGGGCCGTAAGTCGCTGGCGTTCGCGCTGCGGTTCCGTGCCGCCGATCGCACGCTGACCGAGGATGAGGCGAGCGCCGCTCGCGAGGCGGCCGTGCAGGCAGCGGCTGAGCGCGTCGGCGCCGTCCTGCGCGGCGAGTAATGAATTTGCGGCTAGCTGCATAACCATGCAGAATTGGACGCATGGTTTCTGTGGCGGTGGCCGGTGCCAGTGGATATGCCGGCGGTGAGATTCTTCGTCTCCTGCTCGGCCATCCGGCGTACGCCGACGGGCGCCTGACGATCGGGGCGCTGACCGCCGCTGCGAGCGCCGGGACCACGCTGGCGGAGCATCATCCGCACCTGTTGCCGCTGGCCGACAGGGTGTTGGAGGCGACCGACGTCGAGATCCTGAGCGGGCACGACGTCGTCTTTCTCGGTCTGCCGCACGGGTATTCAGCGCAGCTGGCCGAGCGTCTGGGGGACGCCACGCTGATCATCGACTGCGGCGCGGATTTCCGGCTCACCGACGCCGCCGCCTGGCAGCGCTTCTACGGCTCGGAGCATGCGGGAACCTGGCCGTACGGCCTCCCCGAGCTTCCCGGCGCCCGCGACCGGCTGCGCGGCGCGAAGCGGGTCGCGGTCCCGGGCTGCTATCCGACGGCGGCGCTGCTGGCCCTGTGGCCGGCGGTCGCCGAAGACCTCGTCGAACCCGCCGTGACCGTGGTGTCGGTCAGCGGCGCCTCGGGCGCGGGCCGGGTCGCCAAGACGGACCTGCTCGGGGCCGAGGTGATCGGATCGGCGCGCGCGTACAACATCGGCGGCAAGCACCGGCACACCCCCGAGATCGCCCAGGGGCTCAAAGCGGTCACCGACAAGGACGTCACCGTGTCGTTCACACCGGTGCTGATACCGACTTCGCGTGGGATCTTGGCCACCTGCACGGCGCGCACCACGGCTTCGCCGGCGGAGATTCGCGCCGCATACGAAAACGCTTACGACGCCGAGCCGTTCGTGTACCTGCTACCCGAAGGCCAGCTGCCGAAGACGAGCGCGGTGCTCGGCAGCAACGCCGTGCAGCTCGCGGTCGCCGTCGACGAGGAAGCGAGCACGCTGGTCGCAGTCGTCGCGATCGACAACCTGGTCAAAGGCACCGGCGGCGCCGCCGTACAGTCGATGAACCTCGCACTGGGCTGGCCGGAGACAGCAGGGCTTTCGATCGTGGGGGTGGCGCCGTGACGTCAACCGAGACCCGGCTCGTCCGCACCCAGGGCGTCACCGCGCCCGAGGGTTTCCGCGCGACCGGGATCGCGGCTGGGATCAAGGCGTCCGGCGCGCTCGACCTCGCTCTGGTGTTCAACGAGGGGCCGGACTACGCGGCGGCCGGCGTGTTCACCCGTAACCAGGTGAAGGCGGCGCCGGTGCTGTGGAGTCAGCAGGTGCTCACCACCGGCCGGCTGCGCGCGGTGATCCTTAACTCCGGCGGCGCCAACGCCTGCACCGGGCCGCAGGGCTTTCAGGACGCCCACGCCACCGCGGAGGCGGTGGCAGAAGCGCTGAGCGACTGGGGCACCGAGACCGGTGCGATCGAGGTGGCGGTCTGCTCCACGGGGCTCATCGGCGACCGGCTGCCGATGGACAAGGTGCTGCCCGGGGTGACCGAGATCGTGCATGAGCTGGCCGGCGGCCTCACCGGCGGTGAGGAAGCCGCGCGGGCCATCATGACCACCGACACCGTGCCCAAACAGGTCGCCCTGCACCACGCGGACAACTGGACCGTCGGAGCAATGGCCAAGGGCGCCGGCATGATCGCTCCTTCGCTGGCGACCATGCTGTGCGTCATCACCACCGACGCGGTCGCCAGTCCGGATGCGTTGCGCGCCGCGCTGAACAACGCGGCCGCGCTCACCTTCGACCGCCTCGATGTCGACGGCAGCTGCTCCACCAACGACTCGGTGCTACTGCTGTCCTCCGGCGCGAGCGAGATCACGCCCAGCCAGAGCGAACTCGACGACGCGGTGCTGCGCGTGTGTGACGACCTGTGCCGACAACTGCAGGCCGACGCGGAAGGGGTGACGAAGCGCATCGTCATCACCGTGACGGGCGCCGTCTGCGAGGACGACGCGCTGCTGGGCGCCCGCCTCGTGGCGCGCGACAGCCTGGTCAAGACCGCCCTGTTCGGATCCGACCCCAACTGGGGGCGGGTGCTCGCGGCCATCGGCATGGCTCCGTTCAGAGTGGATGCCGAGCGGATCACCGTGTCGTTCAACGAGATTCCGGTATGGCAGGACAACGCGCCCAGTCCCGGCGCGCGGGAAGTGGACCTGTCCGGAGCGGACATCATCGTCGCGATCGACCTCGGTGAAGGCAGCGCGCAGGCCTCGGTGCGCACCACGGACCTCTCGCACGGGTACGTCGAAGAGAACTCGGCCTACAGCTCATGAGCGTCGAAACCCCACTCAAGGCACAGGTTCTGGCGGCGGCGCTGCCATGGCTCAAGCAATTGCACAACAAGATCGTCGTGATCAAGTACGGCGGCAACGCGATGACCGACGACGTGCTCAAGAGCGCCTTCGCCGCCGACATGGTGTTCCTGCGCAACTGCGGCGTGCACCCTGTGGTCGTGCACGGCGGCGGACCGCAGATCAGCGCGATGCTCAATCGCTTGGGTATCCCGGGGGATTTCAAGGGTGGCTTCCGGGTCACGACCCCGGAGGTGCTCGACGTAGTGCGGATGGTGCTCTTCGGTCAGGTGGGCCGTGAGCTCGTGAACCTGATCAACGCGCACGGACCCTACGCCGTCGGTGTCACCGGTGAGGATGCGCAGTTGTTCACCGCCGTGCGGCGCGACGTCATGGTCGACGGCGTGGCCACCGACATCGGCCTCGTCGGCGACGTCGGAGAGGTCAACGCCGGATCGCTGCTGGATCTGATTGCGGCAGGGCGGATTCCGGTGGTGTCGACCATCGCCCCGGACACCGGCGGCGTCGTGCACAACATCAACGCCGACACCGCGGCCGCCGCGTTGGCCGAGGCGCTCGGCGCGGAGAAGCTGCTGATGCTCACCGATGTCGAGGGTCTGTACACGAATTGGCCGGACCGCGGCTCACTGGTCAGCGAGATCGACTCCGCCGCACTGACACAACTGTTGCCCGTATTGGAGACCGGCATGGTCCCGAAGATGGAAGCCTGCCTGCGCGCCGTCGCGGGCGGGGTGCCGAGCGCGCACGTCATCGACGGCCGCGTCGAGCACTGTGTGCTGGTCGAACTGTTCACCGACGAAGGTACGGGCACGAAGGTGGTGGGCCGGTGAGTCTGCTTGAGAGATGGCAGGCCGTCATGATGGACAACTACGGCACTCCGCCGCTCGCGTTGTCCAGCGGTGACGGTGCCGTGGTGACCGACACCGACGGCAAGTCCTATGTGGACCTGCTCGGCGGCATCGCGGTCAACGTCCTCGGCCATCGCCACCCGGCCGTGATCGAGGCGGTCACAACGCAACTCAATACGCTGGGGCACACGTCGAACCTGTACGCGACCGAACCCGGCGTCGCGCTGGCCGAAGCGCTCGTCGGCCTGCTCGGCACCGACGCGAGGGTCTTCTTCTGCAATTCCGGGACGGAGGCGAACGAAGTCGCATTCAAGATCACACGCCTCACCGGTCGCACGAAAATCGTTGCGGCACAGGGTGCCTTCCATGGCCGCACGATGGGATCGCTGGCGCTGACCGGACAGCCGTCGAAGCAGGCGCCGTTCGCGCCGCTGCCCGGCGACGTCACGCACGTGCCGTACGGCGACGTCGACGAACTCGCGCGCGCTGTCGACGGCGAGACCGCCGCGGTGTTCCTCGAACCGATCATGGGCGAAGGCGGAGTCGTGGTCCCGCCCGCGGGTTACCTCGTCGCGGCGCGGGAGATCACCGCGCAGCACGGCGCGCTTCTCGTGCTCGACGAGGTGCAGACCGGAATGGGCCGCACCGGTGCGTTTTTCGCACACCAGCACGACGGCATCACCCCCGACGTCGTCACCTTGGCCAAGGGGCTCGGCGGCGGGTTACCGATCGGCGCATGCATGGCAACCGGCGCGACGGCCGACCTGCTCACGCCGGGCTTGCACGGCAGCACGTTCGGCGGCAACCCGGTCTGCGCCGCCGCCGCGCTGGCTGTGTTGCGGGTGCTGGCCGACGAGGACCTGATCGGCCATGCCGACGTGCTCGGCAAGTCATTGGCGGCGGGCATCGAAGCGCTGGACCATCCGCTCGTCGACCATGTCCGAGGCCGTGGGCTGCTGCGCGGTGTGGTGCTGACCGCGGAGTCGGCGAAAGCGGTGGAGGCCGCGGCGCGCCACGCGGGTTACCTGGTGAACGCCGCGGCACCCGACGTGATCCGGTTGGCGCCGCCGCTGGTCATCACAGAGGCCCAGATCGACGGGTTCCTCGCCGCGCTCCCAGCCGTCCTCGACAAGGGCGCGGCGTCATGACGGTGCGGCATTTCCTGCGCGACGACGACCTGAGCCCCGCCGAACAGGCCGAGGTGCTGGCGCTGGCGGCCGAGCTCAAGGCGCAGCCGTTCAGCCGTCGGCCGCTGGAGGGCCCGAGCGGCGTGGCGGTCATCTTCGACAAGAACTCGACCCGCACCCGGTTCTCCTTCGAGCTGGGCATCGCCCAACTCGGCGGGCACGCCGTCGTGGTCGATGGCCGCAGCACCCAGCTGGGCAGGGACGAGACGCTGGAGGACACCGGCCGGGTGCTGTCGCGCTACGTCAAGGCGATCGTGTGGCGCACCTTCGCCCAGGACCGGCTCACCGCGATGGCGGCAGTGGCCGGCGTGCCGATCGTCAACGCCCTGTCCGATGACTTCCATCCGTGCCAGGTGCTGGCCGACCTGCAGACGCTCGCCGAGCGCAAGGGCAAGCTGGCGGGCTTGCGGATGTCCTACTTCGGTGACGGCGCCAACAACATGGCGCACTCGCTGATGCTGGGCGGGGTGACGGCGGGCGTGCACGTGACGGTCGCCGCGCCCGACGGCTTCCAGCCCCATCCCGACTTCGTCGAGGCCGCGCAGAAGCGGGCATCCGAAACCGGTGCGACAGTGACGGTCACGGCGGACGCCCGTGCGGCCGCGGACGGTGCCGACGTGCTCGTCACCGACACGTGGACGTCGATGGGCCAGGAGAACGACGGCCTGGACCGGGTGGGGCCGTTTCAGCCTTATCAGGTCAACACCGGCCTGCTGGCCCGTGCCGATGGGGATGCTGTTGTGCTGCACTGCCTTCCGGCGCACCGCGGTGAAGAGATCACCGACGACGTGATCGACGGACCGCACAGCGCGGTGTGGGACGAGGCTGAGAACCGGCTGCACGCGCAGAAGGCGCTGCTGGTGTGGCTGTTGGAGCGAGAGCGATGACGTCCGCGGCGACCAGGGCTGGGCGGCAAGCCCGCATCGTGGCGATCCTGTCGTCGCGGTCGGTGCACAGCCAAACGGAATTGGCCACCTTGCTTTCCGACGAGGGCATCGAGGTCACCCAGGCCACGCTGTCTCGTGACCTCGAAGAGCTGGGTGCGGTGAAGCTTCGCGGCGCGGCGGGCGGCGTCGGCGTCTACGTCGTCCCCGAGGACGGCAGCCCGGTGCGCGGCGTTTCCGGTGGGACGGAACGGATGTCGCGGCTGCTCGCCGAGTTGCTGGTGTCGACCGACGCGAGCGCCAACCTGGCCATCCTGCGGACCCCGCCGGGCGCGGCACACTATCTGGCCAGCGCGATGGACCGCGCGGCACTTCCGTTCGTGGTCGGCACCGTCGCCGGCGACGACACCATCCTCGTCGTCGCGCGTGAGCCGATGACCGGCGCCGAACTGGCGACAAAACTCGAGAGCATTCGAACGAAGGAGACTTGCTGATGTCCGAACGCGTCATCCTGGCGTATTCCGGCGGTCTGGACACGTCGGTGGCGATCAGCTGGATCGGCAAGGAGACCGGACGCGAGGTAGTCGCCGTCGCCATCGACCTCGGTCAGGGCGGCGAAGACATGGAGGTCGTGCGCAAGCGAGCGCTGGACTGCGGCGCGGTGGAGGCCGTCGTCGTCGACGCCCGCGACGAGTTCGCCAACGAATACTGCCTGCCCGCAATCCAGTCCAACGCCTTGTACATGGACCGCTATCCGCTGGTATCGGCGCTGAGCCGGCCGTTGATCGTCAAGCATCTGGTGAGCGCGGCGCGCGAGCACGGCGGCGGCATCGTCGCGCACGGCTGCACCGGCAAAGGCAACGACCAGGTGCGCTTCGAGGTCGGATTCAATTCGCTGGCACCGGATCTCGAGGTGCTGGCGCCCGTGCGCGACTACGCGTGGACGCGGGAGAAGGCGATCGCGTTCGCCGAGGAGAACGCGATCCCGATCAACGTGACCAAGCGCTCGCCGTTCTCAATCGACCAGAACGTGTGGGGGCGGGCGGTGGAGACCGGCTTCCTCGAGCACCTGTGGAACGCGCCCACCAAGGACGTCTACGACTACACCGAGGACCCGACACTCAACTGGAGCACGCCCGACGAGGTCATTGTCGGTTTCGAACGCGGAGTACCGGTTTCGATCGACGGCCGGCGGGTGAGCGTGCTGCAGGCGATCGAGGAGCTCAACCGCCGCGCCGGCGAGCAGGGGGTCGGCAGGCTCGACGTCGTCGAGGACCGGTTGGTCGGCATCAAGAGCCGCGAGATCTACGAGGCGCCGGGCGCGATGGTGCTGATCACGGCCCACACCGAACTCGAGCACGTCACGCTCGAGCGTGAACTCGGCCGGTTCAAGCGGGGCACCGACCAGAAGTGGGGCGAACTGGTCTACGACGGGCTGTGGTACTCGCCGTTGAAGACCGCGCTGGAGGCGTTCGTCGCCAACACCCAGCAGCACGTCACCGGTGAGATCCGAATGGTGTTGCACGGCGGGCACATCGCGGTCAACGGCCGCCGCAGCGCCGAGTCGCTGTACGACTTCAACCTGGCCACCTATGACGAGGGCGACACGTTCGACCAGTCCGCGGCCCGCGGTTTCGTCCAGATCCACGGCCTGTCGTCGAGCATCTCCGCGCGCAGAGACCTCGCCACATGACCCCCCGTCTGCGCGAGCGCGCGTGTTTGCACACGACACGCCGCGCAAATTCGGCAGTTTGTGCACGGTCGCGAGGCGTCGAGTGAGCACAAATGAAGGTTCGCTGTGGGGCGGTCGGTTCTCCGACGGACCGTCCGACGCCCTTGCGGCGCTGAGCAAGTCGACCCACTTCGACTGGGTGCTCGCGCCGTATGACATCCGAGCCTCGAAGGCGCACGCACAGGTCTTGTATAACGCCGGATTGCTGACCGACGAGCAACGTGACGGCCTCATCGCGGGCTTGGACGCACTTGCCTCGGAAGTCGCCGACAGCAGCTTCGGTCCGCTGGCGACCGACGAAGACGTGCACGGCGCATTGGAACGCGGGCTGATCGACCGGGTCGGCGCGGAACTCGGCGGCCGCCTGCGGGCGGGACGGTCGCGAAATGACCAGGTGGCCACGCTGTTTCGGATGTGGCTGCGCGACGCGATCAGGCGCGTCGCGGACGGCGCGTTGGAAGTTGTCGACGCCCTGGCAGCCCAGGCCGCCGCCCATCCGACCGCGATCATGCCCGGCAAGACGCATCTGCAGTCCGCACAACCGATCCTGCTTGCGCACCACCTTCTCGCGCATGCGCACCCGCTGCTGCGCGACGTAGACCGGCTCGCCGACTTCGACAGGCGGGCGGCGGTGTCGCCCTATGGTTCCGGTGCGCTGGCCGGCTCGTCGCTGCGCCTCGACCCTGACGCGATCGCCGACGATCTGGGTTTCGACGCGGCGGCCGACAACTCCGCCGACGCCACAGCATCGCGGGACTTCGCCGCGGAGGCGGCATTCGTGTTCTCGATGATCGGCGTGGACCTGTCGCGGCTGGCCGAGGACATCATCCTGTGGAGCACAACGGAGTTCGGCTACGTCACGTTGCACGACTCCTGGTCGACCGGCAGCTCGATCATGCCGCAGAAGAAGAATCCGGACATCGCGGAGTTGGCCCGCGGCAAAGCAGGCAGATTGATCGGAAACCTCACCGGGCTGCTCGCCACACTCAAGGCCCAGCCGCTGGCCTACAACCGGGACTTGCAGGAGGACAAGGAACCGGTGTTCGACTCCGTCGCGCAGCTGGAACTGCTGTTGCCGGCCATGACGGGGTTGGTGGCGACGCTGCGGTTCGACGTCGATCGGATGGCCGAACTCGCGCCGCTCGGATACACGTTGGCCACCGACATCGCCGAATGGCTGGTGCGCAGGGGAGTACCGTTCCGGGTCGCCCACGAGGCGGCCGGCGCCGCGGTCCGTGCCGCGGAGGCGCGCGGTGTGGGGCTGGAAGATCTCGAGGACGCAGAACTCGCCGCCATCCACCCGGAGCTGACACCTGAGGTGCGCGAAGTGCTCAGCGTCGAGGGTTCGGTGAACTCCCGCGACGCCCGCGGCGGCACCGCACCGACCCGGGTCGCCGAGCAACTCGGCGTGGTGCGCGAGACCGCCGACACGTTGCGGCAGCGGCTACGCCGCTAACCCTCCGCGGCCGCCAGCCACGCCTCCTCGAGAGATTCCTTGCGGCTCAACAACTCCTGCAGCTCACCGTTGAGCTCGCCAACACGGACATGGTCGGAAGCCGCCTCGGCCATCGCCTCGTGCATCGAGGCGATCCGCTCGTCGAGTTTCTCCAACTGGCCCTCGATGCGCGCCATCTCCTTGCCCGTGCGGCGCTCCCGCGCCGACGCCGACTCACCGGATGGCTCTTCGGCCCGCGCGGACGACGGCGTACCGGCGGCAGCGGCGCGATCTGAAAGGTACTGTTCGATCCCGCCGGGCAGCAGCTGACAGCGGCCTCCACCGGTCAACGCGTAGGTGACATCGCAGACCCGCTCGAGGAAGTAGCGGTCGTGCGTGACGACGATCAGCGTGCCCGGCCACCCGTCCAGATAGTCCTCGATGACGGTCAACGTGTCGATGTCGAGATCGTTGGTCGGCTCGTCGAGCAGCAGCACGTTCGGTTCGTCGAGCAGCAGCCGCAGGAACTGCAGCCTGCGACGCTCCCCGCCGGACAACTCCGCCACCCGCGCGGTCAACTTGTCTCCGGTGAATCCGAAGTCCCTCAGCAGCGTGTCGGCGCTGATCTCCCGGCCACCGGCCAGTTCCGTGACACGGCGGCGGTTCTCGACGGCGTCGAGCACCCGCTCGGCCCCGTCGAGTTCTGCGAGCGCCTGGCTCAGGTACCCGATCTTCAGCGTGGCGCCCCGCTTGATCGTGCCCGCTGCCGGCGAGAGCTCACCGGCCAGCAGTCGCAACACAGTCGTCTTGCCCGTCCCGTTGACGCCGACCAACCCGATGCGCGCGCCCGGTCCGATCGACCAGTCGACCTTGTCGAGCACCACGGTGTCACCCGCCTCGAGCCGCACCCGATGCAGGTCGAAGACGTCCTTGCCGAGCCGGGTGGTGGCGAACTTCTGCAACACGAGCGAGTCCCGCGGTGGCGGCTCGTTCGCGATCAGGTCGTTGGCGGCCTGGATGCGGAACTTCGGCTTCGATGTGCGCGCCGGCGGCCCGCGACGCAGCCAGGCGAGTTCCTTGCGCATCAGGTTCTGCCGACGCGCCTCGGTGCCCGCGGCCAGTCGCGTCCGCTCGGCCCGCGCGAGAACGTAGGCGGCGTAGCCGCCGTCGTAGCCGTCGATCGCGCCGTCGTGCACCTCCCACGTCCTGGTGCACACCGCGTCGAGGAACCACCGGTCATGGCTCACCACCACCAGCGCCTTGGCGCTGCGACGGTTCAAATGCTCGGCCAGCCAGCCGATCACCTCGACGTCGAGATGGTTGGTCGGCTCGTCGAGCACGAGGATGTCGTGGCCGGCGATCAGCACCGCCGACAACGCCACCCGTCGGCGCTCGCCGCCGGACAAATGCCCGACGGCACCGTCGAGCGCGACGCCGGCCAGCAGATGCGAGACGACGTCGCGGGTGTTGGGTTCGGCGGCCCATACGTGATCGGGCCTGCCGCCGACGATCACCTCGCGCACCGTCGCGTCGGCGGCGAAGTCGTCGCTCTGCTGGAGGTAGCCCACCGACAGACCCGACGTGTGGGTGACCCGGCCCGAGTCCGGCTCGCGGGTGAGCGTCAAGATCTGCAGCAGCGTGGACTTGCCGTCGCCGTTGCGTCCGACGACGCCGATCGCGTCGCCCTCGTCGATACCCAGGCTGACCGCATCGAGAAGCGTGCGGGTGCCGTAGCCGACCGTCGCGCGCTCGACATTGATCAGGTTCGCCATCAGCCGCCGATGATAGGTCGGCCCTCGCACACCGGTTGCTGTGCCATGATGACGTGGGCAATCGGGGGATTGCGTCGGCTTGAAGGGGAGCGTGCGGTGGATCTGTCGGCGATAACCAGACCGGTCGGACGGTTGGTGGCCACCGCCCAGAACGGGCTGGAAGTGCTGCGCTACGGCGGACTGGAAACCGGCGCCGTTCCCTCGCCGTTCCAGATCATCCAGAGCGTGCCGATGTACCGGCTGCGGCGTTACTTCCCGCCCGACACCAGGCCCGGCGCCAAGCCGCCCGGTCCGCCGGTGCTGATGGTGCACCCGATGATGATGGCCGCCGACATGTGGGACGTCACGCGCGACGACGGCGCCGTGGGCATCCTGCACAAGGCGGGTATCGATCCCTGGGTCATCGACTTCGGCTCGCCAGACAAGGTCGAGGGCGGCATGGAACGCACGCTCGCCGATCACGTCGTGGCCCTGAGTGAGGCCATCGACACCGTCAAGGAAGTCACCGGCCGCGACGTGCACCTGGCCGGCTACTCCCAGGGCGGCATGTTCGCCTACCAGACCGCGGCCTATCGCCGCAGCAAGGACCTCGCCAGCATCGTCGCGTTCGGAGCGCCGGTCGACACGCTGGCGGCGCTGCCGATGAACATGCCGGCCAGCATCGCGCCCGCGGCTGCGGACTTCATGGCCGATCACGTCTTCAACCGCATCGACATTCCCGGCTGGCTGGCACGGACCGGCTTCCAGATGCTCGACCCGATCAAGACCGCGCAGTCGCGCTTCGACTTCCTGCGCCAGCTGCACGACCGCGAAGCGTTGCTGCCGCGCGAGCAGCAGCGCCGGTTCCTGGCCTCCGAAGGCTGGATCGCCTGGTCGGGTCCCGCGATCGCCGAACTGCTCAAGCAGTTCATCGCCCACAACCGGATGATGAGCGGCGGCTTCTCCATTCACGGTGACCTGGTCACGCTGTCGGACATCGAATGTCCGGTGCTGGCCGTCGTCGGCGAGGTGGACGACATCGGCCAGCCGGCCTCCGTGCGAGGTATCAAGCGAGCCGCCCCCAAGGCTGATGTGTACGAATT
The DNA here is from genome assembly GCF_001672895.1 of Mycobacterium sp. E740. Lineage (GTDB taxonomy): Bacteria > Actinomycetota > Actinomycetes > Mycobacteriales > Mycobacteriaceae > Mycobacterium. The sequence continues at coordinate 22,824 of NZ_LZKP01000212.1, forward strand.
CTGTATTCGCGCCGGGCATTTCGGCCTCGTCGTCGGCTCGAAAGCATCCACTCAGACGTGGCCGACGGTCGCGCAATGGGTGAAATGGATCGATGGCGGGGGGGAGCGGCCCGACGGTGTGTGCACGATGCCGCTGCAGCAGGCGGAACGCAACGAAACGGGCGTGTCGTTCACGTCGCGGATCGCGCACAGCACCGCCGCGGCCACCGAGATGGCGTGGACTCTCGCCCGCTCGGCGGCAGATGCGGTCGTGGGCGCGAACAAGTCCGCCCGGGCGCTGGCCGTCGAGACGGCCCGCACGCTGCCGAGGCTGGCCAGGCTCGGCCAGATCAACGAGCACACCCGCATCTCGTTCGGCCGGATCCTCTCCGAGCAGGCCCGCGACCTTCCCGGCGGGGACTGCCTTCTGTTCGACGGCCGGGTGCACACCTACGAAGCCGTGGACCGTCGCATCAACAACGTCGTGCGCGGTCTCATCGAGGTCGGTGTCCGCCAGGGCGCGCACGTCGGTGTGCTGATGGAGACCCGCCCCAGTGCGCTGGTGGCGATCGCGGCGCTGTCGCGGCTGGGCGCGGTGGCGGTGCTGATGCCGCCCGACGCCGATCTGCCCACCGCCGCCCGGCTCGGCTCGGTGTCGGACATCATCGCCGACCCGAGCAACCTGCAGGCCGCCCGCCAACTCGACATGCGGGTGCTGGTGCTCGGCGGCGGCGAGTCTCGCGACCTCGACGTCCCGGCCGACGCCGACGTCATCGACATGGAGAAGATCGACCCGGACGAGGTCGAACTGCCCGGCTGGTACCGACCGAATCCCGGCCTGGCGCGCGACCTCGCGTTCGTCGGCTTCAGTTCGACCGGCGGCGAACTCGTCGCCCGGCAAATCACCAACGCCCGCTGGGCGATCTCGGCGTTCGGGACCGCGTCGGCGGCCAACCTCAGCCGCGCCGACACGGTCTACTGCCTGACCCCGTTGCACCACCAGTCCGGGCTGCTCGTCGCGCTGGGCGGTGCCGCCGTCGGCGGCTCACGGATCGCGCTGTCCCGCGGTCTGCGGCCCGACCGGTTCGTCAACGAGATCCGGCAGTACGGCGTCACCGTGGTGACCTACACGTGGGCCATGCTCCGCGACGTCATCGACGACCCGGCCTTCTCTTTGCACGGCAGCCACCCGGTGCGCCTGTTCATCGGTTCGGGCATGCCGACCGGGCTGTGGAAACGCGTGGTCGAGATATTCGAGCCGGCGAACGTCGTCGAGTTCTTCGCGACCACGGACGGGCAGGCGGTGCTGGCCAACGTCTCCGGCGCCAAGATCGGCAGCAAGGGCCGCCCGCTGCCGGGCGGACGTGAACTCGAACTGGCGGCGTACGACCCCGAAGAGGACCTGATCCTGGAGGACGACCGCGGGTTTGTGCGGCGGGCCGACGCCGACGAGGTCGGAGTCCTGCTCGCCCGCCCGCGCGGTCCGGTCGACCCGACGGCGTCGGTGAAGCGCGGGGTCTTCGCTCCCGCCGACACGTGGGTGTCGACGGAGTACCTGTTCCGCCGCGACACCGATGGCGACTACTGGCTCGTCGACAACCGGGCAACGGTAATCCACACCGACCGGGGCTGCGTCTACGCGTCGACCGTCAACGATGCGGTCAGCTGCCTCGGTGCCGTCGACCTCGCGGTCACCTACGGCGTGCAGGGCAAGGACCGCCAGTTGGCCGTCACCGCGCTGGAACTGCGCCCCGGCGGCAGTATCCCGTCGGCCGATCTTTCCGAGGCGCTGGCCGACCTCGCCGTCGGGAACCCACCCGACATCGTTCACGTGGTGTCGAGGATGGCGCTCAGCGCGTCGTACCGACCGCTGGTCAGCCCGCTGCGGGCCGAAGGCGTGCCTAAGCCGTCGCGTAACGCCTGGTACCTCGACCCCGATACGAATCGGTACAAGCGGCTGACCGTGGCGGTGCGCTCCGAGCTCGTCGACGGCGACCGAGGTTGACCTGCCGCCTGGTCGGGGCGCTGTTAGGCTCCCGCTGGCGGCCTGTCGCCACTGAGCTGGAGGACTGATGACATCGCGAACCGCAACGCCTCGCCTCTTCGTGAGCAGCGTTGCCGCTGCCGCAGTGGCCGCCACGCTGTTGACCGGTCTCGCTGTGCCGAACGCGACCGCGCAGCCCACGGACCCGAAGTCGTGCACCGGTGAGGACTGCAAGCAAGAAGTCGACCAGGTGACGATGACGGCGGACCAAGCACTCGCGATCATTCAGAACGAGTACGCGCAGGGCGACGGAGGTGGCCAACTCTCCCAGCTCATCGACGACGTGATGAAGCTTCGGGCACAGGGATTCCGTCCGTCGAACGCCAACAAGCTCGCTATTCAAAACGCGCTCGCGCACCGGCCGAACCAGACGCCGCTCGTTGAAGCGCTCAAGGAAACACTGGCCTATCAGCGGAAGCTGCAGGCGCGTGCCGCTCAGGCCGCGGCCGACAAACCCGTCGCCGGCAATGTGCCCGTCATCCCCGGCATGACGATGCCGGTCGGCTGATCCGTCGTGGCGCTCGACTCGAAACTTCTCGAGATCCTGGTGTGTCCGCAGGACCGCGGGCCGCTGCTGCTCGTCGATGCGGACTCACCCGAGTATCTCTACAACCCGCGATTGCGCCGGGCTTACCGCATCGACGACGGCATCCCGGTGTTGTTGATCGACGAGGCTGTCGCCGTCACCGACGACGCGGAACACCAACGGATGCTGGACCGCGCGTCAGGCCAAGCCGGGTAGCTCGCCGGTGAGGTAACGCTGCAGGTTGGGCGCGATGATCTCGACGATCTGCTCCACCGGCAACGATTTGAACGGCTCGAGTTCGAGGATGTAGCGGGCCATCACCACACCCACCAACTGGCTGGCGACGAACTGCACCCTGAGCCGTCCGGTGCCGGGCGGGTCGTCGACGCGGGAACCGACCTCCTTCGTGACGACGTCCTGCAGGAACGACCGCACCAGCGACGGGTCGTTGCCAGCCAGAATGGAGCGCAGCGTCGCGATGAACCCCTTGCCCAGTTCCGAATCCCACAGCGGCAACAGCAGCGACGGCAAGGTGTGACCGATTTCCTCGACCGGGACCCGCTGCAGCGGACCGAGGACCTGCATCGGGTCGATCGGGATGTGGATGGCCGCCGCGAACAGCTGGGTCTTCGTCCCGAAGTAGTGGTGCACCAACGCGGGGTCGACGTCCGCGGCCGTGGCGATGGCGCGAATCGAGGTCTTGTCGATTCCGTTGCGGGCGAACAACTCCCGTGCGCTGGACAGAATGCGCTCACGGGTGTCCGACGGGCCGGGTGGACGGCCCGGGCGCTTGCGTTCTGCGTTGGTGGTCAACGGTGGCTACGGTGTCCTGCGTCGAAGAGTGGCGGCCGCGAGGCAGAGCGCTGCGATCGCGAACCCGACGACCACCGCGATGTCGCGCACCACGGTGAAGGTCGGCTCGGCGTACGCGCCGACCTGTTGCAGCGCCTCCAGAGCGTAGCTTGCCGGCAGTACGTTGCTGATCCACTGCAGCCATTCGGGCAGCGCCGCGCGGGGCACGATGATGCCGCACAGGAGAAGCTGCGGGATGATCACCACGGGCATGAACTGCACGGCCTGAAACTCGGTGCGCGCGAACGCACTACACAACAAGCCGAGGCCCACTCCGAGCACCGCGTTGATGATCGCGATGGTGAACACCAGCACCGGGCTGCCTTCGGTGTGTAGGCCGAGGAACACGTACGAGACTATGCACGCGAGCGTCGCCTGCGCCGCAGCCGCGATCGAGAACGCGGTGCCGTACGCGGCGAGCAGGTCGATCCGGCGCAGGGGAGTGGTCAGGATTCGCTCCAGCGTGCCCGAAACCCGTTCGCGCTGCATGGTGATCGACGTGATCAGGAACATCACCACGAGTGGGAACACCCCGAGCATGACCAAGCATGCGGTGTTGAATGCGGACGGTACGCCGGGCCGGTGCGGGTCGTCGGGAAACATGAAGTAGAGCAGCGTGATGACCAGACTCGGCACGACCAAGATCATCGCGACGCTCCGATGGTCTGCCGCCAGCTGACGCAGGATGCGACCCGTGGTGGCGAGATACGCCTGCGGGCTCAGCCGGCCTCGGCCCGGGGAGCGTCGGTGCTGTGCCTGATGACTGAGAGAAACGCTTCCTCCAGTGACTGACATCCGGTGTCCTCTCGTAGCTTTGCGGGTGTGGTCTGGGCAAGCAGTCGGCCCTCACGCATGAGCAGCAGGTCGCCGCAGTGATCGGCCTCGTCCATGACATGGCTGGAGACGATCAGCGTCGTGCCCCGGGCGGCCAGCCGGTGAAACTGCTCCCACAGGTCGACGCGCAACACGGGATCGAGGCCGACGGTCGGTTCGTCGAGGACCAGCAGGTCCGGCTGGGACACCAAGGCGCACGCCAGCGAAATACGGGTGCGTTGACCGCCGGAGAGGTTGGCGCACAACGCCGTTCGATGGTCGGTGAGCCCGACGGCGGCCACGGCGTCGTCGGCGGCTTCGGGCGGGGCGCCGTAGAGCGCGGCGAAGTAGCGGGCGTTGTCGATGACGCGTAGGTCGTCGTAGATGGTGGGGTTCTGGGTGACGTAGCCGACGCGGTGCCGAAGCGCCGCCGAGCCGGCCGGCTCGCCGAGCACCGTCACGGTGCCCGCGGTGATGATCTGGGTGCCGACGATGCTGCGCATCAAGGTCGTCTTACCGCATCCGGAAGGCCCCAATAGCCCGGTGATCGTCCCCGGTGCGATCCGCAGGTTGATGTCGTCGAGTGCGAGGCGCTTGCCACGCACCACCTTCAGGCTTTCGATCGCGACGGCCGGTGTGGCGGCGCTTCGAGAGAATTCATCATCTGATGAAGTCATCATGTGATGAATATGCTCCGCCTGAGTCAGCCCTGTCAATGGTCTCCGTAGGATGCGTGAGCGGTGACTGCTGAACTCTTGTCGGTCGACCCGTTGACCGCTGCCCGCCGCCTGCTCGGTGCTGACCTCACCGCGCGTGGCGTGAGCGCGATGGTCGTCGAGGTCGAGGCCTATGGCGGCCCGCCCGACGGCCCGTGGCCCGATGCGGCCGCTCATTCCTACCGCGGCCCCGGGCCGCGGAACCGGGTGATGTTCGGCCCGCCCGGACGCCTGTACACCTACCGCAGCCATGGGATCCATGTGTGCGCCAACGTCGTCTGCGCAACCGACGGCGTCGCCGGTGCCGTCCTGCTCAGGGCGGCCGCGGTGGAGTCCGGCCTCGGCGCCGCCCATGCCCGGCGCGGCGAGTCGGTTCGTCCCGCCGCACTGGCGCGGGGACCGGGCAACCTCTGCGCAGCGCTCGGAATCATCATGGAGGACAACGGAATCGACCTGTTCGACCCGGACAGCCCGGTTCAGCTGACGCTCGGCGAGCAGTACGTCGCGGCGGCAGGCCCACGGGTCGGCGTAAGCAAGGCCGCCGACCGGCCGTGGCGCCTGTGGCTGGCGGGCCGGCCCGAGGTGTCGGCCTACCGGCGCAGCCCACGGGCACCGACTCCCGGTGCAAGCGACTAGTACGGAAAGATCGCACGCATGGGTACGTCGATCCTCGACGAATTGGAATGGCGCGGGCTGATCGCGCAGTCCACCGACCGCGAGGCGCTGGCCGAGGCGCTGGCCGCCGGGCCCATCACGGTGTATTCCGGCTTTGACCCGACCGCTCCGAGCTTGCATGCGGGCCACCTCATTCCGCTGTTGACTCTGCGCCGTTTTCAGCGGGCCGGGCATCGGCCGATCGTCCTGGCAGGCGGTGCCACCGGCATGATCGGCGACCCTCGCGATACCGGGGAACGAACGCTGAACACCGCGGACACCGTCGCGGACTGGGCCGACCGGATACGCGGTCAGCTCGAGCGCTTCGTCGAGTTCGATGACTCCCCGGCGGGCGCGGTGGTGGAGAACAACCTGTCGTGGACCGGTCCGCTCTCGACCATCGAGTTCCTGCGCGACGTCGGGAAGTACTTCTCGGTGAACGTGATGCTCGACCGCGACACCGTGCGGCGGCGCCTGGACGGGGAGGGAATCTCCTACACCGAGTTCAGCTACATGCTGCTGCAAGCCAATGACTACGTTCAGCTGCACCGACGCTACGGCTGCTCCTTACAGATCGGCGGCTCGGATCAGTGGGGCAACATCATCGCCGGGGTCAGGCTGGTCCGGCAGCAGGACGGCGCGAGCGTTCACGCACTGACCACGCCGTTGGTCACCGACTCAGAAGGCAAGAAATTCGGAAAGTCGACCGGCGGCGGCAGCCTGTGGCTCGACCCCGAGATGACCAGCCCGTACGCCTGGTACCAGTACTTTTTCAATACCGCCGACGCCGACGTCGTGCGCTACCTGCGATGGTTCACTTTCCTTCCGCCCGAAGAACTGGCTGAGCTGGAGCAGGCCACCGACGAGCGCGCCCACGAACGCGCGGCGCAGCGGCGACTGGCACGTGAGCTGACGACACTCGTGCACGGCGACGCGGCGACGCGCTCCGTCGAACACGCCAGCCAGGCGCTGTTCGGCCGCGCCGAGTTGACCGCGCTGGACGAGTCAACGCTGGCCGCGGCGCTGCGCGAGGCCAGCAACAATCAGGTCGCCGAGCTGAAACCGGGCGGCGCCGACGGCATCGTCGACCTTCTGGTGGCGAGCGGATTGTCACCCAGTAAAGGGGCCGCGAGGCGGACCGTCGCCGAAGGCGGCGCCTACGTCAACAACGCCCGGATCGACAGTGAAGACTGGGCTCCGCAGCCGGCCGACTTCCTCCACGGCCGCTGGCTCGTGCTGCGCCGCGGCAAGCGCAACATCGCGGGCATCGAACGGATCGGCTGAAAAAGCTTCTCGGCCGCGGCGGGAACAATGTCGGCGCGTGCCGCGTTGGACACTTCGTTGGGAGTCAACGCACCCCGGTGCGCGTGACGGGCTTCATCTTGAAAAACCCGTTCTATCAGGCCATTTGACTCCCAAGTTTCCCTCACGTAACTTGTTGATTCGTCGCTGCGACACGGGCCCAGCCCGAAGAGCGCGGCGGCTCCCAGAGGGAAGCCCCACTTCGGTGGGTTCCTGAGCGTCCGCACTACGAGTACGCGGCTTCAAAGCCGCGGGCTAGTCGCGCGGCCGTGCGGGTGTGTTGTTTGAGAACTCAATAGTGTGTTTGGTGGTTTTTGTTTGTTGTTGTTTTTTGCCATGCCCTGTTTT
>NZ_LZKP01000213.1 GCF_001672895.1 Mycobacterium sp. E740
GCATCGGTTACGGCGTGATGATCATCACGTGCGGACACGAGATCGGCGGCCCTGAACAACGCTGGAGTACGCCGACGCCCGCCCCGAGAGTGGTTGCTGCGCCGAGGTCGAAGAAACATCCGTAGTTGATGACCGAGTGAGCGCCGACGGTGAGGCCGGTCTTGGCGCCGATGAACTGGTGCGGGTTGATCCCCGCGGTGGGGTGGATGTTGTGGCCGAGCCGGTTGAGCATCCGTCCGCGCACCTGCCCGGGTATCAGCGACGATGCGATGAGTCGGTTGACGTACACGTCGCGGTAGGCGACCGCAGCAAAACTCCGAAGCGTCACGATCCCAAATGGTGCCGCAGATTTGACGCATCGCGCAAACGCTGGGAACGCGCGGGCTCCACGGCGGGGACCGTCAGGCAATGCGCCTAAGCTGGGCTGGCCAGTGTTGGGCTCGATCTTCGGCAGGTGTGCATCCGCGTGCGACAAACTTCGATCAAACGCCGGTGCGTCGTCGCCTTCTTCGCTTGCCTTTCCGTCCTCTCGACGGCCGTGGCCGTACTGGCGGCGTGCGCGTCGCCGGAGACCAAAGTGCCGGTCTGCCCGGACGTCGAGGTGGTCTTCGCGCGTGGGCTCGGGGAGCCGCCCGGCGTAGGTGCGGTCGGACAGGCCTTCGTCGACTCACTGCGCTCCAACACCGGCAGGGACGTCGGCGAGTACGGAGTCAACTACCCGGCGGACAAGAAGGAAGTCACCCTGGGAGTCGCCGACATGAACGCCCACATCGACTCGATGGTCGTCAACTGTCCCGGCACCGAACTGGTCGTCGGCGGCTACTCGCTGGGCGGAGCGGTCACGACCGAGGCCCTCAGGGAGCCGCAACCGTCCGGCACCGATCGGCAGGTGGCGGCCGTGGTCATATTCGGCAACGGCAGCAAGGTGGTCGGCGTACCGGTCGGCATGAGCCCGCAGTTCGCGGACAAGACGATCGACCTCTGCAACCCGCAGGACCCGGTCTGCTCCGAGGGGCCATCGCTGGAACCGCACCTTCAGCCCGCCTATATCGGGGGCGGCGCAGTCCGGTCGGCGGTGGACTTCGCCGTGAAGAAACTCAACTCCGATCCGCCGCTGGAAACCGGCTGACCGAAAAGACCGGTGCGCGGGTCAGCTCTGCTGTCGGTCGGACGGGATCGGTGCGCTCGGGGCCGAGTCCGCCGCGGTGAGGCGCGCAGGGGCCCGCCTCTGCGTCAGCCACTTCGGGCCGTCGAACACCCACGCAAGGCCTACGCGTCGCAAGCCGGCGGCCACGATCAACGCTCCGACGACTCCCGCCACGAGTCCGCCTGCGATCAGCAGGACGGACGAATGGACGCCGAGCTTGACGAGAATGATCCGGCTCCCGGACGCCAGCACGATGTGGGCGAGGTAGATCTCGAGGGACCGTCGACCGCAGAGAGCGAGAAGGGACCACGATCTCGCGGCCCGGCCCAAGAAGAGCACGGCCACCGACAACGTCAGTGACAGCACCACGCCGAGAGCGACGGTGAAGAGTGTGCGCACATGCGATTCGGTCGGTGGTGCGACATCCGGGTACACCGTCACGACGACGACCCCGACAGCGAAAAGCGTCACCCCCGCAACCGCTGCGACGGCGACGGGTATCGCGTTGAGCAGGGCTCGGGCTCGATCGGCGCCCAGGACGACGCCGCCGACCATGAACACGGCCAGAGCAAAACCCCGGATGCCGGCCAGCCCGGTGTTGAAGCCCCACAGGCCGAGGCTCAGCACCGCCGCGAGGCCGAACACCCACAGCCCCCCGCGGGGCAGCCACGTCCACATCGGCACGAAGATCAGCGTGACGAGCATGAGGAACGGCAGATACCAGAGCTGTCCGATGGGCAACCAGATGCGCAGCAGGGATCCGATCGAGCCCGGGGTGTTGACGACCCCCGACGCGAGGAGCAGCACCCCGCCCTGCAGCGCGGTCCAGGTCAGCCATACGAACGCGAACTGCGACTCACGTTCTGACAGGTATCGACCGAGGCCGCGTTTGCGCACGGACGCGGACACGAACAGGCCGCCGACGAAGGCGAACACGCTCAGCGAGAAGAGCAGGATCACCTGGTCGGCGATCTTTATCCAAGCTCCGTCGCCGAGCAGATGCGCGGCGTTGAGCCCACGCAGGACGTGCGCGAGGACGACCGCGATGATCGCGATCCCGCGGGCGACATCGAGGCTGGCGTCGCGTTGCTTTGCTGGGGCCGTCACCGGGCAACCATAGCGCGCTCAGCAAACGCGACAAGTCGGCGATGCCGGCGCTGCCGCTTGCTAACGGGTCCGGTACGGGCCTTCATCGGGTCCGGGCTTGCGCAGGCGCAACCAGGCGAACGAGGTCAGGTGCGGGTTACGGCGACGCGCTGCCCAGGACGAGATCTGATCGTCGAATTCCTGAAGCAGCGGAAGGCCTTCCAGATACTGGGTCCCGTAGAAGGGCCGGTACTCGGCGACGATGAACCCCATCCGCGTGAACTTGCGCAGCATGCGGCGCGAGGGCCCGCGGCACAGCGAGTAATAAGCTTTGAACTTGGGCTTCTCCCGCGGCGAGTACCGGTTGAGCAACCAATCCGAGACCCGTTCGGGCAGCAGCCTGTTCACCGCGAAGATCGGGTAGTACAGCGTCGGGAAGAAGTGGAACGCCTCGCCGCCCGGCAGCAGCAGGGCCTGCACCGCACGGTGGGCGGTCTCGCCGTCGCGCATGTGCTCGGCGGCCATCTTCGAGAAGATGAAGTCGAACCGTTCACCCAATTCGATCGTGGCCGGGTCGCACATGTCGGCCTCGAGTGTGTTGTAGCCGTCGGGCAGCAGTTGCAGCTCGTCGGCCGACACGTCGACAACGGTGTACTCGATGCCGAGTGACTCGACCTCAGCCAGCGAGAACAGGGGATCGCGTCCGGCCCCTATCTCGCAGACGCTCTTGTAGCCGCCGCTCTTGATGAGCTCCGTGCACACGTGCTTGTGCTGCGACCAACTCTCGCTGTGGTGCAGACCAGGTGGATAGTGCGCGATGGTGAACTCCTGCCTAGCCTCTGCGTCGTTGGTAGACGAACACGTCCTGATGCCCGTCGAGGCCCTTCGGCAGATGCGCGACCTGCTCGAAATCGGGGAGATGCCGCGCGGCGAGCTCGGCCACGTGCTCGGGCGTGTGGAAGGTCACGCCGTAGTCGTCGCCGAGGTAGTGGGCGTACGGCTCGTAGACGAACCCGTCCTTCTCGAGCCGGGCTTTGATGTCGGCGCTGCTCGACTCCGGCAAACCGTAGTGGGTGGGGTCGTCGGCCGCGCCGGGGCCCTGCGTGGTGAACAGCAGCACGCCGCCCGGTTCGATGGCCTTCGCCCAAGCGCGCAGAACCTCGTTACCCCGCTCCGCCGGGAGGTGGGTAAGAACCGAGATCGCGTAGATCAGATCCATCGGCGGTATGACGGGAAGCCGCCCACCGCGGCCCGGGAAGATCGGGTTCACGCCGAACTCCGACTCGCAGAAGGCGACAGCCTCGCGGATCACGTCGGCGGCGAACACCCGCGACGGCTCGACACGGCTGATCAGCAACCGGATCACGCGGCCGTAGCCGCTGCCGAAATCGAGGACTGTCCGCAGATCAGCGAAGGAGCGGCCGGATTTCGACAAGCCCTCCTCGATGAGCGCGATGACGCTCTCCGCGCCGCCGAGGTAACCCTCCGGGCGCAGCGCCTCCTCGTCGCTGACCAACATGAAGTCGTTGAAGTGCACGCGGCCCGGAACGCCTGTGACGTGCTGCGGCGGCACGAACCGTCCGGCCTGCATCCGCACGGTTCGCAATGCGGTGTAGGCGTAGGGGTTGCGCTTGATCAGGTCGAGCGTCTGTTTGGGCAGCAGGGTGACATTACGTCGACGGCTGAGGATTTTCGGTCGCACCGGCACACATTAACCTGTTGTCGTCCCAGCCGCGACGCAGCCCATGGCAAAGCTGTAGCTACCTCAGCCTGCGCTTGATGCGCGCCAGCATGGCCGACATGCCGCGCAGCCGCAGCGGACTGATCAGCGCGGCGAGCCCGAGCTCCGAGTAGAAGTCGTCGGGCACGGCGAGAATCTCCTCAGCCGTGTGGTCGTCCAGCCCGGCGGCCAGAATCGCGGCGAAGCCCCGGGTGGTGGGCGCCTCGGCGGGTGCGCTGAAGTGCAGCCGGACATGTTCGCGATCGTCGGCGTCGACGTGCAGGAACAGCGGCGACTGGCACTCCGGCACCGGTTCCATCGCCGCTTCTTCGAGGTCGGCGGGCAGCGGCGGCAAATCGTTGGCGAACTCCAGCAGCAGCTGCAGCTTGTCCTGCCCTTCGACTTCCTTGAAGTCGGACACCACCTCGGCCAGGGCGGCCGGCATGACACTCATGACGAGCCTGGCGCATCTCCTGGCTCGTCCCCGACGGTGACGGGCACGCGCACCGCGTTGCCCCATTCCGTCCACGAGCCGTCGTAGTTGCGCACGCCGGGCAGCCCGAGCAGATGAGTCAGCACGAACCAGGTGTGGCTCGAGCGCTCGCCGATGCGGCAGTAGACGATCGTCCTGTCGTCCGCGGTGAGAAAGCCGTACAACTCCTCGAGTTCGCCACGGCTGCGGAACCGGCCGCTGTCGTCGGCCGCCTTGGCCCACGGGATCGACCGCGCGGTCGGGACGTGGCCGCCGCGCAGCGCCCCCTCCTCGGGGTAGTCGGGCATGTGAGTGCGTTCGCCCGTGTACTCCTGCGGCGACCGGACGTCGATCAGCGGCTGCGCGCCGAGCGAGCCGAGCACGTCGTCTTTGAAGGCGCGGATGGGAGCGTCGTCACGGTCGACGACGGGGTAGCCGGTGGTCTGTTTGTCCGGCACGTCGAGCGTCGTCACGCGGCCGTCGGAGATCCACAGGTCGCGGCCGCCGTTGAGCAGCCGCACGTCCGGGTGGCCGAACAACGTGAACACCCACAGCGCATAGGCGGCCCACCAGTTGCTCTTGTCGCCGTAGATGACGACGGTGTCGTCGCGGGAGATGCCCTTGCGGTTCATCAGCTCGGCGAACTGCTCGCCGGTGATGTAGTCGCGCACGTGGGGGTCGTTCAGGTCGGTGTGCCAGTCGATTTTCACGGCCCCGGGGATGTGTCCGGTGTCGTAGAGCAACACGTCCTCGTCCGACTCGACGATGGCCAGCCCGGGCCTGCCGAGGTTCGCCGACAACCAGTCGGCGGTGACCAGGCGTTCGGGGTGGGCGTACGACTGCAGGGCGGGATCTGGGTCGGCAGGCAATGGCACACTGCGAGCCTACCCAGGCGGCCGATTCGCCTGCCACAGGTCGGCCAGCGACAGGCCGGCGCGCTCGATCAGCCGTCGGACGAGCGGCAGCCCGAGGCCGATCACCGACGACGGGTCACCCTCGACGCCCTCGACGAACCAGCCGCCCAGGCCGTCGAGCGTGAATCCGCCCGCCACCGCGGTGGGCTCGCCGCTGGCGACATAGTGCTCGAGATCTTTCGCCGACGGCTCACCGAACCGGACCGTGGTCACGGCGGACTCGGTGAGGCGGTGCCCGATGTCGTTGTCGCGCAACCGGATCAGGCAGTGACCGGTGTAGAGCTGTCCAGAGCGGCCCGCCATCTGGCGCCAGCCGGCCAGCGCGGCCTCCGGCGTCGGCGGCTTGCCCAACAGGACGCCGTCACGGTAGAGCATCGAGTCGCAACCGATCACCACGCAGTCAGCGGCGACGGCGGCATCGAGGCCGGTGATCACCGCGTCGGCTTTGGCCGCCGCCAGCGCGACCGTCACCTCGGCCGGGGCCGCTGTCGGGCCCAACGCGGCGGCGACGGCATCCTCGTCGACGCCGGAGACGACGACCAGAGGATCGATTCCCGCCTGGCGCAACACTTTTCGGCGCCCGGGCGAGGCTGACGCGAGGACGACGCGCGTCACCGTCGGCGCATGTGCGTCCGTTCCACCAGTGTGACCCGCTGCCAGCTGAAGCTGGTGTAGCGCAGCCGGTTCACCGGATGACCCCAGAGGTTCTCCTCCTGCTCGCGGGGTTCGGCGGGAGCGCTCGACGAGGCGGCGAGCACCGCCATCAGCGCGGCCATCTCCTCGTCGGTCGGTGCACCCTTGACGACCTGGATGTGCGCCTCGTGATCGTTCAGTTCTTCGCTCATAGGGGGATGTTCCCGTGCTTCTTCGGCGGCACCTGCGCGATCTTGCGTTCCAGCAGCCGCAGTGCCGTCGCGACGTAGCCGCGGGTGTGCGACGGCGGGATGACCGCGTCGACGTAGCCGCGTTCGGCCGCGATGTAGGGGTTGACCAACGTGTCTTCGTACTCCTGCTGCAGGCTCAGCCGCAGCGCGTCGACATCCTCGCCGTTCTTGGCTGCTTCCTTGAGCTGCGAGCGGTACACGAACCCGACGGCGCCCGAAGCGCCCATGACCGCGATCTGCGCCGTCGGCCAGGCCACGTTCACGTCGGCGCCCATCTCCTTGGAGCCCATCACGCAGTACGCGCCGCCGTACGCCTTACGGGTGATCACGGTGATCTTGGCGACCGTCGCCTCGCCGTAGGCGTAGAGCAGCTTCGCGCCGCGCCGGATGATGCCGTTGTACTCCTGATCGGTTCCGGGGAGGAAGCCGGGCACGTCGACGAGCATCACGATCGGCACGTTGAAGCAGTCGCAGGTCCGGATGAACCGGGCGGCCTTCTCGGAGGCGTTGATGTCCAGGCAGCCGGCGAACTGTGTCGGCTGGTTGGCCACGATGCCGACGGGGCGCCCGTCGATGCGGCCGAACCCGACGATGATGTTGCCCGCGTAGCCGGCCTGCACCTCGAGGAACTCGTCGTCATCGAGGATGCGGGTGATGACCTCGTGCATGTCGTAGGGCTGGTTCGGCGAATCCGGGATCAGCGTGTCCAGTTCGAGATCCTCGTCGGTGAGGTTCTCCTCGATCGCGCCCTCGGGTGTGGCCACCGGGTAGCGCGGCGGGTCGGCATAGTTGTTGGACGGCAGATAGGACAGCAGTTCGCGGACGTAGTCGAAGGCGTCCTGCTCACCGGAGGCCACGTAGTGCGCCAGCCCGGACTTGGCCATGTGGGTGTGCGCGCCGCCGAGTTCCTCCATCGTCACCTCTTCACCGGTGACCGTCTTGATGACGTCCGGCCCGGTGATGAACATCTGGCTGGTCTGGTCGACCATGACGACGAAGTCGGTGAGCGCGGGGGAGTAGACGTGGCCACCCGCCGCGGCGCCCATGATCAGTGAGATCTGCGGGATCACGCCGGAGGCGCGGATGTTGTTGTGGAAGATGTTGCTGTAGAGACCAAGAGAGACGACGCCCTCTTGGATGCGGGCGCCCGCACCGTCGTTGATGCCGATCAGCGGACGCCCGGTCTTGATCGCCAGCTCCTGCACCTTGACGATCTTCTCGCCGTACACCTCGCCGAGGCTGCCGCCGAAGACCGTCGCGTCCTGGCTGAAGATGCAGATCTCGCGGCCGTCGATGGTGCCGTAACCGGTCACCACGCCGTCACCGAGCGGACGGTTGGCCTCGAGGCCGAAGTTGGTGCTGCGGTGGCGCGCCAACGCGTCGAGCTCGACGAACGAGCCCTCGTCGAGCAACGCCAGGATCCGCTCGCGCGCCGTCAGCTTGCCCTTGGCGTGGGTTTTCTCGACGACCTCCTCGCCGACCGGGTGCAGCGTCTCCTCGGCGCGCCTGCGCAGATCGGCGAGCTTGCCGGCGGTGGTGTGGATGTCGATTTCGTGCTCGGCTGCCGGTTCGGCCGAGTGCTCGGCAGGCTTGTCCGGATGGCTCGCCATCGTGCTCGTCATGGTGTTCGATGGTAGCGAGAGCAATCCGTACCGCCGGAGCCGGTAGGCCGACACGTCGAGCCCTGTTTTTCAACCACAGTCCGGATGCGTCCTGCGCTGGCAGTCCCGTTCCCTTTCACGGCCCGTCGGGCCAACGCTGAGTATTTGCGGAAACGTCAGTTACCGGTGGGTACAGCGTTGCAGATCAGGCCCCATCCGTAACCTGGATCACAGCCCCTCATCAGCTGATTTTCAGGCGTCAGAAACTCACAAGAAGTTTGCGTCCATGTGGGCTGGCGTAGTTGCTGCGACCATGGCATGCTTGCTGGAAATCTCGTTCCCCTCGACGGATGGTGCACACCCCGGTGTCCTCAGCTATCTCTGTGAACGTTGCTTCCTGCGCGCGAAGCGCACCGCATCGCGGGCCGTCTCGCCCGGTGTGGCAACGTCGTTATGCGACAGTTCTGCGCGTTACCGACTTGGCCGTCGTAATGTTTGCCGTGGGCCTGGCTCAATTGCTGCGGTTCGGAACTTCGTCGACCGACGGCGACCAGGTTTTCTACTTCTATTCGGCGGTTTCCGTGGCCGTCGTGGTCATTTGGACGATGTCTTTGTCGATCTATCGCGCGCGCTCACCGCGAATTCTGGGCGCCGGCCCAGAGGAATATCGGCGAGCGGCGACGGCAACATTTTCCGCCTTCGGCGCTATCGCGATCCTTTCGATGCTAATTCGATTCGATTTCGCTCGGGGCTATCTGGCATTGGCGCTGCCGGCAGGTCTGGTCGGACTGCTCGCAAGCCGATGGGTGGGGCGCCGTGTGGTCGCCGAGAAGCGGCGACAGGGCCAGTACCTGACATCGGTTCTGGTGATCGGCGAGCCAGCCGCGGCGCGTGCGATGGTGCAGTCGCTGACGCGAACCCCTGAATATGGTTATGCCGTCGTCGGAGTCTGCTTTCCCGGCCACGGCCAGGGCCGGGCCCACGAGCCGCACACCATCTACGGTGTGCCGGTCTTCCCGTACGACGACGACATCGCCGGGATCGTCGCCGAGTCGGGCGCCGACACCATTGCGTTGACCGGTGCGGACAAATTGGGCGCCCACGACATCGGTGACCTGTCATGGCAGCTGGAAAAGCTCGACATCGATCTTTTGGTGTCGCCGGGAATGGTGGGTTTGGCCGGGCCCCGGATAAGCATGCGTCCGGTGGCCGACCTGCCGCTGATCCATCTGGACAAGCCTCAATACGACGGCGCCAAGCGCTTCGAGAAACGCGCCTTCGATATTTGCTTTTCGCTTCTGGTGCTCGTGCTCGTGTCGCCCGTCCTGATTGCTGCGGGCATCGCGGTGACGTTGACGAGCAAGGGCGGGATGTTCTACCGATCCGAACGCATCGGGATCGACGGCAAACCCTTCAAGATGATCAAGATCCGCACCATGGTCGCCGACGCGGACAAGTGGATGCCCCAACTGGCCGAGCTCAACGAAGTCGACGGCGGGGTCGTCTTCAAGATGCGACGCGATCCGCGGGTGACCCCGGTCGGACGGTTCCTGCGGCGCTACAGCATCGACGAGCTTCCTCAGTTCATCAACGTCCTCCGTCGGGAGATGAGCGTCGTCGGTCCTCGGCCACCCCTGCCGGCCGAGGTGGCGACCTACGATCAGCGCGTCCGTCGCCGGCTGCTCGTGCGACCGGGGATCACCGGTCTGTGGCAGGTCAGCGGGCGGTCCGATCTCAGCTGGGACGACTTCGTGCGGCTCGACCTGTCCTACGTCGAGAACTGGTCCATGATGAACGACCTGATCATCGTGGTGAAGACGGTTCGTGCCGTGTTCAGCGGCGCGGGCGCCTACTGACGACGTCGGCTCTGTCGCCCGACATAATCGGCGAGTGTCTCCCGACCCGTTGCGGCTTCCGCTCGACGTCGCGTCGCTACGAACCGGTCTGACAGGTGCCGGTTCGGCGTGGCGCCGGATCGACGTCGTCGCCGAGACCGGCTCGACCAACGCCGACCTGCTGGCGCGGGCGAGCGCAGGCGCGGATGTGGGCGACGTGGTTCTGGTCGCCGAACACCAGACCGCCGGGCGTGGCCGCAACGGCCGGGTGTGGGACGCGGCTCCGGGTGCCCAGCTGCTGCTCTCGGTGGGCGCGCGGGCGGGCGACGTACCCGCCGAGTCGTGGGGGTGGCTGCCGCTGGCGGCCGGAGTCGCGGTGGTGGACGCCGTGATCGCCGAGACGGGGATCCGGGCTGGACTCAAATGGCCCAACGACGTGTTGTGCGAAGGCCGGAAACTGGCCGGGATACTGGCCGAGGTCGCCGCGCCCGAGCCGGTCATCGTCCTCGGAATCGGGCTCAACGTCTCGATCGGCAGAGACGAGGTCAACGATCCGAACGCCACATCGCTGACAGACCTCGGCGTTGTCGCGCCGAACCGGGATTCCCTCCTTCGGACATTGCTGACGCAACTCGCCGAGCGCATTCGCGCCTGGCGTCAGCCGGGCATGAGTTCGCAGTTGGCGACCGACTACCGCGCGCACAGCCTGACGATCGGAAGCCGGGTCCGCGTCGCGCTGCCAGGTTCAGGCGAACTGGTCGGACGCGCTGAGGCGATCGACGGCAACGGACGGCTGGTCGTCTGTTCAGACGGAAATCGCACGGCAATTTCAGCAGGCGATGTCATTCACCTTCGCCGGGCGCAGCAATAGGTTGGAGCGCAGAAATTATAACTCGTCACGCTCGGCGTCAATTTCGCGCTGAGTAGCGCACGAGGCGCGCGACGACCTGAATGCTAGGCTCGGCCCATGGGATTTTTGCATCGTGTCCGATCGATGACGCAGCGAATCGGTATCGATATTTCTCGGTATGACGGGCGCGACCCGCTGTCCCTTCTGGTCCGTCAAATGGACGCGCACAATGTCGATGTCGTGCTGGACATCGGCGCCAACGCGGGCCGGTACGCCAACGACCTGCGGCATGCCGGCTATACGCGGCGCATCGTCTCGTTTGAGCCGCTGTCCAGCCAATTCTCGGTGCTGAAGCGTCAATCCGACGCCGACGACAACTGGGAAGCCTTTCCCTATGCCCTCGGTGAGCAGAACGGTACGGCCACGCTGAACGTCGCCGCGAACGCGGGGGAGAGCAGTTCCATTCTGCCGATGCTGAAAGCACACGAGGATTCCGCTCCGGCAGCAAAATACATCGGAACGGAAGACGTGCAGATTCGCACCCTCGACTCATTGGCCGCGGAGCTTTTTTCGCCCGGTAATAAAGTGTTCATCAAAGCCGACGTTCAAGGCTACGAGAACTCGGTTCTGGCGGGAGCGAAGTCCGTTTTGAACGACCATTGCGTGGGTCTGCAGCTGGAGCTTTCTCTGGTGCCGTTATATGAGGGCGGGATGCTTTATCGAGAGGCGATCGACGTCGCGGAGAGCATAGGCTTTTCCCTGACGGGATTGATTCCGGGATTCACCGATCCACGAAGCGGACGGCTGATGCAGGCTGACGGGATTTTCTTCCGCGACACCGAGAAGGCCTGAACCGCCCTAGAGTCGTCCCGTGAGCTATCCGGAGAACGTTCTGGCGTCGGACGAACAAGTGGTGCTGCACCGGCACCCGCACTGGAAGCGACTGATCGGCCCGGTGGCGGCGTTGTTGTTCGCGACCGCGGCGGCGGCGTTGCTGGCCGGCTACGTCAACACGCTGGGCTGGCAGCAGACCGCACGCAATGTCGTGCTGATCGTGATTGGCGTGATCTGGCTCGTGATCGTCGGATGGCTGACGCTCTGGCCGTTCTTCAATTGGTGGACCACCCACTTCGTGATCACCGACCGCCGGGTGATGTTCCGGCACGGGGTGCTGACCCGGTCGGGGATCGACATCCCGCTCGCGCGGATCAACAGCGTCGAGTTCCGCCACGGCCTGTTCGACCGCATGCTGCGCACTGGCACGCTGATCATCGAGTCAGCGTCGCAGGATCCGCTTTCATTCGATGACATCCCGCGAGTGGAACAGGTCCACTCACTGCTCTATCACGAGGTTTTCGACACCCTGGGCTCGGAGGAGTCGCCCAGCTGAGCGGGCCGCCTGGCCCGCCGGGTCGAGCGGTGCAGCGGGGTGACGTTTCCCACCGTATTGCCCGCGGCGTTGCCCAGCACGGCCCCGCCGGCGGTGGCTTCGTGGTGGTCCTCCATGACCTCGGCGAGCCCGCCCGCGGTGAGCGCTTCGACCGCCTTGTCGGGGTTGCGGCCGAACTCGTCGGGGAACACCCAGCGCCGGAACGCCCAGAACCGGAACGCCATCTGCAGCAGGTTGCCGACGATGTAGGCCGAGACGAAGTCGGCGATGTTCTCCACCGTCAGGCTGACTTCCGGGACGCGCAACATCAGCACATAGCTGGAGAACCACAGCGGAGCCATGCTCAGCAGCACGCCCACCCCGCTGAAGCCGAAGAACAGCAGCGCCTCGTGGTGGCGCTCGCGTCCGCCGCGATCGCGGAAGCTCCACTCGCGATTGAGGATGTAGGACGCGATCACCGCGACGATGCCGGCGATGATCTTCGCCGTCACCGGCTTGGGCTCGAGCACCGTGAGCTTGAGCGTGTAGAAGACCGACGTGTCGATGATGAACGTCGTCGCGCCGACGATCGCGAACTTGATCAGTTCGTGATGCCGCTCGAAGTACGGCCGGACCGAACGGGGCAGCCGTGCGATCGTCGCATCGGTGAAGGACACAACAGCGCAGTGTACGGAAATTCTGCACATTACGCGTACCCGTGCAGGTCGCGGCGGGTACATGGAACAAGCCGGTCCTTGCGGCCATGACACCATTGGGGCGTGTCGCACAACCCGAAAGGACCCCCGCTGGTGGCCATGGTCGGCGGTGGGCAGCTGGCCAGAATGACGCATCAGGCTGCGATCGCGCTCGGTCAGACGCTGCGTGTGCTCGCCGCCGACGCTGCCGACCCGGCTGCCCAGGTCAGCCCGGATGTCGTGCTGGGGGCGCACACCGATCTCGACGCGCTGCGCCGCGCCGCCGACGGAGCCGATGCGCTGACCTTCGACCATGAGCATGTGCCGCCTGAGCTGCTGGAGAAGCTCGTCGCCGACGGGGTGAACGTGGCGCCGCCCCCGTCGGCGCTGATCCATGCCCAGGACAAGCTGGTGATGCGCCGCAGGCTCGAGGCGCTCGACGCACCGGTGCCGCGGTTCGCCTCGGTCGGCCGGCTCTCCGACGTCGACGAGTTCGCCGCGAGTGTCGGCGGCCCGGTCGTGGTCAAGACCGCGCGCGGCGGATACGACGGTCGCGGGGTCACCTTGGCGCGCGATGTCGCCGAGGCGCGCGAGGCGGCACATCGCTATCTGGCCGGCGGGGCCGAGGTGCTGCTCGAGGAGCGGGTGGCGATGCGGCGCGAGCTGGCGGTCCTGGTGGCACGCTCGCCCTTCGGTCAGGGTGCGGCGTGGCCGGTGGTGGAGACCGTGCAGCGCGACGGCATCTGCGTGGAGGTGATCGCGCCGGCGCCGCAGCTCGATGACGAGCTGCGTTCCGCGGCCGGACAGCTTGGGCTGCAGCTGGCAGCGGAGCTCGGCGTCGTCGGTGTGCTGGCGGTCGAACTGTTCGAGACGACGGACGGCGCGCTGCTCGTCAACGAGCTGGCGATGCGCCCGCACAACTCGGGGCACTGGACCATGGACGGGTCGCGCACGAGCCAGTTCGAACAACACCTGCGTGCGGTGCTCGACTATCCGCTCGGTGACACCGCGCCGATCGCCCCTGTCACGGTGATGGCCAATGTCCTTGGCGCACAACAGGCTCCGCAGATGGCCATGGACGAACGGTTGCACCACCTGTTCGCCAGGATGCCGGACGCCAAGGTGCATCTGTACGGGAAGTACGAGCGGCCGGGCCGCAAGATCGGGCACGTGAACGTCGTCGGCGATGCCGCCGGCTCGGTCGACGACGACGCGTACGTCGTCGATGTGCGGGAGCGCGCGGTCCGGGCGGCACACTGGTTGTCGCGCGCGGAATGGACGGACGGATGGGATCCACATGAGTAGCAGTGCTCCGGCGCCGCGGGTAGGCCTGATCATGGGCAGCGACAGCGACTGGTCGGTGATGGAGGACGCCGCCCACGCGCTGGCCGAGTTCGACGTGCCGTTCGAAGTCGGCGTCGTCTCCGCCCACCGCACCCCGGTGCGCATGCTCGAATACGCCCAGAGTGCGGCGGACCGTGAGATCGAGGTGATCATCGCCGGCGCGGGCGGGGCGGCCCACCTGCCCGGCATGGTGGCGTCGGCGACGCCGCTGCCGGTGATCGGCGTGCCGGTGCCATTGGCCAAGCTCGACGGCCTGGACTCGCTGCTGTCGATCGTGCAGATGCCCGCCGGCGTGCCCGTGGCCACCGTGTCGATCGGCGGGGCCCGCAACGCGGGGCTGCTGGCGGTGCGGATCCTGGCCGTCTCGGATGCCTCGCTGCGGGAACGGATCGTGCGGTTCCAGACGGACCTGCACGACACCGTCCTGCAGAAGGATGCGGCTCTTCGCGACCGTCTGCTCGGGCAGTAGGGTTACCGACGAGTAGCGAGGAGTTCTCATGGCCATCAGCAACCCGTCATTCGACGCCTTTCAGCTCTCCGACGAGCACAACGAGCTGCGCGCGGTGCTGCGCGACCTGTGCGAGAAGGAGATTGCGCCGCATGCCGCCGACGTCGACGAGAAGGCGCGCTACACCGACGAAGCGTTGGCGGCGCTGACCGCTTCGGGCATGGCGGCCATCCACATCCCCGAGGAGTACGGCGGCCAAGGCGGCGATTCGGTCGCGGCCTGCATCGTGATCGAGGAGGTGGCGCGCGTGTGCGCGTCGTCGTCGTTGATCCCGATTTGCAACAAGCTGGGCACCATGGGGCTGCTGCTGCGCGGCAGCGAGGAACTCAAGAAGCAGGTGCTGCCGTCGATCGCGGCCGGTGAGGCCGTCGCCTCCTATGCGCTTTCGGAACGTGAGGCGGGCAGCGACGCCGCGGCGATGCGCACCCGGGCGCGCCGCGAAGGCGACGAGTGGGTGCTCAACGGCGCCAAGTGCTGGATCTCGAACGGCGGGCACTCGACGTGGTACACCGTGATGGCGGTGACCGACCCGGACAAGAAGGCCAACGGCATCTCGGCGTTCGTCGTGCACAAGGACGATCCCGGCTTCTCCATCGGCGCCAAGGAGAAGAAAATGGGCATCAAGGGTTCGCCGACGACGGAGTTGTACTTCGAAGACTGTCGCATCCCCGCCGATCGCATCATCGGCGACGAGGGCACGGGCTTCAAGACCGCGCTGGCGACGCTGGACCACACGCGGCCGACCATCGGCGCGCAAGCGGTCGGCATCGCGCAGGGCGCACTCGACGCCTCGATCGAATATGTCAAGGAGCGCAAGCAGTTCGGCAAGCCGATCGGTGACTTCCAGGCCGTGCAGTTCATGCTCGCCGACATGGCGATGAAGATCGAGGCCGCCCGGCTGATGGTTTACACCGCGGCCGCCCGCGCCGAACGGGGCGAGCCCGCACTGGGATTCATCTCCTCGGCGTCGAAGTGCTTCGCTTCCGACGTCGCGATGGAGGTCACCACCAACGCGGTGCAACTGTTCGGCGGCTACGGCTACACCACCGACTTCCCCGTCGAGCGGTTCATGCGCGACGCGAAGATCACCCAGATCTACGAGGGCACCAACCAAATTCAGCGCGTGGTCATGTCGCGCGCCCTGCTGAAGTAGCCGCCGTTCGGCGCGAGCACGGCTAACCGCGCGTGACTTTCTCCGTCTGCCTGCGCCGGTCCAGCAGCGTCGTGTCGGGGTTGGCCACCTGCACGAGCGAAGCACCCACGGCGAAGACAGCCACCAAACGCTCGATGAGCTCGTCAGCGGTGTCCCAACCGGTGCTCGCCAGCACCCGGTCGGACGGCGTAAGTCCCTGTGTCGCAGCCGATTCCGCTGCCGCGGTGAGCACCTCGTCGACGGTCCGGCCGTCCAGCGCGGGGCCGGGCGCCCGCTCCGGTGAGATCTGGTCGCCGTGCACCCGCACCGCGGTGGCGTAGTCGGTCACCCCGACGGGCAGGTCGGCAGCCGGCTTGCCGAACGCGTCCAGAGACAGCACGGCGATCTCACCCGTCCCGACGGCGGCGTCGGCGTCGGCCAACCGCTCCGCCGTGCACAACGCGATATCGGCCTGTCCGCCCAGCACGACCTCGGCGCCGATCCACCAGACGCCGAACAGCACGGCGGCGGTCTGCCAGTGCGCGGGTAGCAGCACCGCGACCCGGGTCGACGGGCCGGCGCCCAACTCGTCGCGTAACAGGTTGGCGGTCTTGGCTGCCCAATTCGCGAGCGTCGCGGTCGACAACTCGATGCGTTCGCCGGTGGCGTCGTCGTAGTAGGTGATGCGCGGGCCGGCGGGATCAGACGCCATCAGCGGATCGAGGATCGCCCCGCTGACCGTCGGCACGCTAGTTGACACAAGCCGGATCGTCGGAGCCGGCGGTCAGGATCGGCGAAGGAGGCGGCGCCGTCTGCGCCGAACTGGTCGAACCGACCGCGACCGAGTCCCCGCCGCTGAAGGTCGCAGCGCTGCCGTCCAACCCGGAACCGGGCCCGGTGTAGTCCTCGGCCAGCACCACCCGCACGGCGCCGGGCCCCACCGTCGGGTCCTCGACGACCGGCAGGCCGCCGAGATCCTTCGAGACCGCTTGCGCGCCAAGGTCGTCGGCCTTAGCGGCCCGCACCTGACTGTTGGCCACCGGTTCGTGGTTGCCGGTGGTGCCGGGGGTGAACCCCTTGTTGGTCAACACCTGCGACACCGCGCCGGCCAGACCGTTGATGTCGGTGGCGTTGACCACCTCGACGGTCGTCTTGTCCGGTGAATAGGCGAGTTGCTCTGTCTTGCCCTCGTCCTGGTCGTGCAGCAGTCCGGCGACCCACTCCTTCACCTCGGTGGGATCGACGCGAACCACGCTCTGCATGCCGTCGTCGCTCCAGCCGTTCTCCTGCAACACCGGGATGGTGGCGAACGCGACGTTGCCTGCGGCCAGCTTCTGCAGCTGGTCGGCGAATTCCATGACGTCCCAACCGTCGGAGAGCACCACCGAGCGCTGGACCGCCTCCTGCAATCGGTTCAGCGTGGCCGGGCTCGACAGCGTCTTGCCGGAAATCACTTCGTGTGCCAGCGACGCCATCACCGCCTGCTGACGGGTCACCCGGTCGAGGTCGCCGCGCGGCAGGTCGTGGCGTTGGCGGACGAAACTCAACGCCTGCGGGCCGTTCAGCTTCTGCCAGCCCGCCGGGAAGTCGGCTCCCGAAAGTGGTTCGTAGACCGCCTGGTTAAGGCAGACGTTGACGCCCCCGAGGGCGTCGGTGATCAACGCGAACCCGAGAAGTCCGATCTCGGCGTAGTGGTCGACGGTGACACCGGTGAGGTTGGCGACGGTCTTGATCAACGCTTCGCGGCCGGCCTCGGTCGCCTGCGGCTCTGCCTTCGCCGGATCCATGCCCTTCTTCTCGACGAGCTCGGTCATCTTCTCGAGGTGCACCGAGCCGTAGACACCGTTGATCTTCATCTTGGCCACGCCCGGTGCCTGGACGTAGGAGTCCCGCGGGATCGAGATGGCGGTGGCGGACTTCCCGTTGTTGGGGATGCGGATGAGGATGATGGTGTCGGTGTTCGTGGACTCGTCGTCGCCTGCCCGCAACGTGGCCAGCTCGTCTTCGGACAGTGGGTTGCCGTGCGCGTCGGTCCGGCTGTCCATGCCGACGAGCAGGATGTCGATCGCGCCGTCCTCGCCGCCGTCGCCGAGCGCGATCGGCGAGATGTGGTTGATACCGGATTCGAAGGAGCGGATCTTGCTCCACGCGACACCGGTCCCGACCACGACTGCCAGGGCCGCGCACACGGCGATGACACGGAGCATTCGACCGGGCATCAGCTCAGGCTACTTGCGACTCGGGCGCAGACCGGGTAGCGCGGATCGGCGCGCCAGACTCGGCGCCCGCGGTCGGTTCGGTCCGGCCGGGACGTGATTCCGGCCGACCGACGCGGGACCGTTGCTGTTTGCGCAGTTCAGCAGCGGTGCCGATGCGGTCGCGGTGTGCTGCGCCTGCGGCCCGATAACCTCTACGCCGTGAGCAAGAACGCGCCGGTCTCGAATGAGTGACGAACTCGTCGTCGTCACGGTGACCTATTCATCGGGGCCGCATCTGGACCGGTTCCTCGCGTCGCTGTCGCACGCGACCGACCGCCCGGTCACGGTGGTCATGGCCGACAACGGTTCCACCGACGGCGCACCCGAAGAAGCGCTCGAACGCTATCCCAACGCCCGGTTGCTGCGCACCGGCGGCAACCTCGGCTACGGCAGCGCCGTGAACCGCGCCGTCGCCGAATACGTGAAGGACTCGAACTGCTCCGACTACTTCGTGGTGGCCAACCCCGACGTGCAATGGGGCCCGGGAAGCATCGACCTGCTGTTGGAGGCCGCTGCCCGGTGGCCGCGGGCGGGAGCGCTCGGCCCGCTGATCCGTGACCCCGACGGCTCGGTGTATCCGTCGGCCCGACACCAGCCGAGCCTGGTGCGCGGCGGCATGCACGCGGTGGTCGGCCCGCTCTGGAAGTCGAACCCGTGGACCGCCGAATACCGCCAGGAGCGCCAGGAACCCAGCGAACGCCCCGTCGGCTGGCTGTCCGGCTCGTGTCTGTTGCTGCGCAGGTCGGCCTTCGACGAGGTCCGCGGTTTCGACGAGCGCTACTTCATGTACATGGAAGACGTCGACCTGGGGGATCGGCTCGCGCGTGCGGGCTGGCAGAACGTCTACGTGCCGGCCGCGGAGATCCTGCACGACAAGGGACATGCGACCGGGAAGGACCCCGCGCGCAACTTGGCCGCCCATCACACCAGCACCTACACTTTCCTCGCGGATCGGTATCCGAAGTGGTGGCAGGGTCCGCTGCGGTGGACGATTCGAAGCTCGCTCGCCGCACGCGCGGGTCTGGTGGTCCGCAACTCACGTCGCAAACGGGCGAAAGGACGGCGCTAGCGTGAACCCCGCACAAGTCGACGCCGTCATCCTGGTCGGCGGGCTCGGCACCCGGCTGCGGCCGTTGACGTTGTCGGCGCCCAAGCCGATGCTGCCGACGGCCGGCCTGCCCTTCCTGACTCATCTGCTGTCGCGCATCGCCGACGCCGGTATCGAGCACGTCGTGCTCGGCACGTCGTACAAGGCCGAAGTCTTCGAAGACGAGTTCGGTGACGGTTCCAAGTTCGGCCTGCAGATCGAGTACGTCGTCGAGACTGAACCGCTCGGCACCGGCGGCGGCATCGCGAACGTGGCGGCCAGGCTGCGCCACGACACCGCGCTGGTCTTCAACGGCGACGTGCTGTCGGGAGCCGACGTGCGCGCGCTGCTGGACTACCACGAGGACACCGCCGCCGACGTGACGCTGCACCTGGTGCGCGTCGGTGATCCGCGCGCGTTCGGTTGCGTGCCGACCGATGCGGACGGGAAGGTCACCGCGTTCCTGGAGAAGACGCAAGACCCGCCGACCGACCAGATCAACGCCGGCTGCTACGTGTTCAAACGCGAAGTCATCGATCGCATCCCGAAGAACCGGGCGGTCTCGGTGGAGCGCGAGGTGTTTCCGGGACTGCTGTCCGACGGCCTGCGGGTGTGCGGCTACGTCGACGCCACCTACTGGCGCGACATGGGCACGCCGGAGGACTTCGTGCGGGGTTCGGCCGACCTGGTCCGCGGCATCGCGCCGTCGCCGGCGTTGGGCGGGCGGCGCGGCGAGGAACTGGTGCACGACGGCGCCAGCGTCGCACCCGGCGCGCTGCTGATCGGCGGGACGGTGGTCGGCCGCGGCGCCGAGATCGCCGGTGGGGCAAGGCTGGACGGCGCGGTGATCTTCGACGGCGCGCGCGTGGGCGCCGGCGCGGTGATCGAACGCTCGATCGTCGGCTTCGGCGCGCGCATCGGTCCCCGGGCGCTGATTCGCGACGGCGTGATCGGCGACGGCGCCGACATCGGCGCGCGCTGCGAACTGCTGCGCGGCGCGCGGGTGTGGCCGGGTGTCACGATTCCCGATGGCGGCGTGCGCTTCTCGACCGACGTGTAGCGACCCGAGTCACCGGTTCTGGGCGGCCGCCGCGAGTTGGGTGAGGCCGAAGTCGCAATCCTCGGGCAGCGCGTCCAACGGCCACCAGCGCAGGTCCAACGATTCGTCGCTGACGACGATCTCGGCGTCCGGCGGAGCATGCACGACGAACTGCATGTCGAGGTGGCGCGTGGGTATCCCCAAGGAACACGTGACGGGGTGAACGTGCAACGCGGCCAGCGCCGGATCGATGGTGAGCCCGTCGATGCCCGACTCCTCGGTGGCCTCCCGCAACGCAGCGGTGACGACGTCGGGATCGCCGGCCTCGCAATGCCCGCCGAGCTGAAGCCACCGCCCGAACCGCGGATGCAGTGTCAGCAATGCTCGGGTGCCGGTGTGGTCGAGGACGAGCGCCGACCCGGTGACGTGTCCGGGCGCGCACTCGCGCAGACAGCCGTCGGCTCTGGCGGCCAGGAACGCCAGCACCGCGTGCCGCAACGTGTCCTGCGCGGGATCCGGTGCGCGCCAACGGGTCAGCAGCTCGACGGCCGATGCGTGCAGGCTCACTTGCGCACCAGCAGGCCGTCGGTCGGGAAGGGGGAGCGCGGGTCTATGGGCTGACCACCGTCGGGGTAGCCGATTGCGACCGCCCCCAACGGTTCCCAGTCGTCGGGCAGGTCGAGTTCGGCGCGGACCACGTCCGCGGCGAAGATCGTCGAACCGATCCAGCAACTGCCGACGCCGCGTACGGCCAACGCCACCAGCAGGGCCTGCACGGCCGCGCCGACCGCGACGGTGAACATCGTGTGCTCGGCGGCGGTGCGTTCGGCGTCGGGATAAGTGTGCGCGCCGTCGGGCACCAGGAACGGGACCAGGACTTCCGGTGCGTCGTAGAGGATCCGGCCAGAAGAGGCGCGCTGCTCGATCGGATGAGAGACAAGTGGCGCGCCGATCTGAGCGCGGACGGGCGGCCCGCCGACGCGGTCGAACGTCGCGTCGATCGCGGCCGGATCCTCTACGACGCACCGGAAGTCCTGGTCCCGTTCCTGGTGCCCGACGGCGCGCACACTTATCCCGCGC
>NZ_LZKP01000214.1 GCF_001672895.1 Mycobacterium sp. E740
CGGGCGCGTATCTGGATCGGCACGGGCTGCACGTCGACCCGAACGATGTTGTGATCACGACGGGTTCGTCAGGCGGGTTCCTGTTGACGTTCCTGGCCTGTTTCGACGTCGGCGACCGGGTGGCGATCGCCAGTCCCGGCTATCCGTGTTACCGAAACATCTTGTCGGCGCTCGGCTGTGAGGTCGTCGAGATTCCCTGCGGCCCCGAGACCCGTTTCCAGCCCACTGTGCAGATGCTCGAGGAGCTCGACCCGCCCGTGCGGGGCGTCATCGTGGCCAGCCCGGCCAACCCGACCGGCACGGTGATCCCGCCTGACGAGCTGGCCGCGATCGCGACATGGTGTGCGTCGAACGGAGTGCGGCTGATCAGCGACGAGGTGTACCACGGATTGGTGTACGAGGGCGCGCCCGCAGTCAGCTGCGCCTGGTCGACGTCACGGGATTCCGTTGTGGTGAACAGCTTCTCGAAGTACTTCGCGATGACGGGCTGGCGGCTCGGCTGGCTGCTGGTGCCGCAGGAACTGCAGCGCGCGGTCGACCGGCTGACCGGCAACTTCACCATCTGCCCGCCGGTGCTGCCTCAGTACGCCGCGGTGGCGGCGTTCACGTCGGACTCGATCTCCGAGTCCGACGCGCTGCTGCACCACTACTCCGCCAACCGGCGCCTGCTGCTCGACGGGCTGCGCGCAATCGGCATCGACCGCCTGGCCCCGACCGACGGCGCCTTCTATGTGTATGCCGACGTCTCGCACCTGACCTCCGACTCACTGTCGTTCTGTTCGAAGCTGCTCGCCGACACGGGTGTTGCGATCGCACCGGGCATCGACTTCGACCCGGTGCGCGGCGGTTCCTACGTCCGGTTGTCGTTCGCCGGGCCGACGAGCGACATCACCGAAGCGCTGCAGCGACTCGGCAACTGGCTGGGTTGACCGCAGCACAGCGGTAGGCCGCCCTCACGGCGCCGGGTCAAAATGGTGGGGACTCCGAGGAGTTCTGTGCCCGTTCGGCTTTGATGCGTTGCGCACGTTCAACCGATCGCGGTCTCGTGCGCATCGGCATGTTCAGACCGCGGTTGTCGTTCGGTGGGCTCGTACCTCGCGGTGGGCCGGCGCCACGCGGTGCGGGGTCAGCCGCTGTCGTGTCCCAGCCCGGAAACAGTGTTCGACAACCCGGATGCGTCACATAGGTATGGCCAGTCGGTGCAGTCCATACCGCTGCGCCGTCGGGGCGCAAGAGGTAGGACCAGTCCCCGATCCAAAACGTCTTCAGCAGATGGTGAAGACGGCACAGGCAAGCCAGGTTTGATTGATGGGTCGCCCCGTTCGGGTGGGCTACGACATGGTCGATGTCGCAGAACTCCACACGCCGATGGCACCCCGGAAAGCGGCAGCGCAAGTCGCGAGCGCGGATGCGGCGGGCCAGCTTGGCCGATGGCCGATACCCATGCTCGGGATGTTCGACTGGTGCCGCCAGCGGTCGCAGTGTGGCGCCGTTCCGGAGCAGTGCGGCCAGCATCGGGGTGGTCAGCACCTCAGTACCGCCGACCCCGGACAGCACTGCGGTGCCCTGATTTCGGCAGTCAGCGGTGCGGCGGACCGGCTCCGGTGTCGACTGGGCGGCATCGACGGCTGCCTTGTCCGCGTACACATTCACCACCACCGACGACGCGGGGGCGGGCTGGGCCGCGCGCGCCGGGCAAGTCGGGGAGCCGCAGGCGCACGGTAGGTGATCATTTCCGTTGGCAATCGCCCCGGCCGCGTCGGAACGGCGCTCGCCGGCCGACCGCGGATCGTCGGGGCACACGCCGGCCACCATCGCGGCGACCTTGCGGTCGAGAACCGCGGCGTCGGCGGGTTGCAGCTTGCCCCACACCGAGGTGGCGCCGTGCTCGTCTTCGTAGGACCCGACTTTGAAGTCGCGGCCACGGGCACGGGCCTGGCTGGCGATCACCGCGTCGGGGTCGTACTGCAGCAGCAGCGCATCCACGTCGGTGCGCAGATTGTCTTCCGACATCGGTCCCCACTCGTCCACCCGTTCGGCCAGCGCCTTATCCATCAGCGCCCACACCGCCTCGTCAGCGATCAGCCGGGTGCGCCAAGTCAGCACCCCGATCACGCGGGCGGAGATCCGGCCCGCCGCGAAGAGCGCACTTACCTTGGGCAGGCGATCGCGCAGCGTTTCGGCGATGCGCATCTGTCCGCAGGCCCTGCCATGGCTGATGTTCATCGCGGCAGCCACCTCGGCAGCCGCCGAAGCCCACGGATCGCAGACCCACAACGCGCGCGGATCATCGTTGTCGCCGACACCGCGGCGCGACATCAGTTCCCCGATCGCCGCCGTGCGCAATGCTCCCGCGGACGCTTCGGCGCGGGCGGCCTCCTCGATGGTGGCCACCAACCCCGCCTCATCCACGCCCTCGAACACGTGTTCGATTATGACACGCCCGGGTGACGCGGGTGGCGGGCCGGAATCAATCTGTGGATAACTCAGCGCTTATGGCGGACGTACCACTCCAGCAGGTCGGGGTCGTCGACGGCGCTGCGCTCGACCACCTTAGACGGGTCGGCGCCCTGGAACAGCTTCTTGATCGGCACCTCGAGTTTCTTGCCGGTGCGCGTGTGCGGAACGCCCGGCGCCGCGATGATCTCGTCGGGTACGTGGCGCGGCGACACTTCCTCGCGGATGGTCTGTTTGACCCGGTCACACAAGTCGTCGGTCAGTTCCGTACCGCTTGCGAGCACCACGAAAAGCGGCATCCAGTACCCGCCGTCGGGCTGTTCGACACCGATGATCAACGCTTCGGCGATCTCGGGCAGTCGTTCGACCGCCTGGTAGATGTCGGCGCTACCCATCCGGATACCGTGCCGGTTCAGGGTCGAGTCCGACCGCCCGTGCACGATGACGCTGCCACGGTCGGTGATCGTTATCCAGTCGCCGTGCCGCCACACTCCCGGAAACATCTCGAAGTATGCTGCGCGATAACGAGATCCGTCGGGATCATTCCAGAATCCCACAGGCATCGAGGGCAGCGGCTTGGTGATCACGAGTTCGCCGACCTCGTTGCGCACCGGCTTGCCGGACTCGTCCCAGGAGTCCAGCGCGCACCCGAGATAAGGCGCCGACAACTCACCCGGCCATACCGGGACGGTCCGAACGCCGCCGATGAACGCCGACACTACGTCGGTGCCGCCGCTGATCGACGAGACCTGCACATGCCCGCCGACGTTGTCGCGCAACCACAGTGACGACGACGGCGGCAGCGATGCACCGGTGATCCCGACCGTGCGCAGCGCCGACAGATCATGCTCCTTGGCCGGCACCGCACCGGCTTTCGCGCAAGCCAGGACATAACCCGGGCTGGTGCCCAGGACCGTCGCCTTGACCCCGGCGGCGAGGTCCCACAGCGCGTCAGTACGCGGAGCGCTCGGGCTGCCGTCATAGCAGACGATCGTCGCCCCCACGAGGAGCCCCGCGACTTGGAAATTCCACATCATCCAACTCGGGCTGGTGTACCAGAAGAACGTGTCGTCCGGGCCGATATCCGCTTGCAGCGCAATGGCTTTCAGGTGCTCGAGCAAGACACCGCCGTGCCCGTGCATCATGCCCTTCGGCAGCCCGGTCGTGCCGGAGGAGAACAGAATCCACAACGGGTGGGCGAAGTCGACCGGCGTCGTCGTCAGGCCAGCACCGTCGGCCGCGCCGGTGAGTTCCGACGCCATCACCGTGGCGCGCAGGGTCGGCAGACCGTCCTGCAGAACGGCGATGTCAGCGCTTTTGTCGTGGAACTTGCCGCCGTAGGTGTAGCCGTCGGTGGTGACCAGGACGGTGGGTTCGAGTTGGCCGAGCCGGTCGAGCGCCGCCTTCGCCGAGTAGTCCTGGCCGCAGGCGCTCCAGACCGCCCCGATGCTGGCCGATGCCAGGAACGCGATCACCGCTTCGGGAATGTTGGGCAGGTAGCCGATGACCCGGTCCCCGGCCGTCACTCCGATGGACTGCAGCCTATGCGCGAACTCCGCTGTGCGACTGAGCAACTCGGACCACGAAACCTCGGTCCTCCCTCCACCCTCGGTGAGGTAGACGATTGCGGGGCGATCGGACCGCGCGTTGCGGACCACCTGGTCCACATAGTTCAGCGTCGTACGGGGAAACCACTGTGCGCCGGGCATTTCGGCGGACGTGAGCACGGTGTCCGGACGTTCACCCAGGTCGAAGTAGTCCCACAGCGCAGCCCAGAACGCGCCCGGATCATCGATCGACCATTCCCACAGCGATCGGTAGTCCGCCAGATCCTTTCCGGTGCGTCCCCGGACGAACTGAGCGAAGTCGGTGACCCGAGCATCGGCGATGTCGGCATCGGTGGGCGTCCACTGCGGGGCAGTCGTCATCGGGCGCTCCATCCCCCGTCCATCGTGTACGACGCTCCCGTCACCATGGACGCCACCGGTGAGGCGAGCCAAGTGACCAGTGACGCAACTTCTTCGGGTTCGACGAGTCGCTTGATTGCGCTCTCCTTCAACAGAATGTCGGCGATGACCTTATCCTCGTCGATGCCGTGGGTGCGGGCCTGATCGGCGATCTGTTTGGTCACCAGTGGCGTACGCACATAGCCGGGGTCGACGCAGTTGCTGGTCACCCCGTGCGGTCCACCCTCCAGCGCGGTGACTTTCGAGAGGCCCTCCAGCCCGTGCTTCGCTGTCACGTAGCCGCTTTTGAACTCCGATGCGCGCAGACCGTGCACCGACGAGATGTTGATGATGCGTCCGAACTCGATACCGTACATGTGCGGCAGCGCCGCGCGGATCAACAGGAACGGCGCCTCGAGCATGAGCGCGAGAATGAAGCGGAAGCGCTCCGGCGGGAACTCGGCGATCGGGCTGACGTGTTGCACCCCGGCGTTGTTGACCAGAATGTCGGTTTCCAGGCGAAGCGTTTCGAGGGCAGCGACGTCGGAAAGGTCTACTGCCCAGGGCTTTCCACCGATCTCCTCGGCGATCGCCTTTGCCCCGTCCTCGTCGAGGTCGGCGACGGTGACCACCGCACCGGCCGCGGCAAGAGCCCGCGCACATGCCGCCCCGATCCCACTGGCGCCGCCGGTGACCAGCGCGGTGCGACCGACGAGATCGCTCATACGACACCCGCCCTGGCGAGTGCGTCACGGTCGGCGACATCGAGAGTATTGAGGTCGAGCCCCTTCGTCTCCCGCGTGAACAGCGCGGCCACCAACGTGATCAACGAGGCGCCGGCCAGATAGAGCGCGATCGGCACGGCCGACCCATATTCTTCGAGAAGCCACGTGGCGATGGCCGGCGCCAACGACCCCGCGACTATCGACGTCACCTGATAGCCCAGTGAGACACCGGAATACCGCATCCGGGTCGGGAACATCTCGGCCATGATCGCCGGCTGCGGCGAGTACATCAGCGCGTGGATGACCAGCCCGACGATGATGGCGGCCAAGATCAGCAGGTAGGAACCGCTGTTCATCATCGGGAACGCGAAGAAACCCCAGGTTCCCGCGGCGATCGCGCCGACGATGTACACCGGCCGCCTGCCGAACCGGTCTGAGAGCCGGCCCACCTGCGGGATGACCAGGAAGTGCACGGCATGGGCAACGAGCAACCACCACAGGATGTCGCCGGTGTCGGCGCCGACGTGTGTCTTGAGGTAGACGATCGAGAACGTGACCACCAGGTAGTACATGATGTTCTCCGCGAACCGCAGCCCCATCGCGGTGAAAACTCCTCGCGGATAACGCCGCAGCACTTCGAACACGCCGTAGGAGACGGCCTTGACTCGCTCGACTTCCTCCTGAGCGGCGACGAAGATCGGCGCGTCAGTGACCTTGGTGCGGATGTAGTAGCCGATCAGCACGACCACCGCCGACAACCAGAACGCCACCCGCCAGCCCCAGGACAGAAACGCCGCATCCGGCAGCGCGTTGGTCAGCACCAGCAGCACGACGGTCGCGAGCATGTTGCCGACGGGCACCGCCGCCTGCGGCCAGCTGGCCCAGAATGCCCGCTTGTCGTCGGGGCTGTGTTCGGCGACCAGCAGAACGGCCCCGCCCCATTCGCCGCCCACCGCGAAGCCCTGCATGAACCGCAGGACCACCAACAGAATCGGCGCCCACACCCCGATCTGCGCGTAAGTCGGCAGGCAACCCATCAGGAACGTGACGGCACCGACGAGCAGAATCGCGAACTGCAGCAGCTTCTTTCGGCCGTATTTGTCGCCGAAGTGGCCGAACACCACTCCGCCGAGGGGACGCGCGACGAATCCGACGGCGTAGGTCAGCAGCGCCGCGATGAGCCCGCTGGCCTCGCTCGTGCCTTCGGCGAAGAACACCTTGTTGAACACCAGCGTGGCGGCGGTGGCGTACAAGAAGAACTCGTACCACTCGACGACCGTGCCGGCCATCGAGGCGACGACGACACGTTTGAGCCCGGCCGTGACCGGCGCGTCCCCATTCGCGGGATTCGTGACACCCATCGCCCACTCCTTCGGCTGTGATGGCAGGCACAGACGCCTGTGAGTATTCACGCAGATACCACTTGCTCGCAATGGCGAAAACCGCAGGAGGCATCTGCAAAAATGCAGTTGTGCCGTCTTCAATGGCCCAGCAACCCGGGCGACGGCCGAGCGCCGACGACCTCCTGGTGTTGTTGGCCGTCGGTCGGTCCGGGCGGTACAAGGCGGCCGCAGAGGAACTGGGCATCAACCACACCACGATCTCGCGGCGGATCGCCGCGCTGGAGGCGTCGGTCGGCGGGCGAGTGCTGGCGCGCGGCGCGGGCGGTTGGGAACTCACCGACCTGGGCCGCGACGCGTTGGCCGCCGCGGAGGCCATCGAGTCCGCGGTGCGGTCGCTGGCCGTCGACACTGCGGGTGACCGCGCGCTCGAAGGTGTCGTCCGGATCTCGGCGACCGACGGGTTCTCCGCCTACATCGCCGCACCGGCCGCCGCGCAGGTGCAGCGTCAGCATCCGAAGGTGGCTGTCGAGATCGTCGCGACGACGCGGCCCGCCACCCAGCAGAGATCCGGTCTGGACGTCGAGGTGGTCGTCGGTGAACCCAAGGTCCACCGAGCACGGGCGATCAGGCTCGGCGACTACTGTCTCGGCCTCTACGGTGCCCGCGGCTACCTGGCCGAACACGGGGTGCCGGTCAGCATCGCCGACCTCGGGCGCTATCCCCTGGTGTACTTCATCGACTCGATGCTGCAGGTCGACGACCTCGACGTCGCGACGGGCTTCGCTCCGTCGATGCGCGAATCCGTCACGTCGACAAACGTTTTCGTGCATGTCGAGGCGACCCGCGCCGCCGCCGGGATCGGCCTGCTGCCGTGCTTCATGGCCGACCGGCACGACGACCTGGTTCGCGTGCTACCCGACGACGTGGCGGTGCGGCTGACGTACTGGCTGGTCACCCGGGCCGAAACGCTGCGCAGGCCGGAGGTCGCCGCCGTCGTCGAGGCGATCGGCGCTCGGATGCTCGACCAGCGCGATGCGCTGCTGGGCGGGGTTTAGGACACCCGGGTCCGACGCGACGTGAGGACGCCGGCCAACACCGCAGCGGCCAGGGTGCCGATCACGATCGCGGACACGACGGTGGATCCGGTCAGCGTGTTGAGGTTGAGGACCACCAGCAGCAGCACCACGATCAGACCGACGAGGCCGAGTGAGGGTGCGATCGAGGTGCGCCACGACGTCGCGGGCTCACCGCGCCGCCGAAACAGCACGATGACCGCGACACTGGTCAAGACCAGCAGCACCACGATGCCCACGGCGGCGAACCCGGCGAACCAGGTGTAGACCTGAGTGATCGCGTCGAGCTGCAACAGCGCGCTGACCGCGATCGCCAGCGCGACCAGTCCCGCCGTGAGGACCGACGACGCATGCGGTGAGCCATGCCGGTCGTGGGCACGGCCCAGGACTGTGGGGAGGACACCGCGCGCGCCGAGCGCGAAGAAGTACCGCGACGCGATATTGCGGAAGGACAGAATGCAGGCGAATTCGCTTGTGACGAAAAGGATCAGGCCCGCATGTTCACCGACGCGGCCGACGTAGGCGTGCACCGCGTCGCTGAACAGCGATCCCGGGTGGTCTTGTGCGCTCTGCAATATCGACGCGTCGCCATAGGCGCTCACCAACGCCCACGCGGACACGGCGTAGAACGCACCGACCAACAGCAGCGCGATGTAGGTGGCACGTGGAATGGTCCGATCGGGGTCTTTGGCCTCGTCGCGGAAGATCGCGGTGGCCTCGAAACCGAGGAAGCTCAGGAACGCCAGCAGCAGCCCGACCGCGACCGAGCCCTGCAGGAACTCCACCGGGCTGTAGATAACCCGCGACAGACCCTCAGGGGTGTGCCCTCCGAACACGACGAACGCGTCGAAGATCAACACGATCAACAACTCCGAGATCAGCAGGACGGCCAGGATCTTCGACGACAGGTTGATGTTCCGGTATGCCAGGAACGTGACGATGCCGAACACCACGATTCCGCCTGCCCACCAAGGTATCTCCGGGACGCCGAACGACGTCGACACTGCGGAGATACCCGGTCCAATCAGCCCGTACTGTCCGATCTCGATCGTCACGTAAGCGACCAGGGCCACGAACGCCGCTGCCAGCCCAGCCGATCGACCCAGCCCCTTCTCGACATACGAGTAGAAGGCGCCGGCCTGCCGAACATGAGGAGTCGCCGCGGTGAACCCGACGG
The DNA here is from genome assembly GCF_001672895.1 of Mycobacterium sp. E740. Classification (GTDB taxonomy): domain Bacteria; phylum Actinomycetota; class Actinomycetes; order Mycobacteriales; family Mycobacteriaceae; genus Mycobacterium. The sequence goes on from NZ_LZKP01000214.1 coordinate 8,722, forward strand.
CGAACAGGAGCAGGATCACCGTCACGACGAGGTAGCTCAAAGCGAAGCCACTGCCGTTGCCCAGCGCGATGCCCAGTGGGGCCGTGCCGCCGATGACACCCAGCGGTGCCGCCGCCGCGACGACGATGAACACGATGCTTGCTACGCCGAGCGATCCCCGCAACCGGGTTCGCGAACCCGGTTGGCCCAACTCCTTGGCGTCGATGGTGTCCGTCACCTGTGCTCCCATGTCCGGTGTGAGCGCGCGAATGTCAGCGGTCGCGCGCACCGTATGGTGTCGAAAAGGACGGGCTCAAGCGATATTTGGCCTCAGAGGGATCCGAACTCGGCAACGAGAATCGGCCGGTGGTCAGAGCCAGGTGTCGTCGGTGGTTGTCGTGAGGAAAGCCTCGAGGTCGTCGCGCCACTGGGCGGGCGTGTTCTTGTCCGGTTCGATGCCGGTGTACTGACCTTGGTAGAACAACAACGGGCGGGGCTTGCGGTGCGGAGTGTCCGAGAGCGAATGCACCGAGCCGAACACGACGAAGTGGTCACCTCCGTCGTGCACCGAGTGCACGGAGCAATCGATGTGCGCCAGCGTGCCCTCGATCACCGGTGAGCCGAGTTCCGATGGCTGCCAGTCGATTTCGGCGAACTTGTCCGGCTCCTTGGAGCCGAACCGCGCCGACACGTCCTTCTGGTTCTCATGCAGGACGTTGACGCAGAAATGACCGCTGGCTTCGATCGCCTGCCATGACCGCGACATCTTCGTCGGGCAGAAGAGTACGAGCGGCGGGTCCAGGGACAGCGCGGCGAACGACTGGCAGGCGAATCCGACCGGCGCACCGTCGTGCACCGTGGTGATCACCGTGATGCCGGTGCAGAACTGCCCCAGGACGTTGCGGAAGGTCCGCGGGTCGATCGGCTCGGCTGACACTAGCTCGTGAAGCCGATGCTGAAGTCGTGGCCCCAGAGGCTGACCGCGGTGCTCTCCCGCGCGACCCAGTCGTCGTTGTCGACCTGCAGTCCCTCGCAACCGAACTCGACGTCGAAGCCGCCGGGCGTCTTCATGTAGAACGACAACATCTTGTCGTTGACGTGGCGGCCCAATGTCGCCGACATCGGCACCTTGCGGCGCAGCGCACGGTCCAGGCACAGGCCCACATCGTCGGAATTGCCGACCTCGACCATCAGATGCACGATGCCGCTCGGCGTCTCGCCCGGCATGAACGCGAGGCTGTGGTGACGCGGATTGACCCCGAAGAAGCGCAGCCACGCCGGCGCACCGTCGGCCGGCCTGCCGACCAGCTGGGGCGGCAACCGCATCGAGTCGCGCAGGTAGAAGCCGAGCACGTCGCGGTAGAAGTGCAGCGACTCGGCGTCGTCGCGGGTGGTGAGGACCACGTGGCCCAGACCCTGATCCTCGGTGATGAACTTGTGTCCGTACGGGCTGACGACGCGGCGGTGCTCGAGCGCGACACCGTGGAACACCTCCAGAGTGTTGCCCGACGGGTCGTCGAAGCGGATCATCTCGTCGACCCGGCGCTCAGCGAGCTCGGCGGCGGTGGCCTCCTTGTAGGGCACACCTTCGACGTCGAGCCGGTTGCGGATGTCCTGCAGCTCTGCCGCGTTGGCGGTCTCCCAGCCGGACTGCAGCAGCCGGTCGCGCTCGCCCGGGATGATCACCAGCCGGGCCGGGAACTCGTCCATCCGCAGATAGAGCGCACCCTCGGTCTGCCCTGAGCCTTCGACCATGCCGAGCACCTTGAGGCCGTATTCCCGCCAGGCCGCGACGTCGGTGGCCTCGATCCTAAGGTAGCCAAGGGATTTGAGAGTCATGATCGGCCTCCCCCGAGGAAATCGACAGTCAGCTTGTTGAATTCGTCGAACTTCTCGAGCTGCGCCCAGTGCCCGCACTGCCCGAACACGTGCAGCTGCACGCGCGGAATCTGCTTGAGCGCGACCAAGGCGCCGTCGAGCGGGTTGACCCGGTCCTCGCGGCCCCAGATCAACAGGACCGGCTGGCGCAGCTTGTACACCTCGCGCCACATCATGCCGAGCTCGAAATCGGCACCGGCGAACGACTTCCCCATCGCGCGCGTCGCCGCCAACGATTCCGGCTGGCTCGCGATCTCGAACCGCTCGTCGATCAGCTCGGGCGTGATGAGGTTCTGGTCGAAGACCATGATCCGCAGGAACTTCTCGATGTTCTCGCGGGTCGGCTCGGCGGCGAACTTGCCCAGCAGCTTGACGCCCTCGGTCGGGTCGGGCGAGAACAGGTTGACCGACAGCCCACCGGGTCCCATCAGGACGAGCCGGCCGGCCCGCTTGGGGTTGTCGAGCGCGAACCGTACCGCGGTGCCGCCACCGAGCGAATTGCCCACCAGCGCAGCACGTTCGATGTCGAGGTGGTCGAACAAGTTCAGCAGAGCGGTCGCGCTGTAGCGGTTGTACTGCTCGTGTTCGGTGTGCTTGTCGGAGTGTCCGTAGCCGGGCTGGTCGACGGCGATGACGTGGAAGTGCTTGGCGAGCACCGCGATGTTCTTCGAGAAGTTCGACCAGCTCGACGCCCCCGGGCCGCCGCCGTGCAGCAGCACCACCGTCTCGGAGTGCCCGATACCGGCTTCGTGGTAGTGCAGCCGCATGTCCTCTCGGACCTGAGCGTAGCGCGACGTCGATTCGAAGGTGACCTCGACCTGCTGCTCGGTCTCCTGGATGTATGAGGTCATCAGGCCGTCCCGTTAAACCATCGTGTCCTGCGGCGGCAATCCGAACTCGTTGTTGCCGAAGATCAGGTAAGCCCGCTCGGGGTCGTTGGCCGCGTGCACCCGGCCGGCATGGGCATCACGCCAGAACCGTTGCACCGGAGCGTCGTTATTGAGCGCGGTGGCGCCGGACGCCTCGAAGAGCCGGTCGATCGAGGCGATCGCACGTCCGGTCGCCCGAACCTGGTCGCGGCGGGCGCGGGCACGCGTTGTTGACCGCAGGTCAGGAGATTCCG
>NZ_LZKP01000215.1 GCF_001672895.1 Mycobacterium sp. E740
TCCCACCGTGGAGCGGCCCAACAGGTGAACGCGCCGACTGGTGGTGGTACGAACCCTTCCAACCACAACCACCACCGAACGCCAACTAGGTGGTGCATACCCGCGTCATCGGAATGTGTTGGAGCATCGGAGATTTGGTAGTAGGGCTTCGATGCCAGCTATTGGCTAATTCATTAGTTTGGTTGTGCCCTCCACCGGTCGCCAGGTGCTGACCATCTTCGCTATGCAGTTGTTCCGATCGAAGCCTTGGTCGCGGCACCAGCCAAGCACGTCAAGATAATTGGTCGATTTCAATCCCACGATTGTCACCCAGAAGTTGCGGCCGTCGAAGGTCGACCAGTCACCGGACCACAGCAACCTCACGTCGGGATACCGCTCACGTAATCGGAGGTGTTCATCGAGGATCTGCGCGTTGTGCCATACCTTGCCCTCGGCCTCGAGACCAACTCGTTTCGAACTGATCTGTGGTACCCAGATATCGCTGAAATACGAAGCGACGTAAGAGCGGTCGCCAGCTGCAATCGCTTGGAGCCGATTGAGACTAGCGGTGTTCAAGTCGGGTGCCACCGTGACTGTGCGCGTCGACGTCCGCGGCGGGGGTGGCTTAGGTGCCGATGACTTCGGCGGTGCCGCCGTAGCCGTCGGCTGATCTTCGGCGCCTGTAGTACCGAGCGGAACTTCGACGCCCGCTTTCGCCTCGGCCTCGGTGAAACTCATCTCCGGCTGCTGGGCGATCTTGACCCGGTAGAACTGGGCTCCGGTCGGGACCCGGTCGACGCGAAACAGCACCAGGCATGCATCGCGTCCGCGATTGCTTCCCTCGATCGCGCCTTTGGCAAGCAACTTTCCTGACTCGTCTTCGACGGTGACCGGGGCGCGAGCGCTGATGTCGCTGTAATTCCCTGTCCCGACGCACTTGTAGCCTCCTGGGAGGCCGCTCGTCTTCACCGTGTCGGGGGGAATGTGCAGGGACCCTGCGAGGGTGAACGGCTCGTCTCGGGGCTCGCGCTGGAAGCCGATTGCGAGATAGGCGACAACACTGACAACAGCCAGCAAGGCGGCGGCCCCGGCTAGGGCCCAACCCCAACGCTTGCCTCGTCGAGTGGAAGCTGGACGAACTTCCGAGTCGGGAGGGTAGACCATCACAGGGGCAGGTGGTATCGGCCGCGTCATCGTCTCGGCGCCGGGCGACACAGGCGGCGGTGGCGGGGCCAGATCAGCACTTGCCGCAGACTCGAGGGCGCGCGCGAAATCAAAGCATGCCGCGAATCGTTCGTCCGGGTTTTTGGCCAACGCGCGCGCCACAATCGGATCGAGCGCCGCCAACTCGGGACGAATGTCGGCGAGCAATGGGGGCGTCGCGTTCAAGTGCTTACCGATGACGACCGCCGCTTTGGAGTCCTGAAACGGCGGAGCGCCGGTCAGCATGTGGTAGGCCGTCACCGCGAGTGAGTACTGATCGGTTCTACCGTCGAGGTCCAGGCCCATGAGTTGCTCGGGCGCCGAGTACGCCGCCGTACCCACAGTCATGTTCGTCTGCGTGAGCCCACCGCTGTCGTCGGCCAGGTCACGTGCGACACCGAAGTCACCTAGCAGGACCCGACGTTCACCGTGCTCGAAGTCGGTCACCAGAATGTTCGCGGGCTTGACGTCTCGGTGTAAGAGACCCTTCGCGTGCGCATAGTCGAGCGCGCCGGCGACCGCATTCACTATCTCGACGACATCGTCGACGGGTATGCCGCTCGGATTCTGCTGCAGCAGACGGCTGACGTCGGTCCCGTCGACGAAATCCATGGAAATCCAGAGTCGCCCCCGATACCGGCCGCGATCGTGAATTCCGACAATGTGTGGATGCCACAGGCTGGCCGCAAGATCGGCCTCTCGGTTGAACCGCTCGACAAAGTCGGGATCCGCCGAGATATCCGAGCGCAGAATTTTCAGTGCGTCCTGCCGCGGCAGCCTCGGATGCTGGGCGAGATAGACCTCGCCCATTCCCCCTGAACCAAGCATCCGCTGGATCGTGTACCCAGCGATCTTCGTACCGTCTGCTAACGGCATGCTTCGTTCGTACCCACAACACGCGCTCAGCTAACGCTCAGTCGATAAGACCGGGCCGGTCGTCGCTTCTCGGAGGTCAGCGCACGAACGCGGACCCTTGCTCGCGGTCGAGGTACGTCTCGGACTTGTTCTTCAGGAAAAACAGGTACACCACGAGCGATACGGCGATGCACACGGTGACATAGCCGATGAACAGCGGCACCTGGTCGCGTTCCTTGAGCGCTTGGTAGATCATCGGCGCGGTGCCACCGAACATCGAATTCGCCAGCGCGTACCCGACTCCCACCCCCAGCGCCCGCACCCGCGCCGGAAACAGCTCCGACTTCACCAGCGCGTTGATCGACGTGTATCCGGTCAGGATCACATAACTGACCGCCACCAGCGCGAAAGACAGCAGGGGAGAACGTGTTTGGGGCAGATACGTGATGAGCACGTACGTGTAGAACAGTCCACCGAAGCCGAACCACAGCAGCAGTGGCTTACGTCCGACCCGGTCGCTGATCAGGCCGCCGACCGGCTGCAACAGCATCAGGAAGATCAGCCCGATCAAGTTGATCCACGTGCCCGTCATGCCGTCGCCCTTGTACGCCGTCTTCACGATCGCCGGCGCGTTGACGCTGTAGGTGTAGAACGCGATCGTTCCGCCCAGCGTGATCAGGAAGCACAACAGCAGCGGCCGCCGATACCGCGTGAACAACTCGCGGATCGAGCCTGCGCTCTTGTCCTCGCCCGCCTTCGCCGCTTCGATGACGTCCTCGCTGAGCGACTCGTCCATGGTGCGGCGCAACCAGAACACCACCACGGCCGCGACGCCCCCCACCGCGAAGCCGATCCGCCAACCGAACTCGCGCATCTGCTCGTCGTCGAGGAACACATCAAGGATCAGCAAGGTGAACTGCGCCAGGACATGCCCACCGACGAGCGTCACGTACTGAAACGACGAAAAGAAGCCGCGCCGCTCGCGCGTTGCCGCCTCGGACATGTAGGTCGCCGACGTGCCGTACTCGCCGCCGGTCGCGAAGCCCTGCACCAGTCGCGCGATGATCAGGATGACCGCCGCAGCCACCCCGATGCTGGCCTGTGACGGCACCAGCGCGACGACCATCGAGCACGCCGCCATCAGCGACACACTCACCGTCAGCGCGGCTCGCCGGCCCCGCCGGTCGGCGAACCTGCCGAAGAACCAGGAGCCGACCGGCCGCATCACGAACGTGATCGCGAAGATCGCATACACGTACACCGTCGAGTTCTTCTCCGACTCGGCGAAGAACTGGCTCTCGAAGTACGGCGCGAACACCGTGTAGACGTAGACGTCGTACCACTCGACGAGATTGCCCGACGACCCGCGGATCGTGTTCCAGATTGCCCGCCGGGTCTCCGCGGGGGTGGACCGCGGCGGCTGCGCTTCGGCCGTCGGAACGCTCATCGACGGTCACCCTAGCCGCGAGCAGGCGCAAAGATGCCCATTTCCACGCGTTTTCGGGCTACTTTGCGTCCGCTCGAAGGGAGGCGTTCAGCCGCTCACGCTGTGGCACCACGACGTACTTCGGGTCACGCGTCGAGGCCACGCCCGCCTCGAAAACTCCGAACCGCTGTAGCGCACTTCCCACCAGCAGCGCCACTCCCGACGCGGCGACCGCTGCCCGGTTCCGTCCGATCACCGCGCCGACCGCTCCCCCGACCGTCAGCACCTCGGAGAGTTGACGCAGCCGGTGCGGCCTGCCCGTCGTGTACGCCTCACCGACCAGTCCCAGCCGCTGCTCCATCGCCCGCGACGCCGTCACCTCCAGACCCGCACCCAGCACCGCCATCCGCCGCGCGGGTCCGATTTCGTTTACGGGCGCCAACAGCAGCCCGAGTCCGGCGCCGCTCGCCGCCGCCGACCCCGTGAACACGAACGGCAGATACGGATGCGCCTCCCGCCACGCCGGAACCGCGGTCTGCGACAGCAGGACTGCCGTGTACGACGCCACTCCCGGCGCCGTCCCCGCCGCCCACAGCCTCGCCGGTCGAGCCGCGACCTCCACCAGCCGGCCCAGCCGCGTCCGTCGCATCCGGCTCGGCATCACCTCGGCCACCGCGGCCGCACCCACTCCCGGCCCGTAGGCGGACAACAGCCACGTGCCCATGCTCATCGGCGAACTCGGCTTCGCGACCCGCAGCATGTGGTGAAAGCGCTCGGGGCGGCCCAGGTCCCCGATCAGGAAGTACAGACTGGCCAAAATGCTGACGAGCGAACCGATTCGGGTCACTTTCCGCAGGCCGGGCCGCCCGGTCAGGTCCGCACCGGCCGCCAGCATCGCAGCGCCCGCGGACAGGCCGCCGCAGAACAGGTACGCGGCGATCATCCAGTTCCACACCGGGCTCTTGAGGATCTGTTTGCCGTAGTACGACCGGAATTCGGCTTTCGGCACCGTCAGTTGTTCGCGTGGCATCAGGCCCGCCTTCCCAGAAACGACGACACCACGACGCCGACCAACGCCGACGCCGCCAGTCCCGCGTAACGCCACATCGCCCCGGCGTCGCGCGTCGGCACCACCGGGTCCGGCGGCAGCCCGTACACCTCGGGCTCGTCGAGCAGCAGGAAGAAGGCCCCGTCCCCGCCGACGCCGTCGTTCGGATCATCTCCGTACAGTCGCGCCTCGGTCACACCGCGCTCGTGAAGTTCGTTGATCCGCAACGCCGCTCGCTCGCGCAGCTCATCAAGCACGCCGAACTGGATCGAATCCGTCGGGCAGGCCTTCGCGCACGCGGGCTCCAGCCCGTCGCGCAACCGGTCGTAGCACAACGTGCACTTCCACGCCCGGCCGTCGCCCTCGCGCCGCTCGATCACCCCGTACGGACAGCCCGACACGCAATACCCGCATCCGTTGCAGATGTCCTGCTGCACAACCACAGTCGCGAACTCGGTCCGGAACAGCGCGCCCGTCGGGCACACGTCCAGGCAACCGGCGTGTGTGCAGTGCTTGCACACGTCGCTGCTCATCAGCCAGCGGAAGTCCTGACGCGTTTCCGCGCCGGTCGCGTCACCCGGACGCTCGAACCCCGGCATGCCCAAGTCGACCCTCTGCTCGACGAACGCGACGTGCCGCCACGAGTTCGCGCCCAGCTCACCGGTGTTGTCGAACGACGTGCCCAGCAGGTTGAACCCGTCCCCAGGCCCTGAGACGGGCACCCCGTTCCATTCCTTGCACGCCACCTCGCACGCCTTGCACCCGATACACACCGAGGTGTCGGTGAAGAAGCCCATCCGCGGCGGGTGGCCCGCATATCCGGCGTCGCCGGCCACGTCGGCCAGTGGACCGTAGAAGCTGTTGTTGCTCATGGCTTGTCCTCGGTGTGGTCGGCCGACGGCCCGGTGGTGTCCAGGTTGGTCCCGGTCTCGGGTGTGATGCGTGCACGCTCGCGGTACATCGCGATGTACTGCGTGAGCGCCGGGCCGCGCGGCCGCCGGCCCGGCTGGATGTCGCACGTCGCGACCTTGCTCTCCTGGATGAAGACGTTCGGATCGGCGACCACACCCACCAGGTCATTGACGACGTCGCCGTCGATCAGCCCGACACTGCCCCAGTGGTAGGGCATCCAGATCTGGTGCACGACGCGGTCCTCGATCCGCAGCGGTCGCATCCGGTCCGTCACCAACACCCGCGCGTCGACCGCCGACCGGCTGGTCACCACATGCGCCCAATCCATGTGCGTCAGACCGCGTTCGGCGGCCAGCGCCGGCGACACCTCGACGAACAGGCCGGGCTGCAGCTCGCTGAGGTAGGGCAGTTGGCGGCTCATCCCGCCCGCGGTGTGATGCTCGGTCAGCCGGGCGGCGGTGAAGATGAACGGGAACACGTCGCCGTGCAACTCCGGCGGCGACGGGTTGGACGGATTGTCCGCGCGCCCGTACACCTTTCGTGCCGGGTTGCCCTGCTGCTTGTAGAAGGCGTTGGGCACCGGCGACTCGTGCGGTTCGTAGTGCGTCGGCAGTGGCCCGTCGAGCACACCGTTGGGTGCGAACAGCCAGCCCTTGCCGTCGGCCTGCATGACGAACGCGTCGTCGCCGCGCAGCGCCGCCACGCCAACCGCGTCGGGCGGCGGTTCGTAATCCGGTGGCTTGGTTTTCTCGAAGTCGGGGACGTCGTAGCCCGTCCACTCGCGTTTCGATGCGTCCCACCAGATCAGCTTCTTGCGCTCGCTCCACGGCCTGCCCTGCGGATCGGCCGATGCGCGGTTGTACAGCACGCGCCGGTTCAGCGGCCACACCCAGCCCCACTGCGCGTCATCGTGCGGCACCCGCCGGGCTGCCTGGTTGACCTCGTCGGCGAAAACCCCGCTGTAGATCCAACATCCGCACATCGTGCTGCCGTCGGCCTTGAGCTCCAGATAGCTGTCCACCGCCCGACCGGTCGTCAGGTCGATGCCGTTGATGCGCCGCAGGACGTCCACGCTGGACGGCTCGTCACCGTCCATCGCGTAGTCCCATGACAGGTCGAGCAGCGGGCGGTCACGATCATCCGTTGAGCCGGCCAGCTTTTCGCGCAGCAGACGGCCGAGATGGTAGAAGAACCACAGCTCCGATCGGGCGTCGCCGGGCGGTTCGACCGCTTGCTCGCGCCACTGCAGCTTGCGTTGCGTCTGGGTGAACGTCCCGGACTTCTCGACATGCGAGGCCGCCGGGAACAGGAACACTTCCGTGCGACACGTCTCCGGACTGATCTCACCGGTCTCGATCTCCGGGGCGTTCTTCCAGAATGTCGCGCTTTCGATCTCGACGAGGTCGCGCACGACCAGCCAGTCGAGGTTGGCCATACCGAGGCGCTGCAACCGACCGTGCGCAGACCCGACGGCCGGGTTCTGGCCGAGCAGGAAGTAACCGAACACCTTGCCGTCGACCATGTCCATCACGGTGCGGTAGGTGCCGTGGTCTCCGTTGATGCGCGGCAGGTAGTCGAAGCAGAAGTCGTTGTCGGCCGCCGCGTGCTCGCCCCAGTACTCCTTGAGCAGCGACACCATGTACGTATCGGCGTTGTGCCAGAAGCCTTTCTGATTCTGGCCGGTGATGTCATCGATGTATTCCGACAGCGTCTCCTGGCCGGCGTGTGGCATGGCCAGATAGCCGGGCAGCAGGTTGAACAGCGTCGGCACGTCGGTCGACCCCTGGATGCTTGCGTGCCCGCGCAGTGCGAACACACCGCCGCCCGGTCGGCCGATGTTGCCCAGCAGCAACTGGATGATCGCCCCGGCACGGATGAACTGCGCGCCCATCGTGTGCTGCGTCCACCCGACGCTGTAGACGAGCGCGGCGGTCCGCTCACGGCCGGAGTTGCGCGTCCAGTCCTGAGCGATCTCGAGGAAGTCCGACGCCGGGACACCGCACACCCGCTCGACCATCTCCGGTGTGTAGCGGGCGTAGTGCCGCTTGAGGATCTGGTAGACGCACCGCGGGTGCTGCAACGTCGGATCCGACGGAATGCGTTGTGCCGAGCCCTCTATCGGAGCGCCGCCCGCCCCGTGCTGATCCGGAGCGGCGTGCTCCTTGGCGCCTTTGCCGCCGTACTCCGGATCGGTGTTCTCGTACTGCCAGGTCGACGGGTCGTAGGAGGCGGTGTCCACGTCGTAGCCGGAGAACAACCCGTCGAGGTCCTCGGCATCGCAGAAACGCTCGTCGACGAGGAACGACGCATTGGTGTACGCAGTGACGTACTCGCGGAAGTCGAGATCGTTGCTCAGGATGTAGTTGATCACCCCACCGAGGAACGCGATGTCACTGCCCGCGCGCAACGTCAGGTGCCGGTCGGCCAACGCGCTGGTGCGGGTGAACCGGGGGTCGATGTGCACAACCCTGGCTCCGCGCGCCTTCGCCTCGACCACCCATTGGAAACCGACGGGATGGGCTTCGGCCATGTTCGAGCCCATGATCACGACGTAGTCCGCGTTTGCGAGGTTCTGCTGGTAGTCCGTCGCCCCGCCGCGACCGAAGGAGGCTCCCAGACCGGGAACCGTGGCGCTGTGTCAAATGCGCGCTTGGTTCTCGATCTGCAACGCCCCGAGCGCGGTGAAAAGCTTCTTGATCAGGTAGTTCTCTTCGTTGTCCAGCGTCGCCCCGCCCAGGCTGGCGATGCCCATGGTGCGGCGCAGCGTGTTGCGGTCGGCGTCGAACTGCTGCCAACCCTTCTCCCGCGCGTCCAGCACCCGGTCGGCGACCATGTTCATCGCCGTGTCGAGGTCGATCTCCTGCCACTCGGTGGCGTACGGCGGGCGGTACCGCACCTTGGTCAACCGCTGCGGGCCGGTGACGAGTTGCTTGCTCGCAGAACCCTTGGGGCACAACCGGCCTCGCGATATCGGGCTGTCCGGGTTGCCCTCGATCTGGATGACCTTGTCGTCCTTGACGTAGACCTTCTGCGCACAACCGACCGCGCAGAAGGGGCAGACGGAGTGCGCGACCCGGTCGGCCTCGGTGGTTCGTGGGGTCAGCGTTGCCGAGCGCTTGGACTGGGCGGCCTGGCCGCGGCCCAACCGGTCCTGGCCGGTGAGCTGGCGGTAGACCGGCCATGACCCGAACAGCCCCTTGATGTCCACAGTTGCCTCCTTACCCCGGGTCTTCTTCATCAAACCGTGTCGGGTGCGCTGCTGCCGCGAGGTTGACGTATATCGGCATCGCGGCACGTCAGAGCGCTACGCCGGCCGCCGGTCGTCATCGTTTGCGCGGCGATGCCGGACGTCGCGGTGCCCGGAACCCGGCATGACTTCCGTCCGCACCCTCTATGGTCGTGCTGTGGCCGAAATCGACCGACGCACTCTGATGATGATGACGGGGGCCGCCGCGCTCGGCGCGGCAGCGTTACCCACGGCGAGCGCCAACGCGTCTCCGCTGCGGCCCTCCCCGCCGACGCAGCCGCCACCCGGCGCCGCGACCGGCAGCTATCTCTTCCAGGACGAATTCGACGGTCCCGCGGGCTCGGCGCCCGACCCGTCGAAGTGGCTCATCCAGAACTTCGACGATCCCGTGGTCCCGCCGGTCGTGGGGCATTACCGGGATGACCGGCGCAACGTGTTCGTCGACGGCAACTCCAACCTCGTGCTGTGCGCGACGCAGGAGGGCGACCAGTACTTCAGCGGCAAGGTGCTCAGCCACTTCCGCGGGCAGATCGGCACCACCTGGGAAGCGCGCATCAAGTTCGACTGCATGCACCCCGGGCTGTGGCCCGCGTACTGGCTGCTGAACCAGGATCCGCTTCCCGACGGCGAGATCGACATCGTCGAGTACTACGGCAACGAATCGTGGCCGCCCGGCACCACCGTCCACGCCGCCTCCAACGGCAAGACGTGGGAAGGCAGGTCCATTCCCGAGCTGGTGGACCCCGACTGGCACAACTGGCGCACCGAGTGGACCGAGGACGGATTCCGCTTCTGGCGCGACTACACCGACGGCGCCAAGCCGTACTTCTCCGTTCCGGCCAAGCCCATCCAGGTCCACGGCCGGCCCGGTGACATGCGGTGGCCGTTCGGCATCCCCGGTTACTGGTTGCAGGCGATCTTCAACCTCGCGGTCGGCGGTTCGGGCGGCGGCGATCCACGCCGGGCCCCCTATCCGTCGGTCATGCTCGTCGACTGGATCCGCGTCTGGTAGACGTCTGGGCGCGCGGTCGGCTCGCGCGGCTGACACCGCTGCTCGTCGGCATTCTCGGCGCCGTGGTGAGCCTCGCCGGCGCCGGGCGTCCGTCGTTCTGGTACGACGAGGCAGCGACGATCTCGGCGTCCTACAGCCGGTCGCTGCCTGCGCTGTGGCAGATGGTGCACGACGTGGACGCCGTGCACGGCTTGTACTACCTGCTGATGCACGGCTGGTTCGCGGCTTTTCCGCCGACCGAGTTCTGGTCCAGGGTGCCGAGCGGGCTGGCCGTCGGAGCGACTGCGGCGGGCGTGGTGGTGCTCGGCAGCCAACTGGCGTCGAGGAAGGCCGGAGTGACGGCCGGCGTCGTCTGCGCGATCCTGCCGCGCGCGACGTGGGCAGGAATCGAGGCGCGTCCGTACGCACTGTCGATGATGCTCGCCGTCTGGCTGGCGGTGCTGCTGGTTTTCGCGGCTCGGCGTGAATCCCGCTGGGTCTGGGCGGGATACGGCGCCCTGCTGGCGGCGGCTGTGCTGCTCGACGTCTACCTTGCCTTGCTGGTGTTCGCCTACGCCGTGTTCGTGGTGGCTTTCCGGCGCGCAGCCGTGCTGCCGTTCGCTGTTGCGTCGGTGCTCGCGCTGGCGTTGATGGCGCCGTTCGTCGCGGTGGTCGCCGGGCAGGCCAGGCAGATCAGCTGGATCACGCCGATTGGGCTGCGCACCGTCGAAGACGTTGCCGTGCAACAGTATTTCGACCGCAACCCGTACTTCGCGTTGTTGTCCGCGGTGACGGTGCTGGCGGCGATCGCCGTCTGGGCCGTCGTGCGCCGATCGAGCGTCGGCGAGCGGGAGGCGGTCGTGCTGGCGATGGCGTGGCTGCTGATTCCCACCGCGCTGATCGTCGCGTATTCGGCGGTGGCCGAACCGCTCTACACACCGCGGTATCTCTGTTTCACGGCGCCCGCGATGGCATTGCTGCTGGGCGTCTGCATCACCGCGGTGGCCCGTCCGGTCTGGGTGACGACGGCGGTCGTCGTCGTCTTCGCCGTCGTGGCCGCGCCCACTTTCGTTGCGGTGCAACGCGGTCCGTATGCCAAGTACGACATGGACTACAGCCAGGTGGCCGACCTGATCTCGGCGAACGCCGCCGCGGGTGACTGCCTGCTGGTGAACGACACCGTCACGTTCCATCCCGCGCCGATGCGTCCGCTGATGGCCGCGCGGCCCGATGCCTATCGCAAGCTGGCCGACGTCAGCCTGTGGCAGCGGGCCGTCGACACCCGCGAGGTGTTCGACACCAACCTCATCCCGGAGGCGTCCGTCGGGCCGCTCGAACACTGCACCGTCGTCTGGGTCATCACGCAGGCGGACCCGGCTGCGCCGGAACACGAAGCGGGCGTAGCGATTCCGCCGGGACCGCTGTTCGGCGGGACGCGCGCGTTCGCCGTGACCCACGACATGGGTTTCCGGCTGGTCGAGCGGTGGCAGTTCAGTCTGGTGCAGGTGATCAAAGCGGCGCGGTAGGCCTCAGGTGTTGCGTCCGCTCAACGCGTCGCGCAGCCGGTCCACCAGACCTGCGCCCGGAGCGAGGATCTTGTTGGCCGGTGGATGGTCGGGCGCCAACGGATGCGGGCGGGTCGGTGCAATGCTCTTGGCGCGCTGGAACTTCTCGCTCAACTCCTGCAGCTGTTCGGGCGGGCAGGCGTCGCGGAGCTCGGCGAGCATGTCGTTCTCCTCGTCGCCGATATGGTGGCGGATCTCGCCGATGAGCTTGCGGACGAGTTCGTCGTACTCAGGGTCGTCGGCGCCGGCCTTTTCGATCGCCTTCATGATCTCCTCGGCCTCAGCGTGCTCTTTGAGCTCGTGATCGGCGAGCTCGTCGCCGTTGGACAGGACCTTGCGGGCGGCCGGGTAGAGGTACTGCTCCTCGGCCACCGCGTGCCGGACGATCCCGGCGATCACGTGGTCGACCAGATCAGGCTGGCTGTGCGGGTCACCACCGGATTCGATCTCCGTGAAGACGCTTTCGAATTCACGGTGGTCGGTGATGATGTCGTCGACGATGTTTCCGGTGTCTGCCATGGTCACCCTCCTCGATTGACGGGCGTACCCCGGTGCCCAGCGGCTAAACCGCTCAGCGCGACGTGCGGGTGCCGTCGGCGTGACGACGGGTGACCTTGAGCGCGTCGAGCCCTTCCAGCAGCGGCACCGCGACGCGGCGCGTGGTGTTCAAGGCACGCTTCGCCTCCGCGACTGTGAACGGTTGCGGCAGCGCTCGGACGACCGCGGCCGCGCGGTCGTACGCATCGCGGCCGAGCACCACCCCGTCGGCGATCCGGGTCAACCGCTGCGCCCGGACCGCTGCTGCGAGTTCCTTTGCACCGAGCTGCAATTCGGCGAGCTCGTTGGCCTCCGGCGCGCGGAACGGCTCGGCGGCCAGCCACTCCTCCACCGTCCGCACCGCCTTGTCCACTCGTGCCGGCAGCTCCGCAGCCGGCTGCCGGACCACCCCGTCGACAATCTGCAGACCGGCACCGTCGAGCAACGCGGGCAGTAGCTCCGCGGCGGGCACGCCGACCTGCTGCCGCAACGTTTCCAGCGGCATACCGGCCGCGATGTCGTGTTCGGCGACCCACCGTGCGGCAGCCGCGACCGCCTGTTCGCGCCGCTGCGTCCACCAGTCGTCATCGATGACCCAATCGCCGACCCGCGTGCCGTCGGCGCCGAACCCCATGGCGCGCAACTCGTCCGCCCGCATGCACGGCGGTCGCCGGACCCGGCCGGCCGCCAGTTCCGCGCCTCGCTCGCGTGCGGCGCCGCGGCGGCGCAACGCCGGCGGTCTGACGTCGAGTACCTTGATGCCGGCGGCGATCCGGTGTTCGCCGGGGTCACGCAGCAGTCCGGTGTCGCCGATCCGAAGGGGCAGCGGCCGCGACAACCGCAGCCGCGCGCCTACCGTGCCGAGCGGCCGTACCCGCACCGGCACCGCCGCCGAACCGATGTGCAGCACCAGTTCTCGGTGCAGTTGCCCGGATTCCCGCAGCAGCACGTCGATTTCGGCGGTGTCCCGCCATGCACCGGGCGTCTGCACGGTGTCGCCGCGACCGATGTGCCTGCGGTCGACTCCGCGCAGGTTCACCGCGACGCGCGCTACGGCACCGACCTCCGACCCGTCCCGGCCGAGCGACTGCAGGCCGCGGATCGTGACCCGTCGTCCCGCATGCTCGAGCTCGTCGCCCACCCGGAGCGTGCCTTCGCCGAGTGTTCCGGTCACCACGGTGCCGGCACCGCGAACCGTGAACGAGCGGTCCACCCACAGCCGCACATCGGCGGCACGGTCGGCAGCGGGAAGCCCGTCGAGAAGCGAAATCAACGCTTCGCGAACAGCTTTGAGATCGGTGCCGAGGACCACCGGCACGGCGGGCAACCGCTCGCGCACCTGGGTGATGGCGCGCCCCGGGTCCGCGAGGTCGGCCTTGCTGATCACCACCATCAGATGCCGGACGTTCAGTGCGCGTAGCGCGTCGAGGTGCTCGTCGGACTGCGGCATCCAGCCCTCGGTTGCGGCGACCACGAACATAACTGCGGCGACGGCGCCGACGCCGGCGAGCATGTTCGCGACGAACCGCTCGTGGCCCGGCACGTCGACGAACGCGATGTCCCGGCCGTCGAGCGTCGTCCAGGCGAAGCCGAGGTCGATGGTCAGCCCGCGGCGCTGCTCCTCGGCCAGCCGGTCCGGCCACATGCCGGTGAGCCGCTCGACGAGCGTGGACTTGCCGTGGTCGACGTGGCCCGCGGTGGCTACGACGTGCACGCCAGCACCGCCCGGGCGAGCAGGTGGTCGTCGCCGGGGGCCACCGTGCGCAGGTCGAGCAGGCAGCGGCCGCCCTCCAGCCGCCCCACCACCGTCGGTGTGCCGGTACGCAGCGGCGCGGCGTAGGACTCCGGCAGGCTGACGGCGGCGCTCGGCAGCGCCACGTCGGGCGCACCGCCGCCGCCGACCGCGGCGACGCAGTCGACGGCTTGCGCTCCGGGAAGTTGGGCGGCCAGCGCCTGCGCCCGCGCTCGCAGGTTCGCGACGTCGGCGTCGAGCGCCTGCGCGACGGGTGTCGGCGGGCCGACGAGCGTCGCCTCCAACGCCGCCAGGGTGAGCTTGTCGACCCGCAGTGCCCGCGCCGCCGGATGCCGTCGCAGCCGTTCGATGAGGTCGCCCGCCCCGAACAACAGGCCCGCCTGGGGGCCGCCGAGCAGCTTGTCGCCGCTGGCGGTGACGAGGTCGGCGCCGTCGCGCAGCATGGTCGTGGCATCCGGCTCGTCGGGCAGCAGCGGGTGCGGGGTGAGCAGGCCAGAGCCGATGTCGGCGACCAGCGGCACGCCCAGCCCGGCGAGTTCGGGCACGCCGACCGTCGACGTGAACCCGCTGACCGAGTAATTCGACGGGTGCACCTTGAGGATGAAACCGGTGCCGGGCCCGAGCGCGTCGACGTAGTCGCGCAGATGGGTGCGATTGGTGGTGCCGACCTCGCGGATGCGCGAGCCGGTCGACTCCATCAGCTCGGGCAGCCGGAACCCGTCGCCGATCTCGATCAGCTCGCCGCGGCTGACGACAATCTCCTTACCCGGCGCCAAGGTCATCGCGGTGAGCAGCAGCGCGGCCGCGTTGTTGTTGACGACGTGCACGCCTTGCGCGGCGGGAACGGCGTGAGCCAGCGCGGCGAGCGCACCGCGACCGCGTCGGGCCCTACGGCCGGTCTCGAGGTCGAACTCGACGTCGGTCGCGCCGCTCGCGGTGACGATCGCGTCGACGGCGGCCTGTGACAGCGGCGCCCGCCCGAGGTTGGTGTGCACGACCACACCCGTGGCGTTGATGACCGGGCGCAGGTTGGCCGCGCTGACCGGCAGCGCCGCGACCGCGTCGTCGGCAACCCGCTCGGGTTCGATCTCACCGGACCGCGCCCGCTGTTGAGCTTGCGCGACAACGCTTTTGACAAGCGTGCGCCCGAGGATTCGCGACGCCTCGACGAGGCGGGGATCGGCGAGCAGCGCGTCGGTGCGCGGCACCCGCCGTCGCGGATCGGTCATGGAGCCATCATGGCGCACCGGCGGTGATCGGGTACACCGATGTCATGTTGACATCGGTGGGGCACGGTGCGCTGGACAAGGCGGCGCTGGCAGGGTTGTTGACGGATGCTGGCGTCGAAGCGCTGGTCGACATCCGCCGGTACCCCAACAGCAGGCACAACCCTGACGTCGAGACGGCCGCGATCGCCGAGTGGACGCGAGAGGCCGGCCTGGATTACCGCTGGGAGCAGCGGTTGGGTGGGCGCCGGAGCCTGCCGAGCGGCGCGGAGATCGAGGACCCGTGGTGGCGGGTCAAGCAGTTCGCCGCCTACGCCGCCTACACCCGCACCGACGCGTTCGCCGACGCGCTGGGCGAACTCGTCGAGCAGTCGCGGCGGCAGCACACCGCGATGATGTGCAGCGAGTCGGTGTGGTGGCGCTGCCACCGGCGCATCGTCGCCGACGTGGCGGTACTGAAGTTTTCGGTGACGGTCGGGCATCTCATGCACGACGGCCGGATCGTCGCGCACACACCGTCGGAAGGCGCGCGGATCCGCGACGACGGCCTGGTCGTGTGGGACGCGGTCTGATCGGCGCCCGTGGCGGAGGCGGACGGGAATCGAACCCGCCAGCGACAGGATCTGCCGCTCAGCGATTTTGAAGACCGCGCCGGTCACCAGACCGAATACGCCTCCCTGGCCACGGTCCGATCATGCCAGGCAGCATGGAGGCTGTGACCGAGCAGACGACCTTCCGACTGACCCAGTACGCCCACGGCGGCGGCTGCGCATGCAAGATCCCGCCCGGCGAACTCGAGGAGGTCGTGCGCGGGCTGGTCAATGCCGCGCCGCAGAACCCCGTCGGTGAACTGCTCGTCGGCCTCGACGACGGTGACGACGCAGCCGCGGTGCGCATCGACGGCGGGGTGGCGCTGATCGCGACGACGGACTTCTTCACCCCGGTCGTCGACGACGCCTACGACTGGGGCCGGATCGCGGCGACCAACGCGCTGTCGGATGTGTACGCGATGGGCGGGCGCCCGGTCGTCGCGGTGAACCTGCTGGGCTGGCCGCGCGACGTGCTGCCGTTCGAGTTGGCGACCGAGGTGCTGCGCGGTGGCATGGACGTGTGCGCGGCTGCGGGCTGCCATCTGGCCGGCGGGCACAGCGTCGACGATCCGGAGCCGAAGTACGGTCTGGCCGTCACCGGTATCGCGGACCCGAATCGGTTGCTGCGCAACGACTCCGGTAAGCCGGGGGTGCCGCTGTCGCTGACGAAGCCGCTCGGGGTGGGGGTTCTCAACACCAGGCACAAGTCGACTGGCGAGACGTTTCCGACGGCCGTCGAGGTGATGACCACGTTGAACGCCGACGCCGCTGCGGCCGCTCTCGCGGCGGGTGTCGAATGTGCCACGGACGTAACGGGTTTCGGGCTGCTCGGGCATCTGCACAAGTTGGCCCGCGCCAGCGGCGTCACCGCGGTGCTCGACAGTAGCGCGGTGCCCTACATCGACGGCGCGCGCGACGCGCTGGCGGCGGGCTACGTCAGCGGCGGGACGCGGCGCAATCTCGACTGGGTCGCCCCGCACGTCGACCTGTCGGCGGTCGACGAGGACGAGGCGCTGCTGCTGGCGGATGCGCAGACCTCGGGCGGCCTCCTGCTCGCCGGCGAGATTCCCGGCGCGCCCGTCATCGGCGAACTAGTGCCCCGCGGCGAGTACACGATCGTCGTGCGCTGAGCGGGCTGCGGTCAGTTACCCCCGCCGCCCGCACCGCCGGCGCCACCACCACCAGCACCGCCGGAACCGCCACCCGATCCGTTTCCGCCCGCAGGCCCACCGACACCCTCCTGGTTCGGGTTGCCCCCGCCGGGCGCGGTCACCGTCGGCGCGACACTCATGTTCGGGCCGCGGGTCACCGAACTCGGGCCCTGGTTGTCGGCCGGTGCCTGCTGCGGAGCTTCGCCGGCCGACGGGGCGGCAGATGTGGAGACCGGCGCCTGGCCCGTCGGTGAGGACGGGACAGCAGCGGTGGTCGACGGGGTCGTCGTGACAGTTTTCGTCGAGGTCGTCGGTGCTTCGTCGGCTTTGTCGCTGTTGCAGGCGGCCAGCGACCCGGCCGTCAGAACGGCAGCCGCGCAACACACGACGCGTCGGGTAAAGCGGGATGAGTTCATCAATGCTCCTTCGAGGTCGGCAAGCGCCGAGTTCCCGAGTACTGCACTGACAAACGTTCGCGCCGAGATCCGTTCGACGGTCAGGCCCGGATCGCCCACGCCGAGCTGTCGGCTCGGGCGGCGCGGATGACGGTGTCAGCGGCTTCACACCATTGGCTGTCTCGCGCCGAGCCGGAATTCGGCCTACCCACCGCGCAGCGCATCACCATCGCGCCGAGTGCAGGCGTCGTCATGTGCGGAACGACAAGGAGTTTGGCCGAAGCCGTGCGTCCGACGACCAACATCAGCCGATGCGGCCTGCGCGGAGCAGGCGTCTTCGAACGACTGTGGGAGAGAATCGAGTTGAAGTCCAGGGTGGCCTCGGTGGACGCCCAGTTCACCCGCAGGTCGACGACCTCGCCGAGCGTCTTGTGCAGTGTTTCGACGAGCTCGGGCAGTTCGCCGGCCACCGACCCGGTGTGCGGCCACCAGGCGCCGTCGATGTCAGATCCGAGTGTGTGCGCCAGCACGAGGCGGACGGGCCGGGCCAGTCGACGCGCACCCGTCAGGCCGTTCATGCCGACGGGGTGGCGGCAGACGAATCCCGTTCGGGACGATCGGAGAACACGGGGTTGGTCACGGGTTCGGAGGAATCGTCGTCGCTCGCGACGAACTGAGGTTTCTGAGGGTGGGAGAACAAGTCGTGTGACTGCATGGAGCAGGTCCTTCGTTACGTTCCGCTGCGGCCGACTTGAAAACGTGGCGCGCGGTATCAAATCGCAGACCCATCGTCATCCGTGAAGTCTGTCGACGGCTGCTAACCAGAGAAGGTCTACGTTCAGACTACCCGGTGCAGTTCGTGCCGTGTCAGCCGACCGGCCGCCAGCGCTTCACTGCCGATGAACGCCTCCGCCATGGGCGCAGGGCGCCAGGACGGCCTGACATCTCCGATGAGATTGCACCCACGCAGAGAAGATGCGAGTAGCGGCCTGCGTGAGTGCAATAGAAACGCGAACGGGCGGGCACCGCTGTTCAGCGGGTCGCGCCGTTGACCTGCGGGGTGGAGATCATGCCCTTCTCGACGCCCCACATCAGCGCGATCGTCCGGTATTCGCCGGTGGAGATCAGGTGGACCAGCGCTTGGCGTAGCGATTCGGCGAGCCCGGACCCCTTGGCCACCGGCCAGCCGTAGGGCGACGAGTTGAACACGTCACCGGCGGCCTCGAGCGATCCCCCCGAGGTCTTGATCGCGAACCCCGTCACCGGTGAGTCCGCGGCCATCGCGTCGACCTCGCCGTTGATCAGTGCCGTGTTGAGCACGTCCTGGCTGACGTAGACGACCTTGTCGATCGGCGCCGATCCGGCGGCCACGCAATCCTTGCTCTTGCTTGGGATTTCGTCGGTCTCCTGCAGCGACCCGTACGAGACGCCGACCCGCAGGCCGCAGCCGTTCGCCGGGGTGATGGCGGACCCGGCTCGCTGCGCCCACAGCGTGCCCGCCTGGAAGTAGGTGACGAAGTCGACGGCCCGCTCGCGCTCTCTGGTGTCGCTGAACGACGACATGCCGACGTTGAAGTCGCCGGCGCGCACCGACGGCAGGATCGCCTCGAACGCGGTCTCGCGGTACTCCGGGACCAGACCCAGGGTTCGCGCGACCGCGTTCATGAGGTCGACGTCGAAGCCGACGATCTGACCGTTGGCGTCCTTGAATTCGTTTGGCGCATAAGGGGTGTTGACGCCGATGATGAGCCTGCCCGTGGATCGGATCTCATCGGGAACCGTCGCCGCGATCGATTCGACCGCGCCTGGCGCGGCGGTGGGCGTGGCGGTCGTCGCTTCGACGCTGGCCGGTTTCGTATCGCTGCGGTCGACGCCGCCGCGCCATTGCAGCACACCGAAGGTGCCCAGCGTCGCGACCAGCACCACCGACGCGGCCAGTGCTAGCGCCCTTCCGGACGGCCGCACCTGGCGCGCGGGCGTCCGGCGCGCCTGGTGCCTCGCGCTGCCGCTGCGCACCGGGGCGTTCAACGCCCGGCGCGCGGCCTCGGCGAGATCACTGGCCCGCTGGTAGCGCTTGGCCGGCTTCTTGGCCATGCCCTTGGCGATGACGTCGTCGAAAGCCGCCAACCGCGGATCGACCGCCGACGGCTTCGGCACATCCTTGGTCATGTGGCCGGCGATCTGCTGCTCGAGGCTGTCGGCGGGATATGGCCGCACGCCGGTGAGGCATTCGTAGAGCACGCACGCCAGCGCGTAGATGTCGGCGGTCGGATCGACCGGCTTGCCCTCGAAGCGTTCGGGGGCCATGTAAGCCATCGTGCCCAAGGTGCTGCCCGCGCTCGTCAAGCCTCTGTCGCCCGCGGCGCGTGCCAATCCGAAGTCGATGAGGTACACGAACTCGCGGCCGGTGAGCAGGATGTTCGACGGCTTGACATCGCGGTGGATCAGCCCCGCGGCGTGCGCGGCGTCCAGCGCCGTGGCCACCTGCTCGACGACCTTGACCGCCAGCGCCGGGTCGATCGCCTTACCGGTGTCGGTCAGGACCGTGCCGAGGTTGCGGCCCTCGATGAGGCGCATGTCGAGATAGAGGCGGCCGTCGATCTCGCCGAAACCGTGGATCGGTACGACGTGGGGGTCATTGAGTCCGGCGGCGGCCTGCGATTCGCGGCGGAAGCGCTGCTGGAACGTCTCGTCAGCGGCCATGCCGGGTGGCAGAACCTTGAGCGCGACGACGCGATCGGTCCTCGCGTCGTAGGCGCGGTAGACCTCGCCCATACCACCACGGCCGATCAGCTGCTGCAGCTGGTAGTGCCCGAATGGTGTCGCGTCCACCGTCTTACTAACCCCTCGACAGCGGCCAACCCCGCCTTGGTGTGTCGATTGAAGTTACATCATGTTTGCCAGAATTCTTAAAAATCGACGGTGGCGCACGGTCAGCGGGTCGATTTACGCAGGTCAAGCCGGTAAAATAGACCAGTGAAGCAGTTCTCTTCGGGTTGGCCCATCTGCGGTAAATGTTGTGAAGTCGCGTATTTCCCATGGCTCGGTGGCGCGCATCGCTGTGACGTCACGAGCCGAGACGACTGGCCCGATTACGACTTCTTCGAATGGGAGGACGACTCCTTCGAGAGCCGTCCATTCGATGACTTCCGCTACGAAGACGGGCTCCATCGCCTGCTGTGGGATGTGATCGCACATTCTGCCGAAGTTGCCGCGAGCGCCGTTTCGGTGACCTTGCGCGCCGATGGCGGCGTCGAAGTGAGCCACGACGGTCGAGATCCGAACCTCGACGGTGCGATCGCCGCACTCCAGGACAACTTCCTGTCGGAACTGGCCTGCAGAACCGCCTTTCCGGATCTCGCCGCCGCTTACGTCGAAGAGCCGTCGGAACGGAATTCGCTTCCCGCTCGGCTCGACATCGAGATCCACCGTGACGGCTTCATCTGGTTCCAGCGTTACGATTGCGGCGTTGCCCGCCTCGTCGAATGCCGAGGTGCGACCACCAAGACAGGCGTGACCGTGCGGTGCTGGCCCGAATCGCTGGTGTGCGAGATGACGGACGGCGATGCCGGTGCGGCGCTGAAGCGGCTGCAGCGGATGGCTTTCCTGCGCGAGGGGCTGACCATCGATGTCGTCGACGACCGGCGAACCCGACCTGCCAGATCCCGCACGTTCTGCTATCCCGGCGGCTTGGTGGATTACTGCAGATTCCTCACCCGCATATCGATGCCGTTGCACGACAACGTCATTCAGTTGTCGGGCCGACGACGCGGTTTCGCCGTCGAGATCGCGATGCGGTGGACCACCGGTTACAGCCCGACGATCCAGGTGTTCGACACTTTCTCGGGTTCGCCCCGACCCAGTGCGCACGAGGAGGCAATCGCGCATGCGGTGACGGCGACGGTGGCCGGCCCGGTCAAGCAACACGTCGCCGACCGCATCCCGCTACCTGCCGCCGTACCCGATCTGACGACGCGCGACATCGCGGAAGGGTTGACGGCGGTGGTCAACGTGAGGCATCGGGCGTCGCCGCCGGAGGACGAGCGCCCGAGCCCGGAGGTGGTGTCGATCATCTACACGCTCTGCCATCGCCATCTGGCTGGCTGGCTGGACGCCAACCCGCGAGCGGCCGACCTCATCGCCGACAAGGCGATCGCGGGGCACCACTATGCGCGCATGCCGAGACGGAGCTTCTGCCGGGGATGAGGTCGCTCGCGGGTGATGCGGTCGCTCGCAGCCCGCGAGCGACCGCAAATTGCTGCTCCGGCGCGGCGTGTCGTGTGCAAACACGGTCGCTCGCGCCAAGGGGGAGGCAGCTCGCACCAGAGGGGGCCAAAGGGTGTGCTTGCAGGGAGTTCCGGTGAACTCCATGTTTGAGGGTGGCCGGTCGTGGTAAAAGCTCCGGCATGATGATCAACATCAAGAAGGTCTCACCGCTACTGGTGGCCGGCGCGGCTGCGGCCGCGATCGCTGCTGCGCCTGCCGGCTTCGCTTCGCCGTCGTTCGTCCCGGCCGGCGGCCCGTCGGGCTGCGTCGACCCCGCCGGCACCGGCTGCGGGGCCCCGGCTCCCGCTCCCGCACCCGCACCCGCCGCCGTGCCGGGGGCGTGGACGCCGCCGCCCGCCGGTGCTCCTGCCGCGGCCGGCGCGGTGCCGGGCGGACCCGCCGGAGTGGCCGGGCCGCAAGGTGCCACCGGCGCCGTCCCCGGCGGACCCGCGGGCACGGCCGGACCGCAGGGCGCCGCAGGCACCATCCCGGGCGGGCCCGGCGGTATGGCCGGACCGCAAGGCGCGGCAGGCTCGATCCCGGGTGGACCGGGTGGTGCGGCGGGGCCGCAGGGCGCCACCGGAGCCATCCCCGGTGGACCGTCGGGAACCGCCGGACCGCAAGGCGCCGCCGGGTGCGTTCCGGGCGTCGGCTGCGGCAGCGTGCCGGCCACCGACATCCCCTGAGCGGTCCTACGTCGACGATGACGTGTCGGCGGTGGTGGGTCTGGCCTCGACCTGACCCGCTGCCGTCGAGCCCGCAATCTTCTTCGCCGCCACGGTAATTCGCGCGCCGCGATGCGGTGTCATGATCACGTGCTTGAGTTTCTGGCGCTCGCCTGCCGCGGTCGTCGTCGCCAACTCGACCCGTCGCAGCACCTCGCCGAGCACCACGCGCATCTCCACCATCGCGAATCCCGCACCGAGACAACGCCGATTGCCGCCGCCGAACGGCAGCCAGGTCGTCGGGCTCAGCGTCGCGCCGACCATCCGGTCGGGGTCGAAGCGGTCGGGCTCGGGATAGATGCCGGCGGTCTCGTGCACCAGCGTGATGCTCGGAACCACCATCACGCCGGCCGGCAACCGATACCCGGCGACGTCGGTGGGCTCGGTCAGGATCCGGCCCACATCGGGCACCACCGGACGGATGCGCAGCGTCTCCTTGGCGATCGCGTCGAGATACTCGTCGTCACCGGATCCGGCCGCGCGCACCGCTTTTGCGAGCACCTCCGGATGTCGGGTCATCCGCTCCAGCGCCCACGACAGCGCCGTGGCAGTCGTATCGTGCCCGGCCACCAACAGCGTCATCAACTGGTCGCGCAGTTCGCGGTCGCCCATGCCGGCCTGCACGAGCATGGCCAGCGCGTCCGAGCGGTCGGCCAGGTTCGGGTCGGCGCGACGCTCGGCGATCTCCGCATCAAGCAGCCGGTCGGCCTCGGCCATGTTGCGTCGCAACCGCCGCCACAAGCGGTGCTCGAGCAACTTCGGCTTCGCGATGGCCAGCGACGCCCACGGCCCCACTTTCAACAGCCGAGGCATCACCTCGCGCAGCGCCGCCAGCCGCGCCGGGTCACTGGCGCCGATCACCGTCCGCAAGATCACCTCGAGCGTGATCTCCGACATCTTCGGCGCGACCGCGAACGGCTTACCGACGGGCCAGCCGGCGATGTTCTGCGCGGCGATCTCGGCCATCACTTCCGCCTGCCGCGCGACGGCGTCGCGGTGGAACGGCGCCATCATCAGCCGTCGGCGTTCGCGGTGCGCGTCATCGTCGATGACCAACACCGAGCTGTCGCCGAGCAGACCGGCCAGCATCGCGTTCGCCTCTCCCGCGTGGAAGACCCGCGGGTCGCCGGCGAACACCGTCTTGATGTCGGCGGGGTCGCCGAGGTAGACCATCGGGCCGGTCATGGGATTGGTCAGCGTGAAGACGTCGCCGTAGCGGCGCCGGCACATCGACACGATCGGCGACCACCACCGCATCATCAGCAACAGCATCACGAGCGAGGGAAGCCGGGGGCCCGGCGGCAGTGCCGACCCCGCTGTTGTACTCATGCCTAATACGGTACGTCCGCGACGCGGTCGGCGGAATAGCTCCATTGCAGCAGACTGCGGATAAGTTGTCGGCGGGTCGCTACCGACCTGACCACCAATCCGGAAGATCGTGGACACATGCGCGTCGACGGGCGGGACATCACCGTCTCGGGCAGCCTGCTGCAGCCACTGACGAGGCGGACCAACGACATCGTCCGCGTCGTGCTGGCCGCGCTGTTCCTCGTGGTCGTCGTCACCAGCTCGCTGATCACCCGCAACGAGTGGGTCGCGCTCGAACGCTCGATCTCCGAGATCGTCGCGGTGCTGACCCCGACGCAGGCGGACCTGGTCTACCTCGCCTACGGCATCGCGATCGTCGCCCAGCCGTTCGTCATCCTGGTCAGCTTGATCCTCTCGCGGCAGTGGAAGCTGCTCGGCGCCTACGCGGCGGCCGCCGTCATCGCCGGGTCGCTGCTGTCGATCAGCGGCTTCGGCCTGACGGCCCCACGCTGGCACTTCGACCTGTCGGACCGACTCGACTCGTTCGCCTCCCAGTTCGTCGACGACCCGCGCTGGATCGCGATGCTCGCCGCGGTGCTCACCGTGTCCGGGCCGTGGCTGCCGACCCGGTGGCGGCGCTGGTGGTGGGGACTGCTGCTGGCGTTCGTGCCGATCCACCTGATGATCAGCGCGGTGGTGCCGGCCCGCTCGCTGCTGGGGCTCGCGGTCGGCTGGTTCGTCGGAGCCCTGGTGGTTCTCGTCGTGGGCACACCCGGGCTGGAAGTCCCGCTCGACGGCGCCGTGCGCGCGATGGCCCGTCGCGGTTGCGTCGTGTCCGGCATGCGGGTGCTACGCCCGGCGGGCGCCGGCCCGCTGGTGCTGACGGCCACCTGCGAGGAACAGCAGTCGACGGCGGTGATGGAGCTCTACGGTCCGCACCAACGCGGCGGCGGCGTGCTGCTGCAGTTGTGGCGCAAGCTCCGGTTCCGCGACCGGGAGACCGCGCCGCTGCACGCGTCGATGCGCCGCCTCGTCGAGCACCGTGCGCTGATGGCCATCGCGATCGGTGAACTCAAGGTCGCGAACACGTCGACGATCGCCGTGGCCGCACTCGACCGGGGCTGGACGTTGTACGCGCACACCCCGCCCCGCGGACTGCCGATCAGCGCGTGCGTGGAGTCGATATCCGTTGGGCGCGTGTGGGAGTCGCTGCGCGAACTGCACGACTGCCAGATCTCGCACGGCGACCTGCGCGGCAGCGAGATCACCGTCGACGACGACACGGTGTTGTTCGGCGGGTTCGACAACGCCGAGTACGGCGCCACCGACGCCCAGTTGCGCACCGACATCGCCCAGTTGCTGGTGACGACGACGCACCTCTACGACGCGAACTCGGCGGTGCGCGCGGCGATCGACGCGTTCGGCAAGGACATCGTGCTGACCGCATCGCGGCGCTTGACGCCGGCCGCGATGCCGCCGGGCATCCGGCACTCGGTGACCGATCCCAAAGCCGTGATCTCCGCCGCGCGCGACGAGGTCAAGCGCCAGACCCGCGTCGACGAGATCCGCCCCGAGACGGTCACCCGGTTCACCCGGGGGCAGGTCATCCAGCTGGTACTGCTCGCCGCGCTCGTCTATGTCGCGTATCCCTTCCTCAGCTCGGTGCCCACCTTCATCACCGAACTGCGCACCGCGAACTGGTGGTGGGCGGTGCTCGGGCTGGCCGCGTCGAGTCTGACGTATCTCGGTGCGGCAGCGGCACTTTGGGCCTGCGCGGACGGCCTGGTCACGTTGTGGGGGCTGGTTGTCATGCAAGTGGCGAACAAGTTCGCCGCCACGACGACGCCCGCGGGAGTCGGCGGCCTCGCACTGTCGGCCCGCTACCTGCAGAAGAGCGGGGTCAGCCCGATGCGCGCCACCACCGCCGTCGCACTGCAGCAGTCGGTTCAGGTCATCACCCACCTCGGCCTGCTCATCTTCTTCTCGACGGCGGCGGGCGTGTCGGCCGACCTGGCCCGCTTCGTTCCGAACGCCACGCTGCTGTACCTGATCGGTGGCGTGCTGCTCGGGCTGATCGGCACGTTCCTGTTGGTGCCGAAGTTGCGGCGGTGGCTGGCGACGGCCGTGCGGCCGCGGTTGCAGGAAGTGCTCGGCCACCTCGTCGCGCTGGCCCGTGAGCCTCGGCGGCTGGCGGTGATCATGGCGGGTTGTGCCGCGACGACCCTCGGTAACGCGTTCGCGCTGTGGGCCGCGATCGAGGCGTTCGGCGGCAACACGTCGTTCATCACGGTCACGGTCGTGACGATGGTCGGGGGCACATTGGCCTCGGCGGCGCCGACCCCTGGCGGCATCGGCGCGGTGGAGGCGGCGCTGATCGGCGGATTGGCGGCGTTCGGCATGGCCGCCTCAGTGGCTGTGCCCTCGGTGTTGCTCTACCGGGTGCTGACGACCTGGCTGCCGGTGTTCGCCGGCTGGCAGGTCATGCGGTGGATGACCAGGAACTCGAAAATTTAGGGCCATGTCGGGCGGGCACTGATGCCGATAGGCCGACGGCGGGAGGTAATGTCGTCACATCGTGTCGAAGAACCTGCGCGATATCCGAATAACGACCCCGATATGTACTAAGGGCGAACCGTGACAGAAACGACAGAAGCACAGCAGAGCTCGGCACCGCAGGCGCAGTCGAAGTGGCTGTCCAAATCCGCCTCGGAGACCCGCGGCTCGGACAAGGACGAAGTCCAGTTCCATTACGACATCTCCAACGACTTCTTCAAGCTGTGGCAGGACCCGACCCAGACCTACAGCTGCGCCTACTTCGAGCGCGACGATTTCACGCTCGAGCAGGCGCAGCGGGCCAAGGTCGACCTGTCGCTGAGCAAGCTGGGCCTGCAGCCCGGAATGACGCTGCTGGACATCGGCTGCGGCTGGGGTTCGACCATCGCGCGTGCAGTGGAGAAGTACGACGTCAACGTCATCGGCCTGACGCTGTCGGAGAACCAGAAGCAGCACATCGAGGACAACCAGTTCCCCCGCCTCAAGAGCGACCGGAAGATGGAAGTCAGGCTGCAGCCGTGGGAGGAGTTCGAGGGCCGGGTCGACCGGATCGTGTCGATCGGCGCGTTCGAGCACTTCGGCTTCAACAAGTACGACGACTACTTCAAGAAGACGTTCAGCTGGCTGCCCGACGACGGCGTGATGATGCTACACACGATCATCATTCCCGAGGACGAGGAGATCAAGGCCAAGGGCCTGCCGCTGACCATGTCGCGGGTGCGCTTCATCAAGTTCATCATGGACGAGATCTACCCCGGTGGGCGTTTGCCGCTGGCGTCGATGGTGCGGGAGCACGCAAACAAGGCCGGCTACACCGTCACCCGCGAACAGCACCTGCAGCCGCACTACGTCAAGACGCTCGATACCTGGGCAGCCAACCTCGAGGCGAAGAAGGACGAGGCGATCGCGATCACGTCGGAACAGATTTACGAGCGCTTCCGCAAATACCTGACCGGCTGCGCTGATCTTTTCCGGCAGGGCTACACCGATGTCGCGCAGTTCACGTGCGAAAAGGCGCCCGCTTAGCCTGATTACGAAAAGTGCGATATATAAGTTGGTCGTTACGTCGGGACGCGGGTGAGTAACACCCGCTAAGGAGGCCAATCAGATGTCGGAAAGGTCGGGGACGACGATGAAGGTTGCCTACGAAGACGTTCAGGCGCACTACGACATCTCCAACGAGTTCTTCGGCCTCTTCCAGGACCCGACGCGCACGTACAGCTGCGCGTTCTACGAGCGCGACGACATGACGCTCGAGGAGGCGCAGCTGGCCAAGATCGACCTCGCCCTCGGCAAGCTCGATCTGCGGCCCGGGATGACGCTGCTCGACGTGGGCTGCGGCTGGGGTTCGATGATGAAGCGGGCGGTCGAGACCTACGACGTCAACGTCGTGGGCCTGACGCTGAGCCGCAATCAGTGCGCGCTCGGTCAGCAGATCCTCGACGGCATCGACACGGACCGCTCCCGGCGGGTCCTGCTGAGAGGCTGGGAGGAGTTCGACGAACCCGTCGACCGCATCGTGTCGATCGAGGCGTTCGAGGCGTGGCCCAAGTCGAAGTACAAGGCGTTCTTCGACACGTGCTACCGGGTCATGCCCGACGACGGCCGGATGGTGTTGCAGACGATCATGGGCCATCCGCTCAAGCGCTGGCCGGAGTTGGGCATCCCGATCACGATGACCGACCTCAAGTTCATGCGGTTCATCGCCAAGGAGATCTTCCCCGGCGGTGCGGTGCCGTGCGACGAGGACGTCGTCGAGTACGCCGGCAACGCGGGTTTCACCATCGCCGACCTGGAGACGATGACCCCGCATTACGTGCGCACGCTCGACACCTGGGCCACCGCCCTGGAGGCCGCCAAGGAGCAGGCGATCGCGGCGACCTCCGAAGAGGTGTATGACCGCTACATGAAGTACCTGATCGGCTGTTCGGACTTCTTCCAGCGCAACGTCAGCTACGTCGGACAGTTCACGCTGACCAAGAACTAGTACGCACCGAAAACGAGCGCGACGTTGTTGCCGCCGAGGCCGAACGAGTTGCTCACCGCGTAGCGGTAATCGCCGCGCCGGGGGCTTCCGGTGACGACGTCGAGGTCGACCCCGGGGTCGAGGTCTTCGAGATTGAGCGTGGGCGGGACGACACCGTCACGCAGGGCCTGCACCGTCAAGACGGCTTCGACCGCCCCGGCCGAGCCCAGGGAATGCCCCAGGGCGGCCTTCGGCGCAAACACGGCCGGGTTGTGCCCGCCGAGCGCTCGGCGGATTGCGCACGCTTCGGCGAGGTCGCCGTCCACGGTCCCGGTGGCATGGGCGTTGATGTGGCCGATGTCGGTGGGCGCCAGGCCGGCCAACTCGATGGCGCGCGCCACGGCGTCACCGGCGCGGATCCCGTCGGGATCGGTTCGCACGACGTCATATCCGTCGGAGGTGACGGCCGCACCCAGCAGCCGGGCCAGCGGTTCGGCGCCTCGCGCCAGGGCGTGCTGCTCGGTCTCGACGAGCATCAGCGCGCCGCCCTCGCCGAACACCATCCCGTCGCGGTCCTTGTCGAACGGGCGACAGGCGCCGGCGGGGTCGTCGTTGTTGGTCGACAACAGTGCCTGCAGGCTGAACGCCGCGACCGGCACCGCCTCGATCTGCGTCTCCACCCCTCCGCAGATCACCGCGTCGGCCTCACCGAGAACGACGTGCTGCCATGCCTGCGCGATGGCCGCGGCGCCCGATGCGTCGGCCATCACCGGTGAGAAGATCCCGGCCTTGGCCTGTCGGTCCAATCCGACCGCAGCCGCCGGTCCGTTCGGCATGTACATCTGGACGGCCAGCGGCGAAACGGCGCGCAGCCCCTTCTTGCGCCAGAGGTCGTGCTGAAGGGGGATCTCCTCGGTACTGCCCAGCGCCAGCCCGACCGACACCGCCAGCCGGCGGGTATCGATCTCGGGTGTGCCAGCCGCTTCCCAGAGGCGGCGGCTCAGGATGGTGGACATCTTCTGCATGTACGACGTCCGGCGGCGCTCGACGCGGCTGAGTTGCTCGTCGAAATCCTCCAGGATCGCGCCCCCGATACGTACCGGCGAATCGAGCTCGCGGACGAACCACTTGTCGAGGGGCCGGATGCCGCTTCGGCCCTGCTGCAGTAACTGCCAGGTCTGCTCGGCGTCCGTCGAAAGTGAGGTGCTCGACACGAACGCGGTCACCACGACATCTGGGAATGCGTCGCCAGTCCTCAGCGCGGCCATGCCCGGTACTCCTTGTTCCGTCCACTCGCCAGCTGAATATGTTGGTATCCCTGAACACCTTAGAACCCTCACGGACGATGGACGACCTGTGCCTGAACTCAATGTGCTCGGCGAGCCGCTCGAGCCGTGCGGCTCCGACCCGATCACCGGTTTCTACCGCGACGGCTGTTGCTCGACCGGACCCGAGGATCTCGGCAGCCACACCATCTGTGCCGTTGTGACAGCGGAATTCCTGCGGCATCAACGTTCGATCGGCAACGACCTGTGCACCCCGCGCCCGGAGTACCGCTTCCCCGGCCTGCAACCGGGTGACCGCTGGTGCGTCACCGCGGTGAACTGGCTGAAGGCTCATCAGGACGGCTTCGCCGCGCCGGTGGTGCTGGCGTCGACGCACCAGCGCACGCTCGAAGTGATCTCGCTGGACGCGTTGCGCGAGTATGCGGTCGACGTGCCCGACGACCTCGGATCGCTGTAGCGGCCTTTGGTGCATTCCGGTCGCCGATCGGCTGATTCGGCCATACCGTGTCGCCATGACAGATCACACACCCACGGTCAC
Organism: Mycobacterium sp. E740; assembly: GCF_001672895.1. Taxonomy (GTDB): domain Bacteria; phylum Actinomycetota; class Actinomycetes; order Mycobacteriales; family Mycobacteriaceae; genus Mycobacterium. The sequence continues at coordinate 29,521 of NZ_LZKP01000215.1, forward strand.
CACCGGACACCCGCCCGACGCGGTGATGCGTGCGGTCAACACGACGCTGCGGTTCCTGTTGCGCACTCCGCTGGCCGGCCCCTTGGGCAATCGGTTCATGGTGCTGAACTTCAGGGGTCGAAAAACGGGGCGCCAGTTCTCGATTCCCGTGAGCGCGCATCACATCGACGACGGGCTCTACGCGCTCGCCAACGCGGGATGGAAGAACAACTTCCGCGACGGCGCCGACGCGGAGGTGGTGCACGGCGGGAAGACTCGCACGATGCGCGGAGAACTCATCACCGATCCGGCGGTGGTGGGCGATCTGGCGCACCGGCTCGCGCAGTCCTACGGCCCCCGGCGTGCGCAGACGATCATGGGCCTGAAGTTTCGCGAACAACGGGTTCCGCCTGTCGAGGACTTCCGCGAGGCGGCGGCGCGTGAGAAACTCGCCGCGATCCGGTTGCGCTGACCCGTCCGGCGCGGCTCGGACCCGTCTTGTATGAATTGAGACCTGACCTCACCGCTTGATCGGAGGTACCGGGTGTCAGTGTCCGAGTCCGAGTCCGACTCCGAGTCCGAGCCGCAGGAGCCGCGCGACGAACTGGCCGTCGTCGCGCGCGGCATCTCCCAGCGAGGACCGTGGGGCCCCGTATACGGCCCTCTCGACTTCGACATCGCCGCAAGCGGTGTGACCGTCATGGTGTGCCCGCGCGGCTCGGGGCGCACCGCGCTGCTGATGACACTGGCCGGGCGGATGAAGACGCGAACCGGCTCGCTGACAGTGTTCGGTCGCCGCAACGCCCGCGAAATCTTCGGTGTCGCAGCGCTTTCCGGAATCGATGAACTCGACGAGGTCGCCGAGTCCGTGACCGTCGCCGACGTGGTGACCGAACATCTGCGATGGAACTCACCGTGGTACCGGCGGGTGCCGCGTGCCCGTAACGCCGAACTGGCCCGGGTGTGCGCACCGGTCTTCGGGCCGCTGGCACTGCCGACGCTCGATGACTATGTCGAGGAACTGTCCGAACTCGACCGCCGGCTGCTGCGCATCGCACTGGCCAACGCCGAACGCCCGCCGCTGCTGGTGGTCGCCGACCTGGACCGCGTCACCAGCGACCGGCATCGCGCCCTGCTACTGGACCGACTGGTCGCACTGGGCCGAGACCAGACCGTCGTCACCGCATCGGTCAACGGTGTCCCCGCCGACTCGGGCGTGCGCGCCCAACTGGTGGTCGACACCGTCGCGGTGGCAGAACCCGTCGCCGAAGAGCAGAAAGGTGGCCGTTGACCATGCTGGCCGGTCTCTCGCTGGGCACCGACATCAAGCGGTACTCCCGCGGGGCGATGCCGCGCATCGCCTTGGTGACGATCGTCGTGCTGCCGCTGCTGTACGGCGCGATGTACCTGTGGGCGTTCTGGAATCCCTTCGGGGAGGTGGACAAGGTGCCGGTCGCCTTGGTCAACGTCGACCGCGGCGCGATGGTGCATGGCACACAGTTGCGGGCCGGCGACGAGGTGGCCCGCGGGCTGTCGGACTCCGGCCAACTGGACCTGGCCGAGGTCTCGGCCGAGCAGGCCGCCGACGGTCTGGCCGACGGCCGCTACTACTTCACGATCACGGTGCCGCAGGACTTCAGCGCCGCGATCGCGTCGTCGGGCTCGGACAGCCCGCACAAGGCACAGATCCGGTTCACCTTCAACGACGCGAACAACTATCTCGGCTCGATCATCGGCCAGAACGCTGCCCGCGAGGTGATCAACGAAGTCAACGCCCGAGTCGGCGCGCAGACGGTGAACACCGTGCTGACGATGGTGACCGACGCGGGGAAGGGTTTGCACCAGGCCGCCGACGGGGCCGGCCAACTGGCAGCCGGACTGGGCACTGCCGACGACGGCGCTCACCAGCTCGCCTCGGGGTCACGGCTGCTGGCCGACAACCTCGGTGTGGCTCGCGCCGGCGCGGCGAAGCTCGCCGCAGGCACGAATGAACTGTCCTCGGCGGTCACCGCGACCACCGACCCGCTGCTGACGACGCTCGACATGGTCGGCGACCTGAAGGTCGACCCGCAGGTCGTCGGTGAGGCCGCAAGTCACCTGAGTGCCTCGGCGCGCTCGCTCACCGACCGCATCGCTGCACTCAACGTCGACTACGCACGCGCAGCGGGAGTCATCGACCAGGTGGTCGCCGGGTTGGGGGCGAACCCCGACCCGGCCGTCCAGCATCTCGGCGAAGCTCTGGCCCGGGTCCGTACGACGCTGGCCGCCAACGGAATCGACCCGGCCACCGACGAGGGGTTGACCCGGCTGCGCGACGGGGCCGCTCGGTTGGAGAACGACCTTGCCGATCCGAACAGCCACCTGCGCACCGTGCTCACCAAGGTCTTCGACGGCGGGCTCAAGACTGATCTGGTGAGGCTGCGTGACGGCGTCACCGCTCTCGACGACGGCGCACACCAGTTGAGTTCAGGGTTGGTGCAGCTGACCGACGGCGGTGAGCGACTGGCCGACGGAGCCGGTCAACTGGCATCGGGCGTCGACCAGTTACACGACGGCGCAGCGCTGTTGGCGAGCAAGCTCCAGCAGGGCGCCGACCAGGTTCCGTCGTGGAGCCCGCAGCAGCGCTTGAAGGTCGCCACGAATCTGTCCACGCCGATCGCGCTCGACGAGCGGACCGACAACCGCGCGGTCACTTTCGGGACCGGCTTCGCGCCGTTCTTCTTGCCGTTGGCGTTGTTCATCGGCGCGCTGATCGTCTGGATGTTGTTGACCCCGTTGCAGGCTCGACCGGTCGTGCACGGTCTCAACGCGCTGCGGGTGGTGCTGGTGTCCTACTGGCCGGCGGTGCTGCTGGCGTTGTGCCAGGTGTTGGTGATGTACACGGTGGTGCACTTCGGGGTGGGCTTGCAGCCGAAGTACCCGATCGCGACGATCGGCTTCCTCGGGTTGATCGCGGCGACGTTCCTCGCGTTGATCCAGGCGCTCAACGCGGTGTTCGGCGTGGCGATCGGCCGGGTGATCACGCTGGCGCTGCTGATGCTCCAACTGGTCTCGGCCGGTGGTATCTACCCGGTGGAGACCACTGCCCGACCGTTCCAGATCATTCACCCGTTCGACCCGATGACCTACGCCGTCAACGGTTTACGGCAGCTGACGGTCGGCGGCGTCGATCACCGCTTGTGGTTGGCGATCGCCGTTTTGAGCGGAATCCTGCTGGCGTCACTGGCCGCCACCGCGTGGGCGGCGCGGCGAAACCGCCAGTACACCGTCGAGCGGCTGCATCCCCCGGTGGAGGTGTGAGTCTGCGCGTCGTCACGTCCGGCGCGCGACCGCGACGGTCGGGCCGAGCCGGCGGGTGCGGAACTCGACGGTGATGTTGGGGTCGGCGTGGTGGGCCAGCGCCCGCAGCGCGGACGGGCTGTAGGCGCGCAGCGAGCTGATCACCCCGTCGTGGAGCAACGGCATCATCCGGCTGAACGGCAGCGCCGCCGCCAGCACGACCGCATGCACGGGTGCGGGCGGTCGGCGCAGGTCGACGATCATCAGCTTCTTAGCCGCGCGTGTTCCCTCGGCGAACACGCGGGCGGCTTGTTCGGGGGGCAGGTGATGCAACGACAGCGCGAACACGGCGAGGTCGTAATACCCGTCGGCAGCGTCGATTTCGGTGGCGTCTAGCCGGCGCACGGAGGCGCGCGGGTGACTGCCGAGGTCGCTTGCTGCGACGGTTCCGACGAACGTCGGATCGACGTCGGTGACGGTGACCTCGGCGGTGGGGTGGCTCTCCAGCAGCCGTTCGGACAACCCGCCGAGGCCGGCTCCCAGTTCGAGGATCTTCGGGGACGGCACTTCGGCCACCTCGTCGAGCACGACTCGGGCGATCTTGCCGTAGACGCCCAGCCGCCGTCGCCGCCCGCTGCGGTCGAGGGCCTCCACGACTTTTCGTTTCAGCTCGTCGACGTCGTCGCGGTCGAGGTACTCGAGCCGATCGGTCTGCAGGCGCCGGTCCAGCCAGGAGGAGTTGGGGCCGCCGCGCGGCATGCCGGCGATGTCGAGTGTCGCGTCGGTCATCGTGCTCCCAGTGCCTGCTCGAGTCGGCCGACGTACGTGCGCAGCGCCTGTGCCCCGAGCAGGTCGAGGTGCGTGCAGTCGACGGCGTGCGTGGTGATGTCACCGGTCACGTAGGGCCGCCAAGTCCGGGCCGGGGACGCCACCTTGTCGTCGTCGCGGCGGGCCGAGAACACGGTGATGTCGCCATCGAACACCTCGGGGGTGTGGGTCTGCAGGTACCGCTGGTTCTCACCGACTCGCTGAATCATGAACTGCAGCAACTGTTCCGACAGCATGGCGAGGCCGGCCGCATCGAGTTGCCGCCGGATCAGCGGCGCCGCGTCTGCTGGAGTCAGGGGCGCCGGACGGTTCGGGACATCGATGCCGTTGAGCCGCAGGATCTCCCCCAGGATCGCGCTCTCGTCGGACGCCTGCTCTTGCGCCATGACCTTGTCGGCGCTGAAGGCGTCGTCGAGCAGGATCACGCTTTCCACGACGCAGCCGCGGCGCTGCAGTTCGACGGCCAGCGCGTGGGCCACGACACCGCCGAGGGACCAGCCGAGCAGCTTGTACCGACCCTCGGGCCGGATGGCCTGCAGCCTGTCGGCGTACCGTGCGGCCATGTCGTCGATCGAGTTGGGTTCGGTTTCGCCGACCAGGGCGGTCTGGTTGATACCGATGATCGGGCAGTCCAGGTGGTCGCCAAGGATCCGGTAGGCCCAGCTGAGGCCGAAGCCGTCGTGGATGCAGCACAGTGGCACGCCGTCGCCCTCTTTGAGGATCTCGACGGGGACCACCTCGACGGCGCTGTCGGGGGTGTCCAGCTGCTGGCTCAGGGCCGCGACTGACGGTGAGTTGAACATGGTTCGCACCGCGAGTCGGCTGCCCAGTTCGGAATTTATCGCTGCGACAACGCGGATGGCTCCGAGCGAGTCTCCGCCGAGGTCGAAGAACGAGTCGTCGACGCCGACCCGCTCGACGCCGAGAATCTGCGCGTAGGCACCGGCGATCACCAGCTCGGTGGCGGTCTCGGGCGCCCGGTACACCTGGCGCTGCTGGTAGTCGGGCGCCGGCAGCGCGCGGACGTCGAGCTTGCCGTTGACGGTCAGCGGCAACTCGTCGAGCACCATGAACGCGGCCGGCACCATGTAGCCGGGCAGCCGCTCGGCCAGCGCGGCCCGCAACCCCTCGGAATCGCCCGTGGCGCCGTGCTTTTCGACGACATATCCGGTGAGTCGCAGATCGCCGGGACGGTCCTCGCGCGCGATCACCGCGGCTTGCTCGACGCCGTCGAGATCGGCCAGCGCGGCCTTGATCTCGCCGAGTTCGATTCGGTAACCGCGGATCTTGACTTGTTCGTCGGCGCGCCCGAGATAGCGCAGTTGGCCGTCGGCCCCCCAGCGGACCAGATCACCGGTGCGGTACATCCGTTGGCCCGGTGCGCCTTCGAACGGACAGGCCACAAACCGCGAGGCGGTCAACCCGGCCCGGTTCACATAGCCGCACGCCAGCCCGGCACCGGCCACGTAAAGCTCACCGACCACGCCCGGCAGCACCGGCCGCAGCGATTCGTCGAGCACGAAGAACGCCGCCCCCGAAATCGGCGCACCGATCGGCACCTCACCGGCTCCTGCCGTCAGCGGCGCGCTGAACGACGTGTACCACGTCTCGGTCGGGCCGTAGCCGTTGACCATCAGGTGATCCGGCGCCCAGCGGTCGACTAGGTTTGCCGGGCAGGCCTCGCCCGCCACCACCAGCGCCACCGTGTCGAGACCTTCGGGCGAGAGCAGGCCTGCGGCCGACGGCGTCTGGTTCAGAACGCTGACGTGTTCGTCGACCAGCAGCGCGTGGAAGTCGGGCGGCGAGGACGCGACCTCCTCGGGCACCACCACCAGCCGACCGCCCCGCAGCAGTGCACCGAAGATCTCCCAGACCGACACGTCGAAGGCCAACGAGTGCCACTGCGTCCACACTCCGCCGGGCGGCAGGCCGTCATCAGCGGCCCGCACCAGCTGTGTCACCGTGCGGTGAGTCACGCCCACGCCCTTGGGGATTCCGGTGGTGCCGGAGGTGTAGATGATGTAGGCCAGATCGTCCGCAGTCGGTGTCGGTACCGGCGCGGTGGGCTCGACGCCGGCGTCGGCGACATCGACGACCACCAGGTCGCGGCCGGTGAGCCGATCGGCGAGCCCCCGCCGGGTGACGGCAGCGACCGGCGCGGCGTCGGAGAGCATGAACTCGATCCGCGCGTCGGGGTGTGCGGGGTCGATCGGCAGGTAGGCCGCCCCGGTCTTGAGCACCGCCAGGATCGCCACGACCGCTTCCGCGGAGCGCTCCAGCAGCAGCGCCACCGACTCGCCGGGGCGCGCACCTTCGCCGATCAGCCTGCGGGCCAGGCGGTTCGACGCGTCGTCCAGCTCTCGGTACGTCATCGAACGTCCGTCGCAGGTGAGCGCGTCCTCGTCGGGGGTACGGGCGACCTGGGCGCTGAACACGGCCGGGATCGACACCTGGCTCTCGTCGGCGCGCGTCAACACCGCGCGGTTGCCCAGCGAGTCGAGCAGGGTCTGATCACCGGAGTCGAGCATCGTGATCGAGGAGATCCGCTGCCCCGCGTCGGCCGTGATGGCCGTCAGGACCCGCTGCAGCCGGTGGATCAGGGTCTCGATCGTCGATGCGTCGAACACGTCGGTGCGGAACTCCACCTCGCCGCGGATACCGCCGGGCTCGCCGGTGTCGGTCCAGCTCTCGGTCAGGTGGAACACCAAATCCATTCGGGCCGTGCGGATGTCGACCGGCTGCTGGGTTACCTGCAGGTCGCCCAGGGTGAGTCCGGCGGCGGGGTCCTCCCCGAGGACGTTCTGCCAGGCGAGCATCACCTGCACCAGCGGGTGGTGGGTGAGGCTGCGGGTCGGGTTGAGCCGATCGACCAGCACCTCGAACGGCACATCCTGGTTGTCGTAGGCGGCCAGGCTGCGCTGACGCACTTGCGCGAGGAGTTCGGCGATGGTCGGGTCACCGTCGAGGTTCACCCGCAGCACCAGCGTGTTGACGAAGAACCCGATCAGGTTGTCCAAAGCTGGGTCGGCGCGTCCGGCGATCGGGAAACCAACGGCGACATCGTCGTTGGCGCTGATCCTGGCCAGCAGCACAGCGAGCGCCGATTGAAGCACCATGAAGCTGCTCGCGTTGTGCTCGCGCGCCACCTCACGGACCCGGTGCTGCAGTTCGGCGGGCCAGTTCACGGCGACGCTGGCGCCGCGCTGGTCGGCCACCGCTGGATACGGCCGGTCGGTGGGGAGCTGCACCCGTTCCGGCATGCCCGCCAGCGCCCGCTCCCAGTAGCCGAGCTGCCCCGCGATCGGGCTGTCGGCGACGTCGAGATCGCCGAATTCGGCCCGCTGCCAGAGTGTGTAGTCGGCGTACTGGACCGGAAGGCGGGCCCACCCCGGCCCATGCCCGGCGCACCGGCTGGTGTACGCCACACCGAGGTCGCGCACCAGCGGGCGCACCGACGCGGCGTCGGCGGCGATGTGGTGTACCGCGGCCGCGAGCAGATGCTCGTCGTCGGCGACTCGGAACAGTGTTGCCCTGAGCGGGATTTCACCGGCCAGGTCGAAGGCGTGGCCCACCGTCTGCTGGACGGCTGCTTCCAGCATGGCCTCGGACCATTCCGCGGCGTCGATCACGTCCCAGCCGAAGTCGGCGCGGTCGGGCGGTGTCACCAGCTGGTGGGGCACGCCATCGGACGCCACGAACAGTGTGCGCAGGGATTCGTGGCGAGCGACCACGTCGGACAGCGCGAGGCCCAGCGCATCGGTGTCGAGCCGCCCGGTCAGGCGCAGCACCACTGCCATGTTGTAAACCGGTGAGCGGCCTTGCAATTGGTCGAGGAACCACAGCCGACGCTGGGCGAACGACAAGGGGATGACCGCGGGGCGATCGATGGGAACCAATGGCGCGCGTCGTGCCGCCGCCTCGCTCACTCGAGTCGCCAGCTGGGCGACTGTGGGCGCGTCGAACAACGCGAGCACCGAAAGCCCGGAACCCAATGCGGTGTTGATCGCCGCGACCACCCGCATCGCCGACAGCGAATCGCCGCCCAGGTCGAAGAACGAGTCGTCGACGCCGACGCGCCCGGCGTTCAGCACTTCGGCGAAGGTGTCGGCCAGGATCTCCTCGACGGCGTTGCGCGGCGCGCGGTAGCGCTGCCCGCCGGCGTATTCGGGTGCGGGCAGGGCGCGGGCGTCGAGCTTTCCGTTGACCGTCAGCGGGAGCGCGTCGAGCACGACCACCGCCGCCGGAACCATGTAAGCCGGCAGCTTTTCGGCGAGCTGAGGACGGATGCCGGCCGGGTCCGCAGTACCGGTGACGTAGGCGACGAGGCGCTTGTCACCAGCGCGGTCCTCGCGAGCGATCACGGCCGCCTGCTCGACGCCGTCCAACTGCGCCAGCGCCGTGCGTACTTCGCCGAGCTCGATACGGTAGCCGCGGATCTTCACCTGCTCGTCGACGCGGCCGAGATAGCGCAGCTGCCCGTCGGCGCCCCACCGCACCAGGTCGCCGGTGCGATACATGCGCGACCCGGCTCCGCCGAACGGGCAGGCGACGAACCGCGTTGCAGTCAGGCCGGACCGCCTCCAGTACCCGTCACCGACGCCGCGTCCGGCCACATACAGTTCGCCGACCACGCCGGCGGCCACTGGCCGCAGCCATCCGTCGAGCACGAACAGCGCCGCGCCTGCCACGGGCGCGCCGATGGGAACCGGGCCTGGCCCTGGCGTCAGCGGCGCGCTGACCGTCGCGTACACGGTCGTTTCGGTGGGCCCGTAGGCGTTGATCACCACCCTGTCCGGTGCCCAGGTTTCGACCAGTTCGGCCGGGCACGCCTCACCGGCGACCACCAGCGCGGTCGACTCCAGTCCGTCGGGTGTGAGAGTGGCGGCCGCCGAGGGGGTTTGGCTCAAAACGCTGACGTCTTCGGCGACCAGCAGCGCGTGCAGGTCCTCGGACGACGCCGCGACGGCTTCGGGCACGACGACCAGCCGGCCGCCGCGCAACAACGCGCCCCAGATCTCCCACACCGACACGTCGAAGGCCAGCGAGTGCCACTGCGTCCACACCGGTGTCTGTCCCAGGCCGACACCGAGTGAGTCCAGGTGCTGGGTGACGTTACGGTGTGTGATGGCAACGCCTTTGGGAATGCCGGTGGTTCCCGAGGTGTAGATGATGTACGCCAGGTCGTCGGCCGCGGGCGGCGGCGAGGCCTCGCACGGCTCGGTGTCGACCGCCGGCTCGTGCACGTCGATGACGGGCAGTCCGCAGCCGCCCAGCCGGCCGGCGAGTTCAGCGGTGGTGATCGCGGCGATCGGCGCGGCGTCTTCGGTCATGAACCCCATGCGGTTTTGCGGCAGGGCCGGGTCTATCGGCAGGTAGGCCGCACCGGTCTTGAGTGCCGCCAGGATCGCGACGATCGCCTCGGCCGACCGGTTCATCAGAATCGCCACGCAGCGCCCCGGACCGGCGCCGTAGCGAATCAGCCGGTGCGCCAGCCGGTTAGAGGCCTCGTCGAGTTCCCGGTAGGTCCACGAACTCGTTCCGCTGGTCAGCGCCACGGCGGCGGGTGTGCGCGCGACCTGGGCCGCCCACAGCACCGGGATCGAAACCGGCGTCGCGGGCTGGTGCAGCACCGCGCGATTGCCGAACCGGTCAAGCAGGTCGTGTTCGGCGGTGTCGAGGACATCCATCGACGACAACCGGCGGCTCGGGTCGGCGGCCATCGCTTCGAGCAGCCGTTGCATCCGCTCGATGAGCGCGTCGACCTCGGCCGTGTCGAACAGGGCGCTGTCGAACTCGATGCGCAGCCGCAGCTCCCCTGCCGAGCGCGCCTGCAGCATCAGCGGATAATGCGTGGATTCGCGGCCGACGATGTCGGTGATCGCCAGTTCGCTTGCGTTCGACAGCGCGCTGGTGTCGACCGGATAGTTCTCGTAGACGAAGATGGTGTCGAACAGCTGGTCCCGGCCCGCGGCTTTGTGAATCTCGTTGAGTGCCAGATGATGATGGTCGAGGGTGTGCACGTGGTCGCGTTGCAGCCGGCCGAGCAGGTCGGCCACGGTGGTCGCCGCAGTGACGTCAGCGCGCACCGGCACCGTGTTGATCAGCAGGCCGACCATCGTTTCCGCGCCGGCCACGTCGGTCGGCCGCCCCGACACCGCGGCGCCGAACACGACGTCGTGCTGCCCGGTCAGCGACATCAGCACCTGCGCCCAGGCGGCCTGCAACACGATGTTGACGGTCGTGCGCTGCGAACGGGCCAAGTCGTTGAGGCCATGGGTGATTCGCGGCGGCAGTGACACCGATGCGGTGCCGCGCGGCCCCTGCTCGAGGCGGCCGGGCGAGCCGACCAGCGTGGGGCTGTCGAATCCGGCCAGCACCTGTTGCCATGCGGCGCGGGCCGCCTCGACATCCTGTTCTGCCAGCCAGGTGACGAAGCTCCGGTACGGCGTCGCCGCGGGGAGCCGCTGCCGGTAGTAGCCGGCGAAAATCTCCTGCATCAGGATCGGCAACGACCACCCGTCGAGCACGATGTGGTGGTTGGTCAGCACGAACCGGTGCCGGTCCGGCGCGGTGCGGATCAGCGCGGCCCGGAAGGCCGGCGGTCGGCTGAGGTCACAGACTGCGGCGCGTTCTTCAACGCACAGCCTTTCGATGTGTTCGTCGGGGTTTCGGCCGTTGTTGGTGAGGTCGACGTACCGCCAGGCGGGGGCGGGGTCGGCGGGGATGACCTGCACCGGTTCGTCGAACTGCGAGCAGAATCGTGCGGCGAGGTTCGGGTGGCGCGCGGCCACGGTGTGCATGGCATCGCGGAGCCGCTCGGCGTCGAGTGGGCCGGCGATCGCGATGTCGAGTTGCATCGCGTAGACGTCGTCGGCGCTTGTCGCGGTGTCGGCGTGGAAGAGCAGTCCTTGCTGCAGCGGGGTCAGCGGCAGGATGTCGCCGATGCGCTCGTGTGTTTGGAGTTCGTCGAGTTGTAGCTGGGTGAGCCGGGCGGGGACGACGTCGGAGGGGGTCAACCCGCCGCCGCCGGCCGCGACGTGGGCGCAGATGCCCGTCAATGCCTGGAAGAACAGGCTGCTGAACCGGACCACTTCAGCGCGGTCGAGCGCCGACCGTGCGAATGTCCAATTCGCTTGCAAGGCGGGTCCTTCGGCGGTGTCCACGGCGGCGGCGTTGAGTTCAAGGGTGTGGCCCATCGGCATGGGCACGGCGGTGGCGGCTTCGGCGAGCGCCAGGCCTTCTTCGCTGACGCTCCACATGTCGTCGGAGAGCTGCGCGGCGCCGGCGCTGAGGCGGCCGAGGTAGTTGAACCCGAGCGACGGGTCGGAGCCGGGCAGGTCGACGTCGGAGTTGAGGTAGCGGAGCAACCCGAAGGTCAGCGGATCGGGGTGAGCGCGCAGCTGTTCTTTGAGTTCCTTGACGGTCCGGCCCAGTTTCTCGTCACCGGCGATCACGTTGTGCCAGTCGAGCTTTCCGGCGCTCAGCGCGACCGGGTGCTTGGCGGTGAACCAGCCCACCGTGCGGGAGAGGTCGACATCGGGGGCCAGGTCTTCGTGCCGGCCGTGGCCTTCGACGTCGATTCCGACCGCCGTGGAGGCGCCGACGAATTCGGCGCAGGCGATCGCGTAGGCGATCAACAGGATGTCGGAGATACCGGCGTGGAACGCGGTGGGCACCTCGCCCAGGAGCGCGCGCGTGCTGCGCGTGTCCAGTGACACCGACAACTGCCCGGCGCTGGCGTAGGTGTCGACGCCGGGTTCGGGTGCGGGAAGCGTGGGGACGGTTGCCGCGATCTGCCGCCATGCGTCGGCGTGGGCCAGGGCCGCCGAACTCCGGGCGTGTTCGGCCAACCGCGCGGCCCACTGCCGGAACGAGGTGCCGGTCGGCGGTAGCTCGATCGGTTGGCCGTTGTGGTGTTGCGCCCAGGCGATGTTGAGGTCCTCGACCAGGATCGGCCACGACACGGCGTCGACGGCGAGGTGGTGGACGATCAGCGCCAGCTGACCGGTGGGCGGCACCCACAGCGCCGCGAAGACGTGGCCGGTTGCTGGATCGAGTTGTGCGCGAGCGCTTCTCAGCGCGTCTTCGCTGAAGCCCTCGGCCGTGTGCAGGCAGGCCTGGGCGCTGACCGAACCGGGCTCGGGCACGGTCAGCTGGTCCTCGCCGACGCACAGCCGCAGCATGGCGTGTCGGTCCAGAAGTGCCTGCAGCAGCGTGACGACGTCCGTGTCGGTGACGCCGGCGGGTGCCTGCAGCACCATCGTCTGGTTGAACTGGTCTACGGGGCCGTCGACTTCGCGCAGCCAGGCCATGATCGGAGTGCGCTGCACGGACCCGGTGCCGTCGTCCACCGGTGCCTGACCGTCGGCGGTGTCGGCCACCCGGGCCAGCCGCGCCACGGTCTGCTCGACGAAGATGTCGCGCGGGCGGCACCGCAGCCCCGCGGCGCGGGCGCGGGCCACCACTTGCATCGACAGAATGCTGTCGCCGCCCAGGTCGAAGAACGAGTCGTCGACGCCGACGGGATCCAAGCCGAGCACCTGGGCGTAGATGCCGGCCAGGATCTCCTCGACCGCATCGGCGGGCGCGCGGTAGGCCAGCGTGTTCTGGTACTCGGGCGCGGGCAGGGCGCGGGCGTCGAGTTTGCCGTTGACGGTCAGGGGGATTGCGTCCACCGCGACCACCGCGGCCGGCACCATGTAGGCTGGCAGCCGCTCGGCCAGCGCAGTGCGTGTCGCGGCGGGGGTGGCCGTGCCGGTGGTGTATCCGACCAGACGCTTGTCGCCGGGCCGGTCCTCGCGGACGACGACCGCTGCCTGCTCGACACCGTCGAGTTCGGCGAGCGCGCTTTGGATCTCACCCAGTTCGATGCGGTAGCCGCGGATCTTGACCTGCTCGTCGGCGCGGCCGAGATACTGCAACTGGCCGTCCGCGCGCCAGCACACGAGGTCTCCGGTGCGATACATCCGCTGCGCCGGCGCTCCCCCGTCGGCGAACGGGCACGCCACGAACCGCGACGCGGTCAGCGCGGTGCGGCCGAGGTAACCCATCCCGACGCCGCGGCCGGCCACGTACAACTCGCCGACCACGCCGGCCGGCACCGGCCGCAGCCACTCGTCGAGCACGAACAAGGACGCCGTCGGCACCGGCGCGCCGATCGGTGCGGCCCCTGACCCCGCGGTCAGCGGAGCGCTCATCGACACGTACACCGTGGCCTCGGTAGGCCCGTAGGCGTTGATCAGCACCCGCTTTGGCGACCACCTGTCCACCACTTCGGCGGAGCACGCCTCACCGCCGAGCAGCACCGCCACCGTGTCGAGCCGCTGCGCGTTCAATGCGCCCACCGCAGAAGGCGTTTGGGTCAGCACGTTGACCCCTTCGCGCGTGATCAGCTCGTGGAAGTCTTCCGGAGAACCGGCGACCGCTTCGGGCACCATCACCAGTCGCCCGCCGCCGAGCAGCGCGGCCCAGATCTCCCACACCGAGAAGTCGAAGCCGTACGAATGGCATTGCGTCCACACCTGATCCGCGGGCAGCGCGGCGGGCGTGGAATCGGCGAGGTGGGCCAGGTTCCGGTGGGTGATCGCCACGCCCTTCGGGGTGCCGGTCGTGCCCGAGGTGTAGATGAGGTAGGCGACACCGTCGGCCGCCGGTGCCGGCAGCGGTGTGCACGGGTAACCCGCGACAACGGGGTCGTCGATGTCGAGCACCTCGATGCCGGTTCCGTCCACCAGACCGGCCAGCGCGGTGGTCGTCAGCACAGCGACCGGGTGGGCGTCTGCCAGCATGAAATCCCGTCGCGCGCCGGGCAGCGCCGGATCGATCGGCAGGTACGCGGCCCCGGCCTTGAGTACCGCCAGCATCGCGACGACCGCTTCGCAGCAACGTTCGAACAACAGCGCGACATGCGAGCCGGGGGTCACGCCGCGGGTGATGAGCAAGCGCGCCAGGCGATTCGACGCGTCGTCGAGTTCGCGGTAGGTCAAGCCACGGCCGGCACCGCTGACCGCGACGGAGTCCGAGTGGCGAGATACCTTCTCGGCGAACAACTCCGGAACGGACGCCGCTGCCGGTGCGGGCGTCGTCAGGATTCGACGGTTGCCCGCTTCGGCCAGGCGGTGGTGTTCTTCGGGCTCCAGCAGGTCCAGCGCTGAGATCGCCCGCTCGGGATCGGCGGTCATCGACGTCAACACCCGCGCGAACCGGTCGACGAGCGTTTGGATGGTGGCGGCGTCGAAGATGTCGGTGCGGAACTCGACCGCGCCCCGGATGCCGGCTGGCTGGCCGGAATCGGTGAACTGCTCCGCCAGTGAGAACGTCAGATCCATGCGGGCGGTGTGGGTCTCGACCGGCAGCTGGGCGACCTCCAGATCGCCCAGCGTCAGGCCGCCCGCTCGGGCGCCGTCGAGCCCGGGCAGGTTCTGCCACGCCAGCATCACCTGGACCAGCGGGTGGTGCGCCAGCGATCGGACCGGGTTGAGCCTTTCCACCAGCAGCTCGAACGGCACTTCCTGATGGTCGAACGCCGCCAGCGTGCGTCGCCGTACTTGGTCGAGCAGCTCGGCGAAGCTGGGATTGCCCGACAGGTCCACCCGCAGCACCAGTGTGTTGACGAAGAAGCCGATCAGCTCGTCGAGCGCGGGGTCGCTGCGTCCCGCGATCGGGAACCCCACCGCCACATCGGAACTCGCGCTCAGCCGCGACAGCAGCACCGCCAGGCCGGCCTGCATCACCATGAAGGTGGTCACGTCGTGCTCCGCGGCCGTCTCGCGCACCCGCTGCTGCAATTCGGCGGGCCAATCCACCGTCAGGCTCGCACCGCGTTGATCGGCGAGCGCCGGATAAGGCCGGTCGGTGGGCAACTGCAGCCGCTCGGGCAGGCCCGCCAGCACCTCTTCCCAGTGCGACAGTTGCGCGGCGATCGGGCTGTCGCCGTCGTCGAGGTCGCCGAATCGCGCGCGCTGCCACATCGTGTAGTCGACGTACTGCACGGGCAGCGGCGCCCACTGCGGCGGCTCTCCGTGTCGGCGCGCCTCGTAGGCGGCACCGAGATCGCGTACCAGCGGCGCCAGTGACCAGCCGTCGGCCGCGATGTGATGGACGACGCCCACCAACACGTGGTCGTCTTCAGCCACGCGAAAGACTGTGGCCCGCAGCGGTATCTCGGCCGCGAGGTCGAATGTCCGGGCCGCTACGCCGCCGATGGCCGCGTGCAGCCGGTCCTGCGGCCATCCGGTGGTGTCGACGACCTGCCAGCCCGCCTCGGCGTCCTCGGCGGGAACGACCAACTGCTGCGCGGTGCCGTCGGGCGCCACGAAGAGTGTGCGCAGGCTTTCGTGCCGGACGACCACATCGCCCAGCGCCGCGTGCAACGCCTCGTCGTCGAGGCGTCCGCGCAACCGCAATCCGACGACCATGTGGTAAACCGCTGAGGGACCGTGCAACTGGTCGACCACCCAGAGTCGGCTCTGCGCGAACGACAACGGGATCGCGGCGGGCCGCTCACCGGCCACCAACGGTTCGCGACCACCGGCATGGCGGCTCAGGCGCGGCACCAACTGGGCGACCGTCGGCGCGTCGAACAGTGCGCGCATCGGGAGGTCGGCCTCCATGGCGGCGTTGATCGCGGCGACGACCCGCATGGCCGACACCGAGTCGCCGCCGAGGTCGAAGAATGAGTCGTCGACACCGACCCGCTCGAGGCCCAGCACGTGGGCGTAGATGCCGGCCAAGATCTCCTCGAGATGGCCGGCCGGGGCGCGATAACGATCGACGTCGACATACTCCGGCGACGGCAACGCGCGCGTGTCGAGCTTGCCGTTGACCGTCACCGGCAACGCCTCGAGCACCACCACCGCAGCCGGCACCATGTACGGCGGCAACCGCTCCCCCAACGCCGCACGCGCCGCCGCCGCGTCCACCGAACCGGTCACATAACCGACCAGCCGCTTGTCACCGGGCTGGTCCTCGCGTGCGACGACCACCGACTGCTCAACGCCGTCGAGCTCGGCCAGCGCCGCCTGCACCTCACCCAGCTCGATGCGGTAGCCGCGAATCTTGACCTGCTCATCGGCGCGGCCGAAATAGCGCAGCTGCCCGTCGGCACCCCAACACACCAGATCGCCGGTGCGATACATCCGCCGGCCCGGCGCCCCGAACGGGCACGCCACGAACCGCGACGCGGTCAACCCCGCCCGCCGCCAATAGCCCACGCCCACGCCACGACCGGCAAGGTACAACTCGCCGACGACGCCGACAGGTGCCGGGCGCAGGAAGCCGTCCAGGATGAAGAAGGCCGCGCCCGTCACCGGCGATCCGATCGGCGGCGCACCGGAGCCGGGGGTGAGCGGTGCGCTCTTGGACAGCCACATGGTGGTCTCGGTCGGTCCGTAGACGTTGAGCATCACCCGTCCGGGCGCCCAGCGATCCACCAGTTCGGGTGGGCAGGCCTCGGCTCCAATCACCAACGCCGTCGCGCCGAGGCCATCGGGCGTCAATCCCCGTACCGCAGAGGGCGTTTGGGTCAGGACGCTGACGTGTTCCCGCATCAGCAGCGCGTGGAATTCTTCCGGTGCGCGCGCCACGCTCTCCGGCACGATCACCAGCCGCCCGCCGTGCAGCAGCGCGCCCCAGATCTCCCACACCGAGAAGTCGAAGGCGTAGGAGTGGAATTGCGTCCACACCTGTCCGGGCGTCAGCTCGAGGCCGGTGTCGAGGCGGTCGAACAGTTGCACGACGTTGTACTGCGTGACCGCAACGCCTTTGGGCATGCCCGTCGTGCCGGAGGTGTAGATGATGTGGGCGATGTCGTCCGGCGCGGGGGCGACCAGCGGTGTGCTCGGCTGCGCCTCGATGCCCGGGTCGGCGACGTCGATGACCGGTACGTCGGACTCGGCGAAGCGGTCCGCGAGAGCGCAGGTGGTGACCGCGGCGACCGGCTCGGCGTCCCCGACCATGAATGCGATCCGGGCGGGCGGGTGCGCCGGGTCGATCGGCAGATACGCCGCACCCGACTTGAGCACGGCGAGGATCGCCACGATGGCTTCGGGGCAGCGCGAGAACAGCAGTGCCACAGACTGTCCCGGGCCGGCACCGCGACCGGTGAGCAGGTGCGCCAGTCGGTTGGCCGCCTCGTCGAGCTCGCGATAGGTCCATGATGACTCACCGCATGTCAGGGCGACCGCATCGGGCGTGCGGGCGACCTGTGCGGCGAAGACCACCGGAACAGACGTGGGCGTCGCGGGCTGGATCAGCACCGCTCGGTTGCCGATGTGATCCAGGCGTGCGTGTTCGTCGGCATCGAGCAGGTCGATCGACATCAGCCGCCGCGCCGGGTCGGCGGTCATCGCTTCCAGCAGGCATTGCAGACGCTGGATCAGCGTGTGAACGCCGGCCGCATCGAAGACGCCGGTGTCGTATTCGAAGCGAAGTGCGAGTTCGCGGCCCGGCATGGCCTGCAAGGTCAGCGGGTAGTCGTTGCGTTCGCGGGTGCTGAACCCGGCGATGGCCAGTCCGTCGACATCGAGAAGCGCCGAGGTGTCGACGGGATAGTTCTCGTAGACGAAAAGCGTGTCGAACATCTGGTCCAGGCCGGTGATCCGATGGATCTCGGCGAGCGCGAGATGCTGATGGTCGAGCGTGTGGGCGTGGTTCTCCCGAAGTTGTTCCAGCACATCTGATGTGGTGGTGGCCGGCCCGAAGCTCGCCCGGACCGGCACGGTGTTGATCAGCAGGCCGACCATCGACTCGGCATCGGCGAGGTCGGCTGGGCGGCCGGACACCGCGGTGCCGAACGCCACGTCCTGCTGACCGGTCAGCCACATCAGCAGCTGCGCCCAGGCGGCCTGGAGCACGGTATTGACGGTGGTGTGCTCGGCGCGCGCCAACTCGGTGACTGCTCGGGTGATGTCTTCCGACAGGCGGTGTGATTCGACACCGCGCCGACCGAGCGTCCGCGGCGGGGCGACCAGTGTGGGCGTGTCGAACCCTGCGAGGACCTCGCCCCAAGCGGCCCGGGCGGATTCGAGGTCACGCTCGAGAATCCAGGTGACGTAGCGCCGATACGATCCGGCGGCCGGCAGCCGCTGACCGAAGTAGCTCGCGAACAACTCCTGCGCCAGGATGGGCAGCGACCACCCGTCGATCACGATGTGGTGGAACGTCAGCACACAACGGTGTCGATCCTGCGCGGTGCGCAGCAACGCCGCGCGGAACGCCGGCGGGTCGGCGAGGTCGCAGACCGCAGTGCGTTCGTCGTCGCAGACCCGCACGATCCGCTCGTCGGCGTCGGAGCCCTCGATGGCGAGATACCGCCAGGCAGGTCGGGCATCAGCGGGGATGATCTGCACCGGCGGGTCGTACTCCTCGCAGAACCGGGCGACGAGATGCGGGTGGCGGGCGGCCACGGCATGCACGGCCGCCTCGAGTCGATGAGGGTCCAGCGGACCGGTGATGGTGATGTCGAGCTGCATCGCATACAGGTCGTCGCTGCTGGCCTGGGCGGTGTTGGCGTGGAAGAGAAGTCCCCGCTGCATCGGGGTCAGCGGCAGGATGTCCGCCGGCTGGAACTGCTGCTGCAGCCGGTCGATCTGGGGTTGGCTCAAGCGTGCGGGGACGATGTCGGACGGGGTCAGCCCGCCGCCGCCCTGTCGCACGTAGGAGCAGATGCCGCCCAGCGCGTCGAAGAACAGCTCGCTCAGCCGGGTGATGTCGGCCTGCTCGAGAACCGACGGTGCCCACGCCCACCTGGCCTGCAGTTGCGGTCCGGTGTCGGTGTCGACGGTGGCGGCGTTGAGTTCGACGGTGTGCGCCAACGGCATCGGGACCGCAGCCGCGGCTTCGTTGAGCGCCAGGTCGTCTCGGCTGACTTGCCACAGTTCGTCGGTACCCTCGGCCGTAGCGGCGCCGAGGCGGCCCAGATAGTTGAACCCGATCGACGGGTCGGCCGTCGGCAGATCGACGTCGTCGTTGAGGTAACGCAGCAGTCCGTAGGTCATGCCGTCCGGCAGCGGACGCAGTTGTTCCTTGGCGTCTTTCACCACAGCGCCCAGCGAGACATCACCGCTCAGCGCCGCGGTCCAGTTCAGCTCCGGGATAACCAGGGCAACAGGGTATTTGACGGTGAACCAGCCGACGGTGCGCGACAGGTCGGCATCGGGGGCGAGGTCGTCCTGCCGGCCGTGGCCTTCGACGTCGATGCCGACGGGATCACCGCCGGTGTCGAGGAACTTCGACCACGCGATCGCGTAGGCGATCAGCAGTACGTCTTGTATCCCGGCGTGGAACGCGCCGGGCACCTCGCCGAGCAGAAGGCGGGTGGTCTCGGTGTCGAGCGACACCGAGAGGTGTTCGGCACTGGCGTAGGTGTCAGTCTCGGGCCGAGGCGCGGGCAACGCCAGCGGGACATCCGCCACGCGCCGCCAGGTTTCCGCCAGGGCCAGCACCGACGCGTCGTGGGCGTGTTCTGACAGCAGCGCGGCCCAGCGCTGGAACGACGTACCGACCACCGGCAGGTCAACCGGTTGCCCGTTGTGGTGTTGCGCCCAAGCGATGTTGAGGTCTTCGAGAAGGATGCGCCACGACACCGCGTCGACGGCCATGTGGTGGATGATCACCGCAAGCTGACCGGTGACCGGCACCCACAGCGCGCTGAGCATCACTCCGGTGGCCGGGTTCAGCTGCGAGCGAGCCGCTTTCACCGCCTCGTCGGACAGTCGGTCGACTGTGTGTACGCAAGCGTCGGCGTCCACCGAACCCGGCTCAGGAACGTGCAGTGACCAACCGGCGGACTCGTGCTCGGTGGCACGCAGCCGCAACATGGCATGGCGGTCCAGCAGCGCCTGCACGATGGTGACGACGTCGGAGCGGGTCACCCCGGCGGGGGCCTGCAGGATGAGCGCCTGGTTGAATTCAGCTGTCGGGCCCGGTATTTCGTGCAGCCACCGCATGATCGGAGTGGCCACCACGTCGCCGAGGCCTTCATCGATGGGACCGATGTCCGCAGTCAACACTCGCGCGGCGCGCGCGAGCCGGGCCACGGTCTGCTCGACGAAGACGTCGCGAGGCCGGCACGTCACACCTGCTGCCCGCGCCCGCGCCACCACCTGCATCGACAAGATGCTGTCGCCGCCGAGGTCGAAGAACGAGTCGTCGACGCCGACGCGCTCGAGCCCGAGCACCTGGGCGTAGATGCCGGTCAAAATCTCCTCGACCGCGTCGGCAGGCGCACGGTAGCGGTCGGTGTCCTGGTATTCCGGCGCGGGAAGGGCGCGGACGTCGAGCTTGTTGTTCGACGTCAACGGCAGCGCGTCCAGGCGCAGCACCGCGGCCGGCACCATATAGGCGGGCAGCCGCCCGGCCAGCGCGCTGCGCGCCTCAGCGGGATCTGCTGTCCCGGTGAGGTATCCGACCAGCCGCTTGTCGCCGGCCCGGTCCTCGCGCGCGACGACGACGGCTTGGTCCACGCCGTCCAGTTCGGCCAGCGCGGTCTGGATCTCGCCGAGTTCGATGCGGTAGCCGCGGATCTTGACCTGTTCGTCGGCGCGTCCGAGGTACTGCAGCTGGCCGTCCGCACGCCAGCGGACCAGGTCCCCAGTGCGGTACATCCGCTGGCTCGGTGCGCCGGCGCCGACGAACGGGCACGCCACGAAGCGCGAGGCGCTCAGCGCGGGCCGACCGAGGTAGCCACACGCCACGCCGGCCCCGGCCACGTACAGCTCACCCACCATCCCGGGCGGCACCTGCCGCAACCGATCGTCAAGGACGAACAGCGCAGCGCCCGGCACCGGGGTGCCGATGGGAACTCCCGACCCGGGTGTCAACGGCGCACTGATCGCCACACACATCGTCGTCTCGGTCGGCCCGTATGCATTGATCATCAGGCGCCCGGGAGCCCACTGCTCGACCACCTCGGCCGGGCAGGCCTCACCGACCACCACCAACGCCGCCGACTCCAGTCCCTCGCGGGGCAACACCGCTACCGCAGAGGGGGTTTGCGTGAGTACGTCAACCTTCTCGGCGGCCAGTACGGCGTGGAACTCGTCGGGTGAGGTGGTCACGTCCTCGGGTATGACGACCACTCGGCCGCCGCGCAGCAATGCGCCGAAGATCTCCCAGACCGAGACGTCAAAGGCCAGGGTATGGCATTGCGGCCACACGCCCGGCCGCGGCAGTCCGGCGTCCAGAGACGACAGCAGTTGGACGACGTTGCGGTGAGTCGCCGCAACACCTTTGGGTACTCCGGTGGTGCCCGATGTGTAGATCACGTACGCGACGTCGTCGGCGGCGGGCGCCCGAAGCGCGGCACGCGGTTGAGCCTCGATACCGGAACCGTCGATGTCGACGATGGTCAGGTCAGAGCCGCTCAACCGGTCGCGCAGCGCCGCGGCGGTGACGGCGGCGATCGGCTTGGTGTCGGCGACCATGAACGCGATGCGCGCCGGCGGCAGCGCCGGGTCGATCGGAAGATACGCGGCCCCGGTCTTGAGCACCGCGAGGATCGCCGTGATCGCCTCGGCTGACCGGTTCGCCAGCACCGCAACACATCGTCCCGGCCGCGCACCGTGCTCGATCAGCTTGTGTGCCATCCGGTTCGACGCATCGTCCAGATGCCGGTAGGTCAACGTGGTGTGGCGGCAGGTGACCGCGGCTGCATCGGGGGTCCGCGCCACATGTTCGGCGAACACTGCCGGAATCGAGACCGGCACCGGCAGCGGCGCCGACAGCGCGGCCCGGTTGCCCAGCGCATCGAGCCGCACGTGCTCGTCGGCGTCGAGCATGTCCACCGACGACACCCACCGTGCCGGGTCGGTTGTCATCGCGGTCAACACCCGCTGCAGCCGTGCGACCAAAGTCTCGATGGTCGACGCGTCGAACACGTCGGTACGGAATTCGACTGTGCCGCCGATGCCGTCGCGCTCACCGGCTTCGGTCCACCGTTCGGACAGGGAGAACACCAGATCCATCCGGGCGGTGCGGGTGTCCACCGGCAGCCTCGTCGCCTGCAGATCACCCAACGTCAGTCCGGCCGCAGTGTCGTTGGCGCCTAATGAGGTCTGCCAGGCCAGCGCGACCTGCACCAGCGGGTGATGGGTGAGGCTCCGGGCGGGGTTGAGGCGCTCGACCAGCACCTCGAACGGCACGTCCTGATGCTCGTATGCGGCCAGGCTGCTCCGTCGCACCTGCTCCAGTAACTCGGCGACGGTCGGGTCACCACCGACATCCACCCGCAGCACGAGGAGGTTGACGAAGAAGCCGACGAGGTCGTCGAGCGCGGGATCGCGGCGGCCGGCGATCGGGAACCCGACGGCGACATCATCACTGGCGCTCAACCGTGCCAGCAGCGCCGCCAGGGCGGCCTGGACGACCATGAAGCTGGTCGCGTCGTGCTGGGCGGCGACCTCGCTCACCTGCTGCTGCAACTCAGCCGGCCATTCGACGGTCACCGTGGCGCCGCGCTGCTCGGCCACTGGCGGGTAGGGCCGATCGGTGGGCAGCTGCAGCCATTCGGGCATCCCGGCCAGCGTGTCGTGCCAGTGAGCGAGCTGCGCCCCGATGGGGCTGTCGCTGTCGTCGAGGTCACCGAACTGCTCGCGTTGCCACAGCGTGTAGTCCGCGTACTGCACGGGCAACGCCGGCCAGCTCGGAGCCTGTCCCGCGCAGCGACTGGTGTAGGCCGCGTCCAGATCGCGCACCAGCGGGGCGATCGACCAGCCATCGGCGGCGATGTGGTGCACCACGCCGGCCAGCACGTGCCGGTCGTCGGCGGTGCGGAACAGCGTCGCCCGCAACGGTATCTGGCTGGACAGGTCGAAGGCGCGCCGGACTGCCTCCTCGACGGCTTCGGTCAGCCGCTCTCGCGGCCAGCCGCCGGCATCGACGACCTGCCAACCGAATTCGGCCCGGTCGGCGTGGACGACGACTTGCTGGGGGATGCCCTCGGGAGCCGGGAAGAGCGTGCGCAGGCTTTCATGGCGGCCGACGACGTCATGCAACGCGGCGCGCAACGCGTCGGCATCGAGGAGCCCGTGCAACTCGAGCGCCACGGTCATGTTGAAAACAGCTGAGGGGCCCTGCAATTGGTCCAGGAACCACAGCCTGCTCTGGGCGAACGACAGCGGGATCGCTGGAGGGCGCTCGACGGGGATGAGCGGTGCACGCCGACCGGTCTCGCCGCTGAGCAGCGGTGCCAGCCGCGCGACCGTGGGCGCGTCGAAGAGTGTCCGCACGGAGAGGTCACCGTCGAGGCTGGCGTTGATGTCGGCGACCAACCGCATCGCCAGGATGCTGTCGCCGCCGTGGTCGAAGAACGAATCGTCTATGCCGACGCGGTCGAGTCCGAGCGCTCGGGCGAACAGGCTGGCGAGCACCACCTCGATCGGTGTCCTCGGCGCACGGTAGTGATCGGCGCCCTGATATTCCGGTGCCGGCAGGGCACGGGTGTCGAGCTTGCCGTTGGGCGTCAACGGCAACGCGTCGATCGCCACCACGGCGGACGGCACCATGTAGGACGGCAGCCGTTCGACGAGCGCGGCGCGGGCTTCAGCGGGATCGACTGTCCCAGGGATGGTTTCGATGATGTATCCGACGAGGCGCTTGTCACCGGGGCGGTCCTCGCGGGCGATCACCGCCGCCTGCTCGACACCGTCCAGCGCGGCCAGCGCCGTGCGCACTTCGCCGAGTTCGATGCGGTAGCCGCGGATCTTGACCTGCTCGTCGGCACGACCGAGGTACTGCAGTTGCCCGTCGGTCCCCCAGCGCACCAGATCACCGGTGCGATACATGCGTTGTCCGGGCCCGCCGGCCGGGCATGCGACGAACCGCGTGCCGGTCAGTCCCGGCCGGTGCCAGTAGCCGACACCCACACCACGGCCGGCCACGTACAACTCGCCCACCATGCCCGGAGGCACCGGGCGCAGCCACCCGTCGAGCACGAACAGCGCCGCGCCGGGTACCGGTGCACCGATCGGCACCGGGTCTGATTCCGCCGTCAGCGGAGCGCTGATCGTCGCGTACACGGTGATCTCGGTCGGGCCGTAACCGTTGATCATCACCCGTCCCGGCGCCCAGCGGTTCACCACCTCCGGCGGGCACGCCTCGCCGGCGGCCATCAGCGACACCGCGGCCAAGCCCTCGGTCGAAAGTGCCTGCAGCGCAGACGGAGTCTGGCTGAGCACCGTCACACCTTCGGTGCGCAGCAGGGCGTGGAAGTCCTGCGGGGAGCGCGTGACGGACTTGGGCACCACGACGAGCCGGCCACCGAACAGCAGCGCCCCCCAGATCTCCCACACCGAGAAGTCGAACGCCAGCGACGCGCACTGTGTCCACACCTGATGCGGGCCCAACTCGAGGCCGACGTCGAGGGAGTCGAACAACCGGGTCACGTTGTCATGAGTGACCGCAACACCTTTGGGAACGCCTGTCGTCCCCGATGTGTAGATGATGTGGGCGACGTCGTCGGGAGCCGGACTCCGAAGCGCTCCGCTCGGCTGGGCATGTGTCGCTTCGTCGTCGAGGTCCAGGACTGGGGCGCCGATGCCGTGCATCCGCTCTGCCAGGTCGGCGGTGGTGAGCGCGACGACCGGTGCGGCATCGGCGACGATGAACTCGATGCGGGATCTGGGCGCTGCCGGATCGATCGGCAGATAGGCCGCCCCGGTCTTGAGCACGGCGAGGATCGCGACGACTGCCTGCGCCGACCGTTCGGCCACCAGCACCACACATCTGCCCGGGCCCGCGCCGTGCCGAATCAACAGGTGCGCCAGACGGTTCGATGCCTCGTCGAGCTCGCCGTAGGACATCGAGTCGCCGTGGCACGTCAGCGCGGCCGCCTGGGGATCACGCGCCACCTGTGCTGCGAAGAGCGCCGGAATCGACACCGGCGCGGCGGCCTGGGTCAACGCGTGATGATGACCGCACTGGAGCAGGTCGGCACGCTCGGATTCGTCGACGAGATCGATCGTCGACAACCGGCGCGTCGGGTCGACGGTCATCGACTGCAGGAGATGCCGCAGCCGGCCGCCGATCTTGTCGACCTCGGACACGTCGAACACGTCGGTGTCGAACTCGATGCGCACGCCCAGTTCCTTGCCCGGTTGCGCGACGACCGCGAGCGGGTAATGGGTGGACTCGCGACCGTTCACCTCGGTGATGGTCAGGCCGTTGCTGAGCAGCGCTCGGGTGTCGACCGGGTAGTTCTCGTACACGAAGACCGTGTCGAACAGGTGATCCTGACCTGTGACACGGTGAATCTCGCTCAGCGCCAGGTGCTGGTGTTCGAGAGTGTGGTTGTAGTTGCGCTGCAGCTGGTCGAGCAAGTCCGCGACGGTCGTCGCGGCTGTCATCGCGGCGCGCACCGGCACGGTGTTGATCAGCAACCCGACCATCGATTCGGCGCCGACCACGTCGGCCGAGCGCCCGGACACCGCCGTGCCGAACGCGACGTCGGGGTGGCCGGTCAGCGACATCAGCATCTGCGCCCAGGCCGCCTGCAGCACGGTGTTGACGGTCGTATGGCACGAGCGCGCCAGTTCGCCGAGTGCTCTGGTCTCCCGCTCGCCGACCTGGAACGCGATCGTCCCGCGCGGGCCCAGCTCACGCCGGTTCGGCGGCCCGACCAGTGTGGGCGTGTCAAATCCGGCCAGCACCTCCCGCCACGCGGCATGTGCTGCGGCAGTGTCCCGTTCGGCAAGCCACCTGACGTACCGGCGGTAGGAGCCGGCTGCGGGCAGCCGATGCCCGTAGTAGCTGGCGAAGATCTCCTGGGCGACGATCGGCAGCGACCAGCCGTCGAGCACGATGTGATGGTTGGTGAGCACCATCCGGTGCCGGTCCGGTGCGGTGCGGATCACCGCCACCCGGAAGGCCGGTGGGCGGCTGAGATCGCAGACCGCAGCACGTTCATCGGCGCACAGCTGCGAGACCGTGTCGACGACATCGACATTCACCGGTCCATATACGGAGCGGGGCAGTCTGCCGGCCGCTGCGGCAGAGCCGGAGTCGGCGTACAGATCGAGCAGGGTCCACGGGATCACAGGGTCTGCCGGAATGATCTGAATGGGATCGCCGTAACGGCCGTCGAATCGGGCGGCGAGGTTGGGGTGGCGCGCGGCCACGGTGGAGATCGCGCGTCGGAGCCGGTCGGGTTCGAGGGGGCCGGCGATCGTGATGTCGAGCTGCATCGCGTAGAGCGCGTCGTCGGCGCTGACGGTGGTGTTGGCGTGGAACAGCAGCCCTTCCTGCAGCGGCGTCAAGGGCAGGATGTCGGCGACGCGGTGAAGCTGTTCCAGCTCGTCGATCTGGTGTTGGTCGAGGACGACTGGCGTGATGTCGGAAGGGGCGAGACCACCGCCGCCGGCTTCGACGTGCTTGCAGATGCCGGTCAGCGCCTCGCACCAGAGTCGATTGAGTTGGGCGACCTGTATATCTTCGAGCACCGAGCGAGCCCAGGTCCAATTGGCTTGCAGCCGCGGGCCATCGGCGCTGTCGACGGTCGCGGCATTCAGTTCGACGCTGTGCGCCAGCGGCATGTGCACCGCCGCAACGGCGTTGGCCAATGTCAACCCGTCGTCGCACACCCGCCACATGTCCTCCGACATCTGCCGGCGACCGGCGTCGAGGCGCCCCAGATAGTTGAAGCCGATGGCCGGATCGGCGCCGGGCAATTCGACACCGGTGTTGAGGTAACGCAGCAGCCCGTAGGTCATGCCGTCGGGCAGGGCGCGCAGTTGTTCCTTGGCGCTCTTGACCACAGCTCCGAGCGCCGTGTCACCGGCCACGACCTGTTCCCAGCGCGGCGTGTCGAGGGCCAGTGCCACGGGGTGCTTGGTGGTGAACCAGCCCACGGTGCGAGACAGGTTCGTGTCGGCAGCGAGCTCTTCGTCGCGGCCATGGCCTTCCACGTCGATGACGACGGAATCACTTGTCGCGAGCAGCTTCTGGCATGCCAACGCGAATGCGATCAACAGAATGTCCTGCACACCCGCATGGCACGCGGAGGGCACCACGCCAAGGAGCATGCGGGTGGTTTCGGCGTCCAGCGACGTCGACAGCCGTCCTGCGTCGGCGTAGGTGTCCGCGTCCGGCTCCGGTCGAGACAACCCCGCGGGTGCGGCCACCACCGCGCGCCAGGTGTCGGCGTGCGCGACGACTGCCGGGCTGTGAGCGTGCTTGTCGAGAAGCGCTGCCCAACGTTGGAACGAGGTTCCTTCCGTCGGGAGTGCTACTGGCTGACCGTTGTGAACCTGCGCCCAGGCGATGTTGAGGTCTTCCAGCAGTATTCGCCACGACACGGCATCGACCGCCAGGTGATGGACGATCAACGCCAACTCGCCGGTGCTCGGGGCCCACAGACCGCTGAGCATTCTCCCTGCGGCGGGGTCGAGTTCCGAACGTGCGGTGAGCAAGGCATCCGCCGACAGCGCGTCGACGGTGTGCAGGCAGGAAGCCGCGTCGACGGATCCCGGACCAGGCACATGCAGTGCCCATCCCGCCGGGCTCCGTTCGGCGCGCAACCGCAACATGGCGTGGCCGTCGAGCAGTGCCTGCAGCATGGTGACGACATCGCCGGCGTGGGTGCCCCCCGCCGGAGCCCGCACCACCACGGTCTGGTTGAACTCGCCGACCGGGCCGTCGATTTCGCGCAACCAGCACATGATCGGCGTCGGCGTGATCGCGCCGACACCCTCATCGACGGGGCCGGCGTCCTCACCGGTGATCCCGGCGACCCGGGCGAGCCGGGCGACGGTCTGCTCGACGAAGATGTCGCGAGGCCGGCACCGCAGTCCCGCGGCGCGGGCACGAGCAACCACCTGCATCGACAAGATGCTGTCACCGCCGAGATCGAAGAACGACTCGTCGACGCTGACCCGGGCCAAACCCAGCACCTGTGCGTAGATGCCGGCCAGGACCTCCTCGACCGCGTCTGCCGGGGCGGTGTACTGCTGCGAGTTGTGGTAGTCCGGCACCGGCAACGCGCGGGTGTCGAGCTTACCGTTGACCGTCAGCGGCAGCGCATCGAGAAGAACCACCGCGGCCGGGACCATGTACGCGGGAAGGCTGTCGGCGAGCGCACATCGCACAGCGGCGGGATCGACTGTGCCATTCTGTGTTTCGGTCACATAGCCGACCAGACGTTTGACACCTGCCTGGTCTTGGTGGGCGATCACGGCGGCCTGCTCGACGCCATCGAGGGCCGCGAGGATGGTCTGGATCTCGCCGAGTTCGATGCGATAGCCGCGGATTTTGACCTGTTCGTCGGCGCGCCCCAGGTACTGCAGTTGCCCGTCCGGGCGCCAGCACACCAGGTCGCCGGTGCGATACATCCGCGTGCCGGGTCCGCCGAACGGGCAGGCCGTGAACCGTCCCGCGGTGAGCCCGGACCGGCCGAGGTAACCCAAACCGACACCATGACCGGCGACGTACAGTTCACCGACCACCCCGGCCGGTACCGGGCGCAGCCACTCGTCGAGCACGAACAGGGCGGCCGTCGAGACCGGGGCTCCGATCGGAGCCGGGCCGGTGCCCGCCTGCAGCGGTGCGCTCATCGACGCGTAAACCGTTGTCTCAGTGGGGCCGTAGGCGTTGATGACCACCCGGCCGGGCGCCCACTGCTCGACGACGTCGGCGGGGCACGCTTCACCGCCGAGCAGCACTGCGACCGACTCCAGCCCCTGCGGATCGAGCGCCGCCACCGCCGACGGCGTCTGGGTCAGCACATTGACCCGTTCACGAACCAGCAGGGCGTGGAAGTCCTCCGGCGAGCCGGTCACCTCTTCGGGCACCACCACCAGCCGCCCGCCGCCGAGCAGCGCAGCCCAGATCTCCCACACCGAGAAGTCGAAACCGTAGGAGTGGCATTGCGTCCACACCTGTGCCGCAGGGAGATCCGGTGGCGTCGAAGCCGCGAGGTGGGCCAGGTTGCGATGCGTGATGGCCACCGCTTTGGGGGTTCCGGTGGTGCCCGAGGTGTACACGACATAGGCGATGTCGTCGGGTGTCGCGACGGAGACACCCGAATGCGGTTGGGCGGCGACCGCCGGGTCGTCGACGTCGAGCACCGTCAGGTCATAGCCGTTGAGGCGGTGGCGCAGCCCGGCGGAGGTCAGTGCGACGACGGGCGCCGCGTCGGTGAGCATGAACTCGACACGTGCGTCCGGGTGCGCCGGGTCGACCGACAGGTAGGCGGCACCGGTCTTGAGCACGGCCAGCATCGCGACGATCGCTTCGGCGGAGCGCTCCAACAGCAGTGCCACACTCTTGCCGGGCCGCGCGCCATGACCGGTCAGCAAGTGCGCCAACCGATCAGACGCCTCATCGAGTTCACGGTAGGACCACGAGCCACGGCCGCAGCTGATCGCGACGTGGCGCGGCGCGCGCGCGACGTGGCGGGCGAACAACTCCGGTATCGACGCCGATGGTGGCTCCGGGGTGGCAAGCACCGCCCGGTTGCCCATTTCGTCCAACTCGGCGCGCTCACCGTCGGCGAGCACATCGATCGACGACAATCGCGCTGCCGAGTCGGCCGTGATGGCCGTCAACACGCGCTCGAACCGGTCGAGCAGAGTCGCGACGGTACCGGGATCGAACACGTCGCTGCGGAACTCGACCTCACCCGAAATACCCGCTGGTTCAGTGGTTTCCGTCCATCGCTCAGACAGCGAGAACGACAGGTCCATGCGGGCCGTCTGGGTGTGTACCGGAAGCTGGGTGACCTCCAGGCCGTCCAGCACCGGCCCGACCGCGCTGGAGTCGCTGCCTCCGGGAAGGTTCTGCCATGCCAACAACACCTGAACCAACGGGTGGTGGGTCATGCTGCGGGTCGGGTTCAGGCGATCGACCAGTACCTCGAAGGGCACATCCTCATGCTCGTAGGCCCCGATGCTGCGTTGGCGCACCTGCGCGAGAAGCTGTTCGACTGTCGGATCACCGGTCAGGTCGACCCGCAGCACCAGCGTGTTGACGAAGAAGCCCACCAATTCGTCGAGAGCCGGGTCGGTGCGGCCGGCGATCGGAAAGCCCATGGCCACATCGGAACTGCCGCTCAACCGGGACAGCAGAACCGCCAGTGCGGCCTGCACCACCATGAAACTGGTGGCGTGGCATTCGGCGGCCAGTTGACGTACTTGCTGCTGGAGGGCGGCGGGCCAGTTCACTTGTATGGTGGCCCCGCGCTGGTCGGCCACTGCCGGATATGGCCGATCGGTCGGGAGTTGCAACCGTTCGGGCATCCCGGTCAACGCCTCGTGCCAGTACTTCAGTTGCGCGGCGATCGGGCTCTCGCCGTCATCGAGAGCACCGAACTGGACGCGTTGCCACAGCGCGTAGTCGACGTACTGCACCGGCAGTGCCGACCAGTCCGGCACGCGGCCTTGAAGACGCGTCGCGTAGGCCCGACTCAGGTCGCGCGCCAGCGGTGCCACCGACCAACCGTCGAACGCGATGTGGTGCACGACGATTCCGAGCAGATGTTCCTGTGGTCCGACCGCGTAGAGCTGCGCCCGAAGCGGAATGTCGACCGACAGGTCGAACGGATAGCGGGCCAGCTCCGCCAGCTCGTCGAACGCGTCGCGTTCCGACATCGCCTCCACGAGGCCGCCGCGCCGCCACATCGCGGGCCGTGCGGAGAGCACCTGTTGGCAAGGCACGCCGTCGGTCTGCGGGTAGATGGTCCGCAGCACCTCGTGCCGCGCGATGACGTCATCGAGAGCTGCGCTCAGCGCCTCGACATCCAGTGGGCCACTGATCCGCAACGCGGTCGGCATGTTGTACGCGCCGGGCTGCAGCTGGTCCAGGAACCACAGCCGGCTCTGCGCGAACGACAACGGAAGCGCCGCGGGCCGCTCACCGGCCACCAACGGTTCGCGTCGGTTCGCGTTGGCGTCGACCTGGCTCGCCAGCAGCGCGACCGTCGGCGCATCGAACAGTGCGCGCACCGTCAGATGGGCATCGACGGACGAGGCGATCATGCCGATCACCCGCATGGCCTTCAGCGAGTCGCCGCCGAGGTCGAAGAATGAGTCGTCGACACCGACCCGCTCGAGACCCAGCACGTGGGCGTAGATGCCGGCCAGGATCTCCTCGATGTGGCCGGCCGGAGCGCGGTAACGATCGACGTGGACATACTCCGGCGCCGGCAACGCGCGCGTGTCGAGCTTGCCGTTGACCGTCACCGGCAACGCCTCGAGCGCCACCACCGCAGCCGGCACCATGTAGGGCGGCAACCGGTCCGCCAATGCGGCGCGCGCCCCGGCCACATCCACCGAACCGGTCACATAACCGACCAGCCGCTTGTCACCGGGCTGGTCCTCGCGCGCGATGACCACCGACTGCTCAACGCCGTCGAGCTCGGCCAGCGCCGCCTGCACCTCACCCAGCTCGATGCGGTAGCCGCGAATCTTGACCTGCTCATCGGCACGGCCCAGGTATTGCAACTGGCCATCCGAACGCCACCGCACCAGATCCCCGGTGCGATACATCCGTAGGCCCGGCGCCCCGAACGGGCACGCCACGAACCGCGACGCGCTCAACCCCGCCCGCCGCCAATAGCCAACGCCCACACCACGACCGGCCACATACAGTTCGCCCACCACACCCACCGGCACCGGCCGCAACCACCCGTCCAGGACGAACAGTGCGGACTCAGCCGCGGGCGCACCGATCGGCGGGGCGCCTGAACCCGCTGTCAGCGGCGCGCTCCTGGATGCGCAAATCGTGGTCTCGGTCGGTCCGTAACCGTTGAGCATCACCCGCCCGGGCGCCCAGCGATCGACCAGCTCCGCGGGGCAGGCCTCACCGGCTACCAGGAGTGCCATCGCGTCCAGGCCTTGCGGCGCAAGCATTGCCAGCGCCGACGGCGTCTGGCTCAACACGCTGACGTTCTCGGCTACCAGCAGGGCATGTAACTCGTCAGGGGACGCCGCCACCTCCTCGGTCACGATCACCAGCCGCCCGCCGTGCAGCAATGCGCGCCAGATCTCCTCGGCCGAAGCGTCGAAGCCGTAGGAGTGCCACTGAGCCCACGCCCGCGGCGGCAGGTGCTCGTCGGGCGGACCCAGTAGTTGCGTGAGGTTATCATGCGTGATGGCAACGCCTTTCGGCGCGCCGCTGGTGCCGGAGGTGTAGATGATGTGGACGATGTCGTCCGGCGCCGGCACCGGCAGCGGGTCGCCGGGCTGGGCGGCCACCGCCGGGTCGTCGACGTCGATGATCGGCAGGCTGCAGCCGGCGAGGCGAGTTCGCAGTGCAGCCATCGTGATCGCCGCGACGGGCGCAGCGTCCTCGATGACGTATCGGATGCGTGCTTCGGGTGTCGCCGGGTCGATGGGCACATACGCCGCACCCGTCTTCAGCACGGCGAGGATCGCGGCGATCGCCTCGGCGCAGCGTGAAAACAGCAGGGCCACACAATGTCCGGGGCCGATACCCCGGGTCGTCAACAGATGCGCCAGCTGGTTCGACGCCTCGTCGAGCTCGCGATACGTCCAGGAACTCTCGCCGCACACCAGCGCTACCGCATCACGTGTGCGCGCTACCTGCGCGGCGAACAGCGCCGGAATCGTCGGATGCTTCTGTGCGGGCCGGGTGAGCACCGCACGGTTACCGGATTCGTCCAGGCGCACCGATTCGCCGTTGCCGAGGACGTCGAGCAACGGCAGCCGCTGTTCTGGTTCGGCGGCCATCGTCGCCAACATCCGCTGCAGCCGCTCAGCCAGATCCGCGGGCGCGAAGTCCGCGAACGGTTGCCCGGCCCCCGCCGAGCAGAACGCTTGCTGATCACCGGCTCCGACGAAGAACAAACCGAAATGGCCCACCGGGCCGAAGGTGGTGTACGTCGCCGTCGCCGGAATGCCGGCGAGGTTCAACGACAGCCGGGACGGAACGAAGTTGAGCACCACCCGGTTCGCCGGTTGCCGCACGCCGCGGTGATCGCCGTCGAGTTCGAGGGCTTGCACCGGAAAACGCTGGTGCAGCAGCGCTTCTCGGATCCGGGTGTCGACCTGCCGGCAGAACTCGGCCACTGTCGCATGCGGCGACGTCGTCAAGACGAGCGGCACGACGCCGGCGAGCATCCCGGGAAGCGTCTTCGACTCGGTGCTCACCCGCCTGCTGACCGGGAAGTCGAGCACCACCTCCGAATCGGAGGCGCTGCAGCCACGCACCACCAGCGCGCACGCGGCGGCGAGAACGGATGCCCGGCGGATGCCCAGCACTTTGGCCAGCTCTTTGACGCGGCGAGCGACCGCCGGGTCGAAATGAACCGGCGTTGACGGCCGATGGGAGTCCGGCTCGAGCGCCGATGGGGTTTCCGACGCACTTTCGGCCGGCAGGCGATCGCGCCAGTACGCGCGGTCGGTCAGATAATCGGCGGACGCCTCATACTCCAACTCGCTGCCGACGAGGTCCCGCAGAGAACCGAAGAATGCGGGCGACGGCGGCGTGCCTGCGACCAGTGCCGAGTAGATCGCGGCGATGCGCCGTCCGACCAGGCCCATGCTCATGCCGTCGATGACGATGTGGTGACAGCATGCGAACCAGTAGTACTCATCCAGGCGCGTGCGGAACAGCGCGAACTTCATCAGCTTGCCGTCGAACGGCATCGGCGTCCGTTCGATCGAGGTCGCTATCTCACGCGCCTCCTGCGCGGGATCATCGCAGCCGGTGAGGTCGTAGCGAGCCAGCTCGAGGTCCGAATAGTCGATCGCTCTTTGGAAAACCTGGCCGTCCCTCTCGAAGAAGGCGGCCCTGACCGGCTCGGCCTCCTGCAGCCCCAGCCTGATCGCCTGTTCGAACACGTCGGGCTCGATGGCGCCGTCGATTTTCACGAACATGCCGAGCTGCCACTCGGTGCCGGAGTGGCCCGATTGTTGGGCAAGCCAGATGTCGAGTTGTCTGCGCGTCAGCGGCAGCGCCTGGTGGTCAAGCTCCATCCGAGCTCCGCTTCAGAAGGATGTTGAAGGGTGGCCGTTCAGGCCGGGTGTGTGTTGAGCCGCATGCGCAGGCTCTTCGGCCGTATGTCGGACCAGTGCTGCTCGATGTAGTCCAGACACGCAGCGCGATCCGCTCCCCCGTGGACCACCTTCCAGCCAGCCGGGACCTCCGCGAAGGTAGGCCACAGGCTGTGCTGCTCCTCGTCGTTGACCAGGACGAGGAAACTGCCGCTCTCGTCGTCGAAAGGCGTGGTGTTCACTGGTTCTCCCAACCCCCGAATGAGTGAAACCGCTTCGACGCTAACCCAGGCCGTCGGCTCGGCTCCGCAGTTTCGGCAAAAAATTTTCGCGCCCGTAAGAAACGGCTGATCAGCGGTTTGTGGTCACACGGGCAACCAAAATCGGGCGCGTAACCCGCATTGACCAATGGCTAGAACGCGTACCGGAAGAGCCGGTCGTAGTTCCGGGTGGTGCGGATGGCGTTCTGCATCCGGTACAGCAACCGTGGGCTGGTCAGCGGGATCTTCTCGAACCCGGCGATGACCGAGCTTTCGCCGATCAGATGCAGGCGGGCGTCCCAATCGGTGATCTCAC
Source organism: Mycobacterium sp. E740 (assembly GCF_001672895.1). Taxonomy (GTDB): domain Bacteria; phylum Actinomycetota; class Actinomycetes; order Mycobacteriales; family Mycobacteriaceae; genus Mycobacterium. The sequence goes on from NZ_LZKP01000215.1 coordinate 64,125, forward strand.
GCCCGTCGCGGGTGCCCCATTTGATGATCCCCGATCTCGACAGTCGCGGCCCCCACGGTGAGAGCAGGTCGGCGAGGAGCTCGCCGGTGCCGAAGCGGTCGAGGAGCCGGTTCAGCAGGCTCTTCACTTCGTCGGGGGTCAGGTACATCAAGACGCCCTCGGCGACGATCAGCACGGGTCCGCCGGCCGGGATCTGGTCGAGCCAGTCGCGATCGGTGATCGACGACCCGATCATCCGGTAGCGGCCGGTTTCCCCGTACAGCTGCCGGCGCAGCGAAATCACCTGCGGTACGTCGACGTCGAACCATCTCACCTCCGGCGGTGTCGCCAAACGCATTGCGCGACTGTGTAATCCGCAACCGAGGTGCAGCACGGTGGTATCCGGGTGTTCGCGGAGATAACCGGTCACCAGGGCGTCGAACTGTGCGCCGCGCAGGGCCACACCGAACTGGTTGACTGCCGGCCGGACGGCTCGGTGGACACGTTCCCAGTCGTAGTCGATGCGCTCGACGTCCTGTGCGGCGAAGCGATCGCCGAGGATGGGGTGGGCCAACCGGCTCTCGCAGGCCCGCAGATACAGCATGCACAACAGCGTCCACTCGACCGATCCCCAACGCACGCCGGTGAAGTCGACCTTCTCCCGGTGCGTTTCCGGCGTTCCTGGATTCGCCACGTCCCCCTCCAGCCTACGACTCAGCAGGGCTACGACGTGCTTGTCGCGCGGTCAGCCTAACGGCTTGCGTCCGGTGCGGGCGGCACTTGCGCCGAAGCGGCATCGAGCACTGATGACAGGCATAATCTTGCTGCCGTGCCACGGTCGTTCGACTTCTCCGTCGAATCCCCCGCAACCGTCGACCAGATACATTCGGCGTTCTCTGCCGAGAAGTACTGGCGTTCGCGGCTGGCGGAATTCGGCGGGTTTGGGCGACTGGACTCGTTGGTCACCGCAGACGATGGCACCGTCGACATCGTCGTGGTCCAGGAACTGCAGCGCGACGGGCTGCCCGGGCTGGTGGCGAAATTCTTCCCGAAGGGCTGGCGAGTGGTGCAACGCGAGTCGTGGAGCCCGACCGACGACGGCGCGGTGCGGGGGAAGGTGAGCATCGCGACGAGCGGAGCGCCGGGATCCGGGCTCGGCAAGGTTCTGCTGTCGCCGACGCCGACCGGCTCACGGCTGAAGTGCGCCGCGACGGTGGAATTCAAGGTGCCATTGGTCGGTGGTCAGATCGAAGCCGTCATGGGCCGTCTTCTGGTCCAACAGATCTCGACGATTCAGCGCTTCACCGCCGAATGGATCGAGGATCACGGCTGATCGAGCAGACGCAGCGGGTGCAGACCGTCGACGGCGCCCACGAACGGCGGGTGGATGCTGTAGCCGATCATGCGCCGGATGTCGTCGGAAACCGTTCGCGCGGTCTCGCGTGAGATCGAGAGCGTGAAGGCCTCCATCGGTCGCAGCCACGGCTGGCAGTACTGCGCGGTGACGGCAAGCCGCGAGTGGTCGGTGACGTTGGCGCCGCCGCCGTGCCAGAGGGTGCCCACGAAGAAGACGCAGGAGCCGGCCGGCATGACCACGGGAAGCGCGGGATCGTCCGGTGCCGGCGCACGTCTGCCCCAGCGGTGGCTGCCCGGATAGAGCACCGTGGCGCCGTTGTGGGCGGTGAAGTCGTCGATCGCCCAGATCGTGGCGGCGGCCAGGGGCGGCCGCGGTCGCGGGATCGGGTAGAACCCGTCGTCGTGATGAGCCAGCTGCGCGGCCTCGCCGGACAGGATGTTGATTGCCTGCAGGGCCGACAGCAGGTAGTTGTCCATCAGCAACCGGTCGAGGACCCCCAGCACGCGCGGATGGTCGACAAGCCGGTCGCAGGCGCGCGTCCGGCTGAGCACGCTGTAGACGCGCTGGGTGCGACGCCCCTCGAACGAGTTGCGCCCGGGGTGCAGGAGATGAGGTCCGACGGCGTCGCGGATGTGTTCGCACTCGTCGGCGGTGAGTAGGTTCTCCCAGATGACGTAGCCGTCGCGGTCGAGGGCGGCCATGTCGGCGTCGACGATCGCCGGGTCCATCGAGGCGCCGCTGGTGGGTGTCCACTTGTACCGGCGCGCCAAGTCGCCCCTGAGGTCGTCCAGCGTGGTGACGGGCTCGTTGTCGATGCTCATCGTGAGTCCCTTCCGGACGGATCGCGTGGCCTACACGAAACAGTGAACCTCGCCTGACCGCTGGTCAAGGACCGGCCAACGAAAGCGCGTCTGCCTCATCGAATTGCCGTACCAGGGCCGACAATTCCGTGCGCGACGAGATGCCGAGTTTCGTGCCCGCCTGGACCACTTGACGTGAGCGCACTTCCGCGACGCCTTTCCCGCCGGTGCAGGGTGGCGGCTTGGGCAGCGGCGTCGGCGCTCGCCAGAGTGCGCGCGTACCGGGCCGACAAGGGTCGCGGGGTCCCTCGACTTGCGTGGCCAATTCGGCAAGTCGATCGCAACCCGTGGTGTCGCCGAACTGAACGGCGGTCTGTAGGCACAGCACCTCGCGTGCCAATTGGCCGTGCGTGCGCGCGAATGGACTTGCGTGTGGTTTCGCATGCTTCGGAGACCCAGCCCTGGCGCCAACGCCTATCCAGGCGACAACAACACCGCTACCGCCACCAACGGTGGCGTCGCCCAGGCGTGCTACGGCGGAACGGCGACTGCCACCGACGGCCAACACGTCTCGGACGGCTGCTCGTAGAGGCTGTCAGGCGACGTCTGAAACAGCCTGCGGGGACTGAGGATTCTGCGGCGTCTGCGTAGCGACGGTGTAACCGAGGTCTTTGAGGATCGCGATCTCTACGGCACTCAAGGTTCGTACTCCGAGTCCCTTACCGTCAGCGGAAACCATCATCACCTTGTTGGCGCCGGTGAAGGTGTCGTCGTCGAGGTGACTGACCGAGCTGCCACCGGACCACTCCGTGGGCGAGTACAGCGGGACCGGTTGCTCGCCGTATGCCGCCTGCGCGTTGCTGCCGTTGAAGTAGAGCCCACCGCCCCCGCTGCCCCCGGTCATGTTCGGGTCGAATGCGGGATTCCACGTGAAGTTGGTGGGATCGATCGCCGCGCTACCGGTGGAATTCGAGAGGAACCGGTCATACGTACTCCAGTTGTCATTGTCGACCGGTTCCCGCTTTCCGGTCTTCTTGTCGACGTCTGGCATGCTCAGCTCGCTTCCGAAGCCCATGGTGTGCAACAACTCGTGCATCACCGTGGCGGTGAAATCGTACTGATCAGCTGAGACGTTCTCGCCGAGGCTCCAGTCGTACGCGAAATTGAAATCGATCGATCCGTCCGGCTTTTTGCGGTTCTCGTCGACGCCGGTGATGATCTTGTGCTGCACGACCGTGTCGTAAAAGCCCGGCTTCTTGTCATTGGTCAGCCCACTCTTGGCCGACGCAAGCTCACCGCAGCCCTCCGCGTCCTTACACGGAGTCCGCTCCTTCTTGGGCAGATCTGCCCGCCACCGGCTACTTGTGACCTCGTATTCGAGCGTCGTCGGCTTGGTGACGACGATGTATTGCGACAGCGTCTTCGCTGCCTGCTCGAACTCCGCTCTTCTCTCCGGAGTCCAGTACTTGTCTTTCTTCGGGTACGTGAACTTGAACTCGGGGTGCAGAACCTGCGGTTCGTCCTCAGCGGCGACAGTGGCCACATCGGTGCCGGAGGTCGGGCCATTGGTCTGCCCGGTGGTCTGTCCCATCAGGGTCGGCGCTTCGCTGACGTCGCTCCGCCGCACCCACAAGTACGCCCCCTGCACGAGGTCGGTCATCGGGTTGGCGGGCGACGTCGAAAAGGCGTCCGAAAGCGAAGCGAAGATGTCCCGAACTACCGAAAGCACGGTGGACTTGACCGGCGCCTCAGCTGTAGCCGGCTGCGATGTCGCCGGCCCGACCGCATCCGCTCCAGGAGCCGGCGTGTCCACCGCCGCCCGATAGTTTGCGTCCGGCTTGATGCCGGCCAGCGGGACGCTGACAAGGACATTCGTCGCGGGCTTCTTCGCCGCGGCACCAAGCGAGTCCTGTGTGGGCACGCGATGTGACACCTGCTTTCGGGACGCGTCAGTCGACGGCGCGCCACGGCTTCCGGAACCTGCGGCCTGGGTGGCCGCCGGCGCACTTTGGCCGTTGGACGGTTCTACCGGCTTGGACGTCGGCTCGTCACCGATGCCGGTCGGTGCACTCTGGCCGCTCGACGGTTCTACCGGCTTGCTACTGGAGCCCGTCGGTGCATTGGAGTTGCTCACCGATCCCGGAGTCGAGCCGGTCGAGTCGTCGGTTCCCGCCCCAGTCCCGGTGCCACCGGCCTGCTTTGACGGTTTGTCGGTTTTCGACGGCTTGTCCTTTTTGGACTTCGACGACGAAACGCTACTGGCGCTCGTGTCGTTCTGCGACGCCGGTTTCGACTTTCCGCTCTTGGGGGATTTGTTCTTGCCGGCGTTGTTCGCCGCGCTGTTGTCGGAAGGCTTGCTCGCACTGCCCCCAGACGACGAGTCGGCCGACGATGGGCCGTCCGCATAGGCGACAGCCGTCACGCCGCCGAAAGCGGCGTAGATGCCAAGCGCCACCGCCACGGCGCTGAATGCTTTGTGATGCCAACCGACTGAGTGCTGATTCCCCCGCACGACCTTCAAATCACACCTCTTAATCCGATGGACCGTCGCACATTTTTTAACAGACGCGACAAATACCGGCGTGCATTTCTGAAGATTTGCTGATTGCTCTCGTGGTCGAGGGTGGTTTGCTGCGCGTTGCCGCGGCCCGAGTCCGGGGTACACGACGGTGTCTCAACAGAGTCTTTTTTGAGGAGCTCTCATGTCTGATTGGCCGCTTTGGACCTTGATCGCGCTTTTCCTGGTGGCCGCCGCCGCAATCTGGGTGGCAGGCATCTCGCTGTCGAAACAGACCGATGTGTTGTCGGCGCGCCTGCACCTCGGGTCTGCGCTCGGTGGGCTGATCCTGCTCGCGATCGCCACCAACCTACCCGAGATCGCCATCGTGGCGAGTGCCTCACTGTCAGGGAACTTCGGAGTAGCGGTCGGAAATATCCTCGGCGGCATCGCAATTCAGACCGTGGTACTCGTAGCTCTGGATGCGTTCGGCGTTCGCGGACAGAAACCTCTCACCTATCGCGCCGCCTCGCTGGTTCTCGTGCTGGAGGCAGCCCTGGTCGTCGCGGTGCTGGCGATCGTCATCGCCGGTACTCAGTTACCCAAGTCCTTGATCGCGTGGCGCATCACCCCGTCCGGGCTGCTCATCCTCCTGGTCTGGGTGGGCGGCCTGCTGTTGCTGCGACAGGCGAGCAAGTCACTGCCGTGGCACCAGGCGGGGCAACCACCCGACGGTCAGGAGCATCCACGCGGTCACAGCACCGCTAAGACCGAGCAGCAAGCGACCAAAGCCGGCATCGGCACGGGCAAATCCGCGATCATCTTCGGTGTTGCCGCAGCGGTGACTTTGGTGGCCGGGGTGGCGTTGGAGCGCAGCGGTGACGCGATCGCCGACCACATCGGTCTATCCGGGGTCCTGTTCGGCGCCACCATCCTCGCCGCGGCCACTTCGCTACCAGAATTGTCGACCGGCCTGGCCTCTGTGCGCGACGACGACTACCAACTTGCAGTCTCGGACATCTTCGGCGGCAACGCCTTCCTGCCCGTTCTGTTCTTGATGGCGACACTGATCTCAGGGGAGGCGGTGCTTCCACAAGCACAGCGCACCGACATCTACTTGACGGCCCTGGCGATGGTCCTCACGCTGACCTACGGGGCGGGATTACTGTTCCGGCCGCAGCGGCGTGTTGCCAGGATGGGAGTGGACTCGCTCGCCGTCATCATCATCTACGCGGTGGGCGTCGCGGGACTGTTCGCGATCGCCCACGCCGGCTGACCGAGGACCGTGACGCTGTCTGTTGACTGGCGGGTGGGTGTGAACTTCGCCTGCCGCGTGTGGGTGATCTCAGGGTCGCCGCGCCCCGAGACATCACAGAGTGGCAGGTAGTGGATTCGAACCACTGTAGGCATACGCCGACGGATTTACAGTCTGTCCTTTTCGGTGTTTGTTCCGACAAGCTCTGTTGGACCCGCGAAAAAATGCAGGTCAATGCGCATGGATCTCAACAGCTTCACTTGGCCAACGGAGCCAACTGCGTACTGGCTGCGTACTGGCGCGACGCTGGTCCTCGACGAGATACCGGAACACCCTCGGTCGCCGCTGTGCGCCCTTTGGTCGGTGACGGCCGCGGCGGTTCGCCGCGGGTGCTCGCCGCCATGTGGATTCACTTGATGGACGCCGCTGCAGCCAAGGCCGAGTCCATTGCCCTCGCTTCAATGCAGGTTTGTCCAAAGCCCACCAGATGACGGAGGTGTACGGGCCAGGTGTTCGCAACCACAGCTTCGCTTCCTGCTTGCAGACGGCGTCATGTGAAGTTGTGTCTCTTGCCCGATCAGTTGTCGCACACTCAAACGGTCACCAACTGCATCAGTTCGGTGTAGTCGGTACCTGACTTGGCTCACGATCCGGTTCGCGATCGTCGAAGCGGTTTGACCTGATGTTTTTCGACCCCATTGGCGAGATTTTGCGCACTAACTGACGGTCCTCCGCCTCCGTGCTTTAGGTGCGCTGTGCAGGTTCGCCCCGACCGCAACGTCTGCCCCTGAAGTGCCAGACTGACGGTATGGAGTCCGACATGTTGATGTTCACCCTCGCGAACCTGGATGCGGAGTGTGCACCGATGCCCTCGCGGCGACTGGCCGAACTGGGGATTCTGGAGCCCGTCCACCTTGAGCGCTGGATTATCGACCACCCAGAGGTGCTCGGTGACCAAGTGAAGATCGTCACGACGCAGTACGACAAGTGGTCGTCGGATTTCGGCGATCTGGCCAGGGAGCGCCTCGACATCCTCGGACTGGACAGCTCTGGCCAACTGGTCGTGGTTGAACTCAAACGAGGCACAGATTCTCGTATCCACCTGCAAGCCATCACATACGCGGCACTCGTGGCCGGTTTTAGTAAGGACACGCTGGCCGACGCCCACGCGGATTATCTCAACCGTGTTGCAAGCGAGCCAGTTTCGCCAGTACAGGCGCTGGAGCAGCTCGAAGACCACGTTGACGGCACATGGGACAACAAATTCCTCACCGTCCCAAAAATTATCTTGCTTGCTGAGGATTTCACTGCGCAGACCTACACCACCGTGTCCTGGCTGTCGGACCTCGCACCGAACCTCACGATCGAGATGCACACCGTCAACGCATTTCTAATGGATGGCCCGGCACCACCACAGACCTGCATCGTGTTCCGCCGACTCTACCCCGCAGTTGACCCGACCACTCGCGTGCTCACCCCTGGAATCGCCTCTGCCTCAGCCGATTCCGTCGCAACTACGATCGCCGAGAAGAAGCGCCGCATCCGCTCGACATACCTGCTCTACGAATCGAACACCGTGCCCGAAGGGGCGCAGGTCGACCTCGATCTGCACACTTGGATCAACGCCGAACTCGCCCACCAGGTCGACCAGTGGGTTACAGAGGATCCACGGCGAGGCCGTGCCACCTGGGTCAAGCACCGCGACCGGCCGCTGCAATGGACAGCCGATCCAGGCAGCGGTACCACGTTCACACCTACCACCTTGGCCAAAAAAATCGTACAGGAAGCCACCGGCACCACCCCCGACGCGATCCCGGGCGCAGACGTCTGGCGGTACCGGGGCCAATCGCTGTCGGCCCTTGCCACCCTTGCGGAGTCATAGAGCGCCCGCTGCCCGACACTCCGAGCCGCGCTTATCGAAATCCGAGGGTGCGCACTAATTTGAGCCAAGTCGGTTTGCAGACGGGGTTATGTGAAGTTGTATCTTCTTGAGACACCGCAGCCGCGCCCCGATCAGGGGTCGCACACTCAAACGGTCACCAACTGCATCAGTTCGGTGTAGTCGGTAACCACGTCGTACTTAACGTCGTCTCCGTTCTTCTCGTTGAGTGATTTAAAGAATTTGCGGGCGCACTCGATCTTGGCCTGCTCAGCTCCCTTCAGTTGAAGAGATGAGAGCGAGCCCTTGGTTTCGGCTACAAAGTAGACGTGCTTCACCATGCCCTCGGTGAAGGCAACGGCCCAGTCGGGGTTGTAGTCTCCGACAGGGGTTGGGATGAAGAATCCGCGGGGCAATTTGGCGTACACGGCGACTTCGTTACTGGTATCGAGCTCGGTGACGAACTTGCGTTCCACTTTGGAGTCGGTGACGACATAGTCGTAGATATGTTTTGTCAGCTTGTTTCCAGCGCTGGCGAAGTTGTGTGTGGTTTGACTTCCGGTGAAAATCGCTGTGTCGAAACGGTCGTCGAGGGCGTCGTATGTCAGGTGCTCGATGATCGCGGTAGCCTTTTGCTCATTGATGAGCCGAGCAGCCTCGGTTATGAATTGCTCTGGGTTGAGCCGGAACTTGGCGAACGCATCTGTATTCACTCCGCTTAGTATCGCGGCGGCCGTGCGTCGGGTGAGTTGAGTCTTCTCGGTGACTTCACCGAGCAAGTCGTATCTGACCTGAGACCCGGCCGAGGCAGTCTCGGTGTGCGTGGCAGTGCTCGACACTCCGAACCCAGCGCGAGATGCGAGGTCATCGGCGTCGAGGGAGTCTACCTGCGTCCCCGCCTGAACGACATACTGCATAGCAGCGACCTTGAGGTGGCTGTCGAGCGCAAGTATGCATTTTCGGATCAGTTCGGCGGAGTCGAACTCAACTTGATACACGGCTTTGTGATTGATACGACTCCAGAGTTCCTGGAACTCCTTCTTGGCGAAGTTGGCCTCATTGAGCGGCACCTTCTTGCCCTTGCGGCTATCGGTCGGAGTTGGAAGGTTTTGGTCGAGCGAGTCGACCAGCGGGAAAAGATATTTGATCATCGGCTTCAGGGCCTCGGATGATGGTTCAGCCAAGGTGCCTGCTTCCTTGGCGGTCTTGTAGGCATCCGCCAGTGTGTCGTCGTCGTTGAGGTAGTCGTTCTTGACGAGGTACTTATAGAGCGCGAGTGCCAGCGCTTCCTCCACGATTGACTCGCCGTCCTCGGTCTGAATTGTCTTGCCTGTGAAGAATTTCGTGCTTGCCTTGCGGGGGCGCGCACTAAGAGTCTCGGCGATCTCCTTTTGCAGCCCTGTTACGAAATCGGTGTAGGACTCGTCGGTGACGACAGTCAGTTCGTTAATGTCGTGCACGGTGACGGGATTGTCCATGCGCTCGCCGTTTTGGTCAACGGCCAACCGCAGTCCGCGCCCGATCTCTTGACGCCGAGAGACGGTATTGTCGCTTTTTTTGAGCATGCCCATTACGAAAACGTTCGGGTTGTCCCAGCCTTCACGGAGAGCGGAGTGGGAGAAGATGAAGCGGACAGGCTCGGATAATGACAGCAAGCGTTCCTTGTCTTTGAGGATCAGGTCGTAAGCGTCGACGTCTTTTGATTGACCCTTCTCGTCACCTGTCCCATGGACTGGCCCGTCGACTGCGTGCTTGGTCTTCTTGTCGATCGAGAAGTAGCCCTGGTGAACGTCTCGGACACCATCGCGGCGCAGATACTCCTTAAATCCCGCGGCTGAGATGTCGAGTTCGAGCTCGCCGAGAATCTCATCGACGATCGAGACGTACTCTTCCTCGAAGACTCGCGCATAGCTACCAAGCGTGTCCTCGCGCTCGTAGTCGCGGTACTTTGCAACCTCGTCAATGAAGAACAGAGACAGCACTTTGATGCCCTGCGCGAACAGCTCCCGTTCCTTCTCGACATGCGCCCGGATAACCTCGCGGATTTGAATGCGACGCTTGGTTTCCTCCGTAACATCGCGGTCCGCGAGCTGCCCAGCTATGACGACGTCGCCGTTGCTCAGTTCAATGATGTCGCGGCTGGCATCGATATCGGTGATGAAGAGGCCCTTATAGGCCTCGATACCGTTGGCGATGTCATGGAGATTGTCGCCCAAGTCGAGGCGTTTCAACTGGCGTTTTATACCGCCGGCTGTTTGGACCTCCATCTCGACGCGGGCGCGCGGCTTGGCGCCCTTCGCTATCTCAATTGCGTCGAGATAAAGGTAGGCCGTCGAGCCAGCCAAACCCTTAACTGTTATCCCACGTACGGATATCTTCTTGACTAGCTTCTGATTGTAAGCGTCGACGGCATCTAGGCGGTGGACCTTGGTGTGTTCAGTCTTGTGAGTAGCCGAGTAGCGCAACACCATAAGCGACTTGAACCGGGATAGCGCTTCCAGCGATCTTGCGGCACTGATCTTCTGAGGCTCGTCGATAATGACGATGGGCCGGTTCGCGCTGATGACGTCGATGGGTCGCCGCGATTGGAAGTCGTCGAGTTCATCATAGATTCGCCGGTTGTCCTTGCTCGTCGAATTGAATGCCTGGATGTTAATGATCATTACCTGCACCCCAGCATCCGAGCTGAAGCGCTCCAGCTCATGCAGTTGGGATGAGTTATAGATAAAACAACGTGGCTTAGTACCGTACGTCAGTTGGAAATGGTCAGCCGTCAAATCAAAGGACTTCTTCACGCCCTCGCGAATGGCGATTGACGGGACGACGATGATGTACTTCGACCAACCGTAGCGCTTGTGCAGTTCCATGATCGTCTTGATGTAAACGTAGGTCTTGCCGGTACCGGTCTCCATCTCAACATCTAGGTTCGGAGCGCCTGGAGCAGCCTTACTGTCCACCAGCTTGTTCGACAAAGGCAGATTTCGAGACCGCTGAACTTGTTGGACATTTTCTAGTCGCTGAGTTGGCGAAAGCGCGATCTCAGCATTTCGCAAACCCGAATCAGGAATTGGCTGGAACAACGTCGGATCCGCGGCTTGCTCCGCTTTGCCCGGGTCGATCCGGTAGGAGACGCCATCATGCTTCGGTTGTCCGGTAAAGACTGCGACAACCGCGTCGACCGCATCGGTCTGATACTGCTGGACTTTGAACTGAAGCTTCATTCGAGTCAGATAGCCTTCACGTCTGTCGATGGGGAGATCTCGCGGAAGACTTGTTCTGCATTGATGCGAGCGTCATCTGAAGCGAACCCAGAGTCGCGGAAAACTGCCCGCAGTGGCTCACGCTTCGCGATTGCACTGATCAATTCAGGACTCACCTCCGGATCGAAACACGCGATAAGCGCATCGTCTTCGACGATGAAAACCTCGTACCCCTCCACTTTCTCGCGATTGACAGGCATCGTCAGCTCCAGACCCCAGTCGAGCAGCACTTGGAAGAGCAGATCCTCACCTGTGCGATTCGGCTTTACGCTGTCTTCAAGTCCGGCTAGAGCTTGCTGATCGGTCTCATCGGGAGTGCGGAACACATCACTCATATTTGTGGTGTCGACTCTCAACGATCGGAATCCGACGTCCAACGTCGCCGCCTTCTCGCGAACCCTGTCGCCAGCAAGACGCAATCGCTCCTTCCCAATCTCCGCCACGGTGGTCGGCTTGCTCAACTCCGTGAGCAGTTTGATTGCGTTCGTGGTGATCTGGTTCGCCGCACCTTTCGCGGTTTTCAACGACTCGTTGAGATCCTCGGCTACTTGGATGCCAATGAAGTGCGCGTCGGACGCGATCGCGAGATTGAGTTCCCACACCGCATGGAGTGCGGAAGCCGAGCCCGCGAACATGTCAAGGACAATGTCGTCACTGGAGATGCCAACGGCTCGGTAGATGTCACGGAGCAGAATTTCGTCCTTTGGATTGGTGAAGACCTTCTCACCGAAAAGTCCAGCGAGGCGCTTAGATGCTGCGCGGCCGTCGACGTATCTGATGCTAGTGAGGCTCTGATATTCGGTGTTCGCCAGGTAAGTCTTGAGATTCGGGACTGTGGTGTGGTCAGGTCCGAAATGGATGCGGTTCTCTGCGATCCGCTGCTCCATAGATTCCTTCGGAAAGACCCATCCGCGAGCAGGCGCCTTGCATGGTTGCCCGGTTACGGGGTGTAACACCTCGTAGACGTACTGGCCATCATTGGGACCAGAGATGTTGTCTGCGAAGTAAACTCCGCGCTCGTCCATCCGGTTGTAATGCTTGCTTGCGTAAACCGCGTCCGACGGCGGGAAGCCTTTGTACCATTCCTTTGCCGCTTGATGAATAGCATCCCAGTCGTCGCCAAACTTCTTACGGAATTCTGCGAAGGCGGTATAGATGCGATCCAAACCACCCTTCTTCTCCGTCCACTCGCCCGTGTTGATTGCCTTGTTCTTGACGAAGAAGACGATGTACTCATGCTGCATCGATATGTACCGCTGGTCACTTCGACTGCTGTTCTTGACCACGATCTCGCCCACATAGGAATCGCGACCGAAGATTTCGGTGCCGATGGCCACAAGGTTGGCGTGCTCGTTCTCATCGATAGAAATAACTATGACGCCGTCGTCGGTGAGGAGGCTCCTGGCCAGCTTCAGTCTGGGGAACATCATGCTAAGCCACTTCGAGTGGAATCGGCCGTTGGCGCTGGTGTTCGCCACGAGCGGCACGCCGTCGTCGCTCACCTGACCTGACTGTTTGAGCTCCTCACCACTAGTCCTTGCGAAGCGGTCGGCGTACACGAAGTCGTTACCAGTGTTGTACGGAGGGTCGACGTAGATCAATTTGACCTTGCCGAGGTACGACTCTTGCAACAACTTCAATGCGTCGAGGTTGTCACCCTCGATAAACAGGTTCTTCGTGCTGTCAAAGTCCGTGGACTCGTCGCGGATCGGACGCAAGGTCTTGGCGATTGGAGTGTTAGCGGCGAAAGCTGCTTCACGCTTGCCGGGCCAGTCGAGCTGGTAACGCTCCTGGGGTCCTTCGACGAGGTGGTCGGCCAGCTCTTGGCGGAGTAGGTCAAAGTTGATCGCTTTCGCGGGGTTGCCATCCGCGTCGTAACTCTCGGTGATCACCGTGGGAAAAATCTCGGCGAGCTTGTCGATGTTGGTCTCGGTCAGGTCGGGTGATGTCATACGGAGTCTCTCCACCGGTTACCTCTGCTGTTCTAGTTCTGCTTGCTTGGCTTTCAGGGTGCGTCGCAACTCGACTTTGCGGTTTAGTTGGGGCTCGGTTCGAAGCTTTCGTTGTAGGGAGGCGATGTCGCGCTCGAGCTTGCGGACCGTATCCAGCCGCGCAGCAGCTTCTGATAGTTCTTCGCCAGGTCGTGTTGACACCGAGGTGAGAGATTGAACGAGTAGTGTATAGAGAGCCGACAGCGTTATGGCGGTTGGAAGTGGTTCCCGCGCTGCGTTTTCGGCGTACCACCGGGTCGTGTAATAAGCGCCGAGCCTGGGTGTGGCGGACGTTACCTGCTTATAGGTGGCGGTCATGCGCGTACGTCCGTCGATGTTGGTGACCTCGAAGATGATCGGTGTCTGAATGGCTTTGTCGATGGCAGCGATCACGGGCTCGCTGACGTCGTCACCCTTTGCGTCGATCTGGAAGATCTGGATTTCGGGAACCTGAGCATCACCAGTGAGGTTGATGGTGGAATCGGCGAGCTTGTAGGCCCAGGTGATGCGTTTAACCTCGTCGACGAACTTCTCGCGAAGTGCCGTGGAGACGGTGCCGTGTTCGTAGAACTTGGCCTTGGGAACCTGGCGGCCGAACCTTGCTGCGGCCGGCCAATGGTAAAGAGCGTCGGTCATGCTATGCCGGACCGGGGTCGACAACAGCGATGAAGGCGATGAGTTCGAAGTCATCGAGACCGGCGATTGACTGCGTCAGCGCCGTAGTGGCCCCGGCTGTGAAGAGGCTGTCGACGTCCCGTTCTTCAGTGACCTGGATCATTGAATGGATTGCGGCGGTGAGCAGTTGGGAGTAGGCGCCCATTTCTGCGCCTTCTCGGGTGGTGTCGTTGAAAATACGGGTGATGTGACTGACGGGCTCGTCGTAGGGGCGACATCCGCTGCGGATCAAGTCGAGCAGGTGTTTGGCTTCGGTGTGGTCGGCGATGACGGTGCCCTCGTTGTCGAGGTATACGAGGTAGTGCGGATGCAGCCGGTTCCCACGGTTAATGTTGTCGTCGGCGTTGACGTTGCGCAGCGCGAAAAGGACGCCGGGGTATAGGCCCTTTGCTGGGTCCGCGGGTATTACTGCGTGAAGCCCCTTTGGAGCGGTGGCGAGGTCGCCGTATTCCTTGAGGTAGCCGAGGAGGTCCATTCGGAAGTCGTTGAGCCCCAGGTCGGTGATGGAAACGCCCGTGCGGACGTCTTCGAGCTCGATGACTTCGTCCTGGAGCTTCCGAAGTTGTTCTTTGCGGAAGGCGGCGTCGCTGTCTTCAAGGGTGAGAACGTTGTCGTCGGCCGTGCCAGCAAGGTCGGCGATTACCATGCGGCTTTCTACGCGCTCCTTGAGGTTGATGTACTCGTCGAGGGAGATGTCTGGCCAGAAGTTCACGAGTTGGATCTCGGCGTTTGTCGAGCCGATACGGTCGATGCGGCCGAATCGCTGGATGATCCTGACCGGGTTCCAGTGGATGTCGTAGTTGACGAGGTAGTCGCAGTCTTGGAGATTCTGCCCCTCGCTGATCACGTCGGTGCCGATCAAGAGGTCTAGTTCGGCGGTCTCTTTGGGCATGGTGAGGTGGCGTTGCTTGGACCGCGGAGAGAAGAGTGTAAGGACTTGCTGAAAGTCATAGCCGGTACCCAATGTCGTTTTCGCCGTGTGGGCACCACCGGTGACTAGCGCGGTCTGGATCTCGACGTCGCGAAATGATGACGCAAGTTCCCGGTAGAGGTACTCCGCGGTGTCGGCGAAAGCGGAAAATACTAGAGCCTTGCGATTCCCAGGGTTGAAGGGGTTGGCGGACTTATCCTCGATGAGACGTTTGAGCTTCTGGAGTTTGAGGTCGTGGGCCGGTGTGACCTTATGCATCTCGTCCAGGAGCGCGCGCAAGGTCTCGCGATCATTAGACAAATCGCGCTGCCAGGATTCAACGTCGATGTCGTTGAGGTCGATCTTGATCTTCTCTCCGAATGAGAGGGCTTCGACGTTGGCGTCGTCTTCGTCGTCGACATCGAGGTCGAGTCCGGCGAAGTCGACGTTGAGTTCGGCGAGGGATCCGGTTCTATCAAGGGTGCGGTCAACTGCTGCTTCGATTTTCGAGAGGGTGAGACGGAACGCCTCCACCGAGCTTTCCAGGCGCTTGAGCAGGTTTACTGTCATGAGCTTCTTGAGGCCCTGCTCACGGCCGCGTTGTCCGATGTTGGAGCGTGCGGTACCGCCCTTGACGTTGTAAAGATCTTCGTACTTGCTGATTCGGCTGGGAAGAACGTAAGCGAGCGGGGTGTATACCGCCAGGGTAAGCACTTGTAGCTGGGCGAAGATGTCGTTGAAGGTCGGCGCGTCGGGTAAATCGGAGAGTGGCACCCTGATCGACTCCGGATGGCGACGTTTGGGGAAAGTGCCGATCTCTGTCGTGTCGTAGAACGCCTGGATGTGCTTGCGCGACCGGGCAATTGTGACCGAGTCGAGGAGCTCGAAAAAGTCGAAGTCGAGCATCTGCAGGATTCGGTCGGCGGTGCGCGATTCAGCCGGAAGTTTGGACCACTCGTTGAAGACGCGCTGCGCGTCGCTGAAGACCTTGTCGACCGTGGTGGAGATATTGAGGTGTTGAGCGAGGTTTTCCGAGTCGCCTTCGTAGGCGAGTTGGAGTTGGTTCTTCAAGTCGTTGAAGCGGTTGTTGACCGGGGTGGCCGACAGCATGAGAACTTTGGTTTTGACGCCTTCGCGGATGACTTGACGCATGAGCCGTTGGTAGCGCGATTCCATTTCCTGTGCGTAGTCGGCGTTACGGAAGTTGTGGGACTCATCGATGACTACGAGATCGTAGTTACCCCAATTGATTCGGTCGAGACGCAAGCCCAAAGATTCTCCTCTCGTCCTGGAGAGGTCGGTATGGGCGAGGACGTCGTAGTTGAACCGGTCGCCCGCGAAGATGTTGGTGGTCAGGTTTGCGTTGTAGTTGGTCCAGTTCTCAGCTAGCTTTTTCGGCGCTAGGACGAGGACGGACTTGTTGCGCAGCTCGTAATATTTGACGACTGCCAGTGCTGTGAACGTCTTGCCCAGGCCCACGCTATCGGCGAGGATGCAACCGTTGTATGTCTCCAACTTGTTGATGATTCCGGTCGCGGCGTCACGTTGGAAGTTGTACAGGCTTTTCCAGACCTGCGTTTCCTGATAGCCAGTGCGATCGTTGGGCAGAACGTCCTCGTTGATGTCTTCGAGGAACTCCGAGAATAGGTTGTAGAGGACCACGAAGTAGATCCGAGCAGGCGAGTTCTCGGCGTACACGCTTGCGATGTGGTCGTGCACCGACTGAGTGACGTCTTGGAGCTGGTTCGGATTGCTCCAAATCTGTTCGAAAAGCGCGACATACTGTGTAGCCATCGGTGCTTCGTCAAGTTTGGTGACGATGTTGGAGACCGCATTTCCACGTTCGTAACCGAGGTCGGCAGAGGTGAAGCCTTGGATCGGTTGGTAGACGACCCGGTCGTCGACGACTGCGAACTGTTGCATAGGCGCTCCCGTCCGGTTTGAGCGGAATCGGACTTTGCGGCGCACCCAGTCCGCGCACTCTCGAGCGATGGCTCTTTGTGTTAGCTGGTTTCGCAGCCTGATCTCGAACTGCGAACCGTAAAGCGAGGATTCGCCGGTCTTGGCCGTGGGAATGAAGAATTGTCGACGTTCTTTCGGCAACTGATCGGTGGCGTCGGCGGCGACGAACGACGGCGATGTGAAAACGAATTGGAGCTCTTCGACCCGTTCCAGCTCTTTGCGCAACGCCTCGAACGCGAAGATCGAGAACGTCGAAGCGGCGATCCGGAGCTTAGAACCTTGGCGAACCTCACCCTTGAGATCGTCACCAAGCAGTTCACTGACGTTGTCGATGATGCGCATGGTCAGCTCTCGGCGCTGTCGTCGGCCGCCGCGCTCTCGCGGCGCACCCAGTCGTCGACCTCAGCGGTCTGGAACTTCCACAGGCGCCCAACCTTGTGGGCCGGCATACCCTTCTCTGCGATCCACGTGTAGATGGTGTCTTTGGTGACCCCGAGGTGCGAAGCAATGTCGTCTGCCGACAGCCAGGGCTCAGACAAGGGGGCCTCCGGCTCATCGGCATGGGGTGCATGGACTGGCGGAGCTTAACCGACAGCAAACCGGTTTAGCCGCTTTTAGACCGAATTAGGCGGGTGACGCCAGGTACGCTCGTTAGCGGGGTCGCACCCGACCCGAATTCAAATCATCGATTCATCCCATGGCTCATCGGGCGTCGAGGCGATCGCCGATTGGGGACCCGACGTCGACGTGGCACCTTCGGCGGCGAGGTCTATCGACTGGATCCTCACAGCAATATCCATCTGCTGCCGAATCAACGCCGCAAGCGCAGGCGCCGGTGTCTTCGGGTCGTCGATCGCCTTCGCGATCCGATTGCGGAGCGCGACGAGCATCTGACGAAGATCACCGGTCTGCGCAGCAGCGACCACCGACTTCGACGTGGCCTTCCGCGGCAGTCGCTTTGAAGGTGCTTTCTCACCCGTCTTAACGGCGCGCAGCTTCCGCTCAGTCACGTTAGGGAAGCCCCTTCTGCTTGATAGTGAAAAAAATCTGAGGGGAGGGCAGCGCCTTTGCCTTGGGGGGCGCCTGTGAACGCGCGAAAGGCCTCCGC